>NZ_JBNWBW010000006.1:0-181540 GCF_053522725.1 Agrobacterium sp. 16-172Ci
CATGCGAAAGCTTCTGACAATGCTCAACGCCATCATCAGAGACAACAAACCATGGCAAAACGCTTGACATCAAAGACAGTCGCTCATCCCGCTGCCGCGGACTTCTCCCCGGCGGGGAGAAGAAACAAGCGCTGCGCTCCCAGTCACTAAGTTGAACTCAATTCACAGCGAAACTTCCGTCTCGCTGTCCTCCGCATTCTCTTCTTCTTCCCACTTTTCCGCTTTGGTCTTCGGCTTCATCAGCGGTTCGGGCTTCACCTCGCGCACCGGCTTGTTGTGCAGCATCTGCCGGCCGGCGGCGAGGCCTTCCACGGCCTGTAGCTGCAACCGCTCCTCGTCGCGTTCGCGAATGTCGTCGGCAATCGCCAGCGCCCTTTCGCCATCCATATCCAGCCCCTCCAGAATGCGCCTGCCGAACAGCAGGCCCGATTCCAGCGTTTCGCGGATTTCATATTCCACGCCCTTTTTTCTGAGGTCGAGGGAATGCACGCGGTCATAGGAGCGGGCATAGATGCGCACGCTCGGAAATTCCGACTGGATCATGTCGATGATACGGTCGGTCACCTCCTTCTTGTGGGTGCAGACCGCAACGAGATCGGCCCGCTCGATGCCGGCGGCGATCAGCACGTCCTTACGGGTGCCATCGCCGAAAAAGATACGGAAGCCGAAACGGGCGGCCTGCCGGACGCGGTCGGCCGAGCTGTCGATGACAGTCACGTCGCGCCCGCCGGCGAGAAGGATCTGCGAGGCGATCTGGCCGAAGCGGGAAAAGCCGATCATCAGCACATCCGCGCCCGCCCCGTCGAAATCCTCTTCCAGCTTGTCCTCTTCCGCATCCTCCGCCGTCAGCCGGCGTGAAATCACCGCCAGAAGCGGCGTCAGCGCCATGGAAAGCGTGACGACGGCAACGAGGATCGAGGCCGTCGCCTGCGGAAACAGCCCGGAGGCGGCAGCGGTGGTGAAGAGCACGAAGCCGAATTCGCCGCCCTGCGCCAGAAGCAGCGCGATGCGGCTCGATGCATAACGCGACGAGCCGGCGATGCGGCAAAGGCCATAGATCAGCGCCGCCTTCACCGCCATCATCGCCGGCACGGCGATCAGGATGAGCAAAATATGTTCATAGACGATATGGATATGCAGCGACATGCCGACCGCCATGAAGAACAGCGCCAGAAACAGGCCGCGAAACGGCTCGATATCGGCTTCCAGCTCGTGCCGGTAGGAAGATTCCGACAGCATCAGCC
The DNA here is from genome assembly GCF_053522725.1 of Agrobacterium sp. 16-172Ci. Lineage (NCBI taxonomy): Bacteria > Pseudomonadati > Pseudomonadota > Alphaproteobacteria > Hyphomicrobiales > Rhizobiaceae > Agrobacterium > Agrobacterium sp. 16-172Ci. Next base: position 1,245 of record NZ_JBNWBW010000006.1, read on the forward strand.
CCGCCAGCAGCGCGCCCATGCCCATCGACAAGCCCACCGCCTCCATGACGGCGGCAGCGCCGATGACGACGAAGAGGGCAGCGGCAATCATCACCTCCCTCGCACCGGTGCGGGCGATGATCTGGAACATCGGCGTCAGCAGATACCGCCCGGCCAGCACCATGCCGGCCACGGCAACGACGGAGGCGATGAGATCGGACACCATCGAATCCGTCGGCACATCCGGCCGGTTGGAAAGAATGGTGACGAGGGCAAGAAGCGGCACGATGGCGAGGTCCTGAAACAGCAGGATCGAAAAGGAGCGGTTGCCGTGCCGCGTATTCATGTCGCCGTCGTCGGCAAGGATTTGCAGCGCAAAGGCGGTGGAGGAAAGCGCAAGGCCGAAACCGGCGACGAGGCTGCCGCGCCAGTCGATCAGCCCTGCCCACCAGGCAATGGCCGCCAGCACGCTGCCCGTCACCAGCACCTGCGCCATCCCAAGCCCTAGGATATCGCGCCGCATCTGCCAGATGCGCGACGGCTTCAGTTCGAGACCGATGATGAAGAGCAGGAAAACGACGCCAAGTTCCGAGACGTTGAAGATGTCCTTCGCATCCGTGACCAGATGCAGGAACGGCCCGATGATGATGCCGGCCACCAGATAACCGAGCACGGTGCCAAGGCCAAGCTTGCGGAAAACCGAGGCCGCGATGACCGCGCCGGCGAGAAGCAGCAGGGGTTCGGAAAAGAGAGCGTCGTGCTCGGTCATGCGGGCGGACTTTCGAATAGGGTGGCGACAATACCGTCCGAATGGAGAAAGCGGCGTTTCGCCCTTGATGCGGGGTTCTTGGCACAATAAATGGAACAGGAATGAAAGGCCAACTCATGTCCTCAGAAATAGATTCTTCCAAACTTCTCGATCGCGCCAGCCAGCTTGTCGATCTTGCCCGCGCCGCCGGTGCCGATGAGGCGGATGCCGTTGTCGTCCGCTCCCGCTCGCAATCGGTCGGCGTGCGGCTCGGCAAGGTGGAAAGCACCGAATCCTCCGAAAGCGACGATTTTTCCCTGCGCGTCTTCGTTGGCCGCCGGGTGGCAAGCGTTTCGGCCAATCCGGGCTTCGACCTGAAGACCTTGGCGGAGCGGGCCGTGGCGATGGCGAAGGTTTCGCCGGAAGACCCCTTTGCCTGCCTTGCGGACAAGGAACGGCTGGCCACTTCCTATGACGATCTTCAGCTTTTCGATGCGACGGAAGTGTCGGCCGATCAGCTGCGTGAGGCAGCCCTTGCTTCGGAAGAGGCAGCACTTGCGGTCAAGGGTGTCAGCAATTCCTCCGGCGCCGGCGCATCGAGCGGCATGGGCGGCCTCGTGCTTGCCACCTCGCACGGTTTTTCCGGCAGCTATATGGGCAGCCGCTTCAGCCGTTCCGTCAGCGTCATTGCCGGCGAAGGCACGAAGATGGAGCGCGACTACGATTTCGACAGCCGCCTTTATTATGCCGATCTGGATGCCGCCGAAGAAATCGGCCGCCGCGCCGGGGAAAAAGTCGTGCGCCGTGTCGGCCCGCGCCAGGTCGATACCGGCAGCAACATCACCGTGGTTTTCGATCCGCGCATCGCCCGCGGTTTTGTCGGTGCGATTGCTGGCGCCATCAACGGCGCGTCGGTTGCCCGCAAGACCAGCTTCCTGCGCGATAAGATGGGTCAGCAGGTTCTGAAAAAGGGCCTTTATCTCACCGACGATCCGCAGATCGTGCGCGGCCCGTCCTCGCGTCCCTTCGATGGCGAGGGCGTGCGCGGCGAGAAGATGACGATGATTGAGGACGGTGTTCTCAAGCACTGGTTCCTGTCCACCTCGGCGGCGCGGGAACTCGGCCTTGAAACCAACGGTCGCGGCGTGCGCGGCGGCACGGCGGTTTCGCCGGCCTCCACCAATCTGGCGCTGGAGCCGGGCGATCTCTCGCCGGAGGACCTGCTGCGACAGGTCGGAACCGGCTTTTACGTCACCGAGCTGATCGGCCACGGCGCCAATATGATCACGGGTGAATATAGCTGCGGGGCGAGCGGTTTCTGGATCGAGAATGGTGAAAAGACCTTTGCGGTTTCCGAGGTCACCATCGCCTCGAACCTGAAGGACATGTTCATGCGGGTCACGCCGGCTAATGACATCGACCGTAAATACGGCGTCGCTGCCCCGACGCTCGCCATTGAAGGCATGACGATCGCGGGCAAGTGAGACGGCCTGCGGGTTGTTTTCGCCGGCACTTTGTGTGCAAGTGCGAAGAGAAAAACAGGCGCGCCGTGTGAGGCGCGCGGAAAAGACGGCAAAATGAACGATATGGCTGAGGCCCGCTGGGCCTCCGATCTGAGGCTGGTCCTCGAAGCCGCCCGCAAGGCGGGCGAGACGGCCCTCGGTTTCTTCCGCAAGGATCCCGAGGTCTGGTGGAAGAATGGCGGGCTTTCGCCGGTCAGCGCGGCCGACTACGCCGCCAATGAAATTCTCGAAACCATCCTGCGCTCCGCCCGGCCGGAATACGGCTGGCTCTCCGAAGAGACGGATGACGATACGGACAGGCTTTCCCGCTCCACCGTCTTCGTCGTCGATCCCATCGATGGCACCCGTGCCTTCATCGGCGGTCGGGATACCTGGTGCGTCAGCGTCGCGGTGGTGCATGAGGGCCGGCCGGTGGTAGCGGCCCTTGTCGCCCCGGCGCTTGCCGAGGAATTCACCGCATTGGAAGGCGGCGAAGCGCTGAAAAACGGAGCGCCCGTTTTTGCCGCGCGTGAAAATGCCGGCATCTTCCATCTGGCGGCGCCAGAAGACGTAATCACGCATCTGCCGGAAGAGGTGCGGGGTGGCGTCAAGCGCATTCCGCACGTACCCTCGCTCGCCTACCGGCTGGCCATGGTGGCGGATGGCCGCATCGACGGAACGCTGGTCAAGGCCAACTCGCACGAGTGGGATCTCGCCGCTGCCGACCTCATTCTGGAGAAGGCTGGCGGCCGGCTGGTCGGGCTCGATGGAAAACCTCTGATGTATAATCGCCGGCAGGTGAACCACCCCGCATTGTGCGCTGCAGCAGATTATGCGCTGCCTGCACTTTTGAAAGCGTTTTCACATCTGTCTGACAGTTGACGTTTGCCGGGAAATCCCGCAGATGAAGGCCTCTCTCAGAGTTTAAGAAAGAGACAAAGACATGACGGAATCTGGCAAACAGAAACAGCTGCTGCACCTCGTATTCGGCGGCGAACTGGAAAACCTTCAGGATGTTCAGTTCCGGGATTTGAACGCGCTCGATATCGTCGGCATCTATCCGGATTATGCTTCCGCGCTCACCGCATGGAAGTCCAAGGCGCAGATGACCGTCGATAACGCCCATATGCGTTATTTTATCGTGCATATGCACCGTCTTCTCAATCCGGACGACAAAATTTGAGTCCTTTTGCCCTTGCGTTGTAATACTATTGGGTGAAAGCGAGTTTTTCCGTGATTCCTGCGCGAGCGGCGCAGGCCGGGAATACCGCGGCGAGAAAATGTGATCGCGCTTTCGTTTCCGATGACAAAAAATGACGCAATTTGAGAAGAAGTAGGCGGCGATAACAACCAAAAACAGGGGAAGGGCATTGCGCGGAATGATCAAGGGCAGAATGTCATGAGCAGCCGTATCGCACGTTTCGCTCTTTCCGGTTACCGCATTGCCGGTATCGCCGCTTACCCGTTCGCGAAGCCCTATCTTTCCTATCGGGCGGCGAAGGGCAAGGAAGACAAGCGCCGTCGGCTTGAGCGTTTCGGTTATGCCAGCGCCGAGCGCCCGCGCGGGCCGCTGGTCTGGTTCCATGCCGCAAGCGTGGGTGAAACGCTGGCGCTTATTCCGCTGATCCGCGAAATCCGCAAGCGCGATATCTTCGTGCTTTTGACCACCGGCACCGTCACCTCGGCCGAACTGACCCGCACGCGGCTGGGCGACGATGTGATCCATCAATATGTGCCGCTCGATATCAAAATCGCGGTCAACCGTTTCCTGACCTACTGGGCACCGGATGCAGCCATCACTGCGGAATCGGAAATCTGGCCGGTGACGATGATGGAGCTGGAACGCCGGCACATTCCGCAGATCCGGGTCAATGCGCGCCTCTCCGACCGTTCCTTCGACCGCTGGAAAGCCCGGCATGACATTGCTGAATCGCTGTTTTCCAAGCTGGCGCTGGTGGTTGCGCAGTCCGATCTCGATGCCGAACGCTTCCGCGATCTCGGCTCCTGGCCGGTGGTGATTTCTGGTAACCTCAAGGGCGACACCGACCCGCCGCCATGCGACGAGGCGCTGCTGGAGAGCTATCGCAAGCAGGTCGGCAATCGCAAGACATGGGCCGCCATCTCCACTTTCGACGGCGAGGAGAAGGCTGCCGCCACCGTTCATGCGGCGATCAAGTCGCGCAATGGGCAACTGACCATCATCGTGCCGCGCCATCCCGAGCGTGGCGACGATGTCGAGGCGATGCTGAAGGGCATGAATCTTTCGGTCGCCCGCCGCAGCCGCAATGACGTGATTACGCCGGAAACCGATATTTTCCTCGGCGATTCCATCGGCGAAATGGGGCTTTATCTGCGCCTGACCGAGCTTGCCTTCGTCGGCCGCTCCTTGACTGCCGAGGGCGGGCAGAACCCGCTGGAACCTGCGATGCTCGGCTGCGCCGTTCTGTCTGGCGCACATGTGCAGAATTTCCGCGAGGCCTATCAGAAACTGATCCGCGCCGGCGGCGGTCGTATCATCCGCGATGTGGAGATGCTGGCCAAGGCGGTTCATTATCTGCTGGTCAACGACAATGAGCGTTACAAGATGATCGATGCCGGCAACCGGGTCATTCAGGATATGCGCGGTGCGCTGTCCTCCACCGTCAAGGCGCTGGAACCCTATATCAATCCGCTTACCGTTTCCGCCAAGCTGCAACCGCGGAGCGCCATCGGTTCATGGTAGCGGATATCGAACTCAACGCGGCGCAATCGATTGCCGCAGTCCTTTTCGACAAGGACGGCACGCTTCTCGGCTATGACGCCAGCTGGGGTCCGGTGAACCGCGAGCTTGCGGCGATTGCCGCCAAGGGCGATCCCGCTCTTGCCGACCGGCTTCTTTCCGCCTGCGGCATGGACCCCGTTACCGGTCATGTGGTACCGGACAGCCTTCTGGCCGCCGGCAATACGGCTGAAATCGCCGCCGGTCTGGTTGCCGCCGGCTCGCCCTGCGATGTCGGGGAACTGACGGCGCGCCTCGACCGGTTGTTCACCGAGGCGGCGGATAAATCCGTGCCGGTGACCGATCTCAGGGCGTTTTTCGCAAGGCTGAAGGCCCGCGGCTACAAGCTCGGCATCGCCTCCAGCGACAATGAAAACTCCATCCGCCAGACGGCCATCCGCTTCGGTTTCGAAAAGGACGTCGATTTTGTCGCGGGATATGACAGCGGTTACGGCACCAAGCCGCAGCCCGGCATGGTTCTCGGTTTCTGCGAGGCGATAGGCTTCCCGCCGGAGCGTGTGGCGGTGGTCGGCGACAATAATCACGATCTGCATATGGCGAAGAACGCCGGTGCCGGTTTGCGTATCGCCGTTTTGACCGGAACAGGCTCACGCGAAAGCCTTGGCGCAGATGCCGATTTTTGTTTCGATGACATCACGGCGCTTGAAGCGCTTTTGCCGGAACGGGCTCTCTGAGCCCGGTGGAATTTCCGCCGGGCCGGGTGCGGCTCCATCAAGCCCGTTTATTCCATTTTTGCAATTTACGGTTTTTTCTGGCAAACAACCTCCTGACATGTGACGGGCGAACGGAATGCCGTGGGCGACGCGGCCGGGAGCGGGAATAGATGGTTTCTGAAGCGCCGCCGTTCTGGTGGCAGAAAGCGGGCTGGCAGGCGTGGCTCCTGTCTCCTTTCTCGCTTCTTTACGGCAAGATCGCCGGCCGGCGGATGCGAACGGCGAAGAGGGCAAGCGTTGCCGTTCCGGTCATCTGCATTGGCAACTTCACCGTGGGTGGCGCCGGCAAAACACCGACGGCGATGGCAATTGCGAGAGCCGCCGCCGCAAAGGGCTTGAAACCCGGATTTCTCAGCCGCGGTTACGGCGGCACGCTCGACGTCACCACCCTTGTCGATCCCGGACAGCACCGCTCGGCCGATGTCGGCGATGAGCCGCTGCTCCTGGCGCGGGAGGCGGTCACGGTCATTTCCCGCAAGCGCGTGGAAGGCGCGCACCGGCTGGTGAAGGAAGGCGTCGATCTCATCATCATGGATGACGGCTTCCAGAGCGCACGCCTGACGCTGGATTATGCGCTCGTCGTCATCGATACGATGCGCGGCATCGGCAACGGCCATCTTGTGCCGGGCGGTCCGGTGAGGGCGCCGCTTGCCGAGCAGATGCGGCACATGACCGGGCTCCTGAAGGTCGGCAATGGCCATGCGGCCGATGCCCTGGTCCGGAAGGCGGCAAAGGCCGCCAAACCCGTCTTCGTGGCGGCAATCACGCCGCAGGAGCCGCAGGATTTCAGGGGAAGACGCGTGCTGGCCTATGCGGGCATCGCCGACCCGGCCAAGTTTTATCGAACCGTCGAGGCGCTCGGCGGCGATATCGTGCTGCAGCGCTCCTTCCCGGATCATCACCATTTCAGCGACGACGAGATCGCCGATCTTCTGCAGGACGCCGATAAAGAGAACCTGCAACTGGTGACGACGGCCAAGGACGCGGTACGGCTTAACGGGCACCACGGCCGGGCGGAAGAATTGCTGTGGAACAGCCTGGTGATCGAAATCGACATGGTGTTCGACGACCCCAACGCGGCCGCGACGATCATCGATACGGCGGTGAGGAACTGCCGTGCGCGTCTGCTGCGGGACAATGCGCGGACGTCGCTTTAGAGCACCGAAGAAGATAAACCGCCGTATACTCACTTCCCCTCATTCCTGTGCTTGTCACAGGAATCCAGTCGACGCGCGTCCGCGCGGCGGGGAGAGTTCTTTCAGTCCAAGGACTTGGGCTGGCTGGATCCCTGTGACAAGCACAGGGATGAGGGGAGGCACACGCGCCATACTCAATGCGCCGCTTCCCAACTCACGCCGGCAAATTGCCAGCCTTCTTTTCGGCTTCCAGCGAAGCCGCCGCATCCACATAGGCCTCCTGCCGCACCACGCTCCAGTAGCGCAGCTCATCTACGGGGATTGTCTTGCCTGTCACGGCGCAGATGACGTGCGAGCCGGTCTGGACGATGCGGAAGTCACCGTCGAGATATTCGATGACGGCGAGGCGGTTGCCGCCTCCTTCAAATCTGTTCATCCGTTTTCGTCTCCTGCTCTGTCCCGTCAGGGCACCCAGTCCGAAACGGCGCAGCGTTTTCCTGAACAATTGGGTGCTCCAGTATCTCAAATTTATATAGCCCGGCGCGGCGCAAGGCCAGCCCCACCGTTCGTGCGTGTATGAAGCGTCAGCTACGGCCGAAGAGCCGTTCTATATCGGAAAGTTTCAGTTCGATATAGGTCGGGCGGCCGTGATTGCACTGGCCGGAACCCGGCGTGTTTTCCATCTGCCGCAGAAGCGCATTCATCTCCTCCGGCCGCATGCGCCGGCCGGACCGCACCGAGCCATGGCAGGCCATGGTGGCTGCGACATATTCCAGCTTGTTGGCAAGCGTGGAGGCGGCGTCCCATTCGGCGATCTCGTCGGCAAGCTGGCGCACCAGCCCCTGCACATTGACCTCGCCCAGCATGGCGGGCGTTTCGCGAACGGCAACCGCGCCCGGCCCGAAACGCTCGATGACAAGCCCCAGCGCATCGAAACCGGCGGCATGATCCATCAGCCGGTCGCAATCCTCTTCCGGCAGGTCGATGATCTCGGGGATGAGCAGCACCTGCGAAGGCGGCCGCCTGGAATGCAGCGCATTGCGCATCTGTTCGAACACCAGCCGCTCATGCGCAGCATGCTGATCGACGATGACGAGGCCGTTTTCCGTCTGCGCGATGATGTAGTTCTCGTGCAGCTGTGCCCGTGCCGCTCCAAGCGGATACACCACCGGCTCTGGTGAAGAGTTAGGGGAGGCCTCGTAAGCCTCGCGCGGTTCGGCCCGCGCCGTCGGCATGGTGATATCGGAAAAGCGCGATTGCACCGCTTCGGCAAATTGCATGTTCCCGGAAACGGCGAGCGGCCGCGACGGGGACGTGGCCGCGGACCATGGCGCAGGGGCTGCCATGGAAGGCGAGGGCCGGAGGCCGGACGGGCTGTAGCCGGGGCGGAAGGCGTTCATCATCTGGCTCGCGCCCGTCGTTGCGGCCCTGTCGCCGTCACGGGTCAGCGCCTGCCGGATCGCGCCGACGATCAGCCCGCGAATGAGGCCGGGATCGCGGAAACGCACATCGGATTTTGCCGGGTGCACGTTCACGTCCACAAAGGCGGGATCGAGCGTGATGGACAACACCGCGACCGGATATCGCCCATGCGGCACGGTTTCGGCATAGGCGCCGCGAATGGCGGATAAAAGCAGCTTGTCCTGCACCGGGCGGCCATTGACGAAGACATATTGATGCGCCGAGTTACCGCGATTGAAGGTCGGCACACCGGCAAAACCGGTGAGCGTCACATCCTCGCGCCCGGCATCGATCTCGATGGCGTTGTCCTTGAACTCGGCACCGAGGATTTGTGCCATGCGGGCGAGATGATCGTCGCCGGTCGAAGGGATTTCGAGCGTCGAGCGGTCGGTGCCGGAGAGCACGAAACGAATATGCGGAAAGGCGATCGCCATGCGCTTGACGACCTCGGTGATGGCTGCCGCCTCCGCCCGTTCCGTCTTCAGGAATTTCAGCCGCGCCGGCGTGGCGAAGAACAGGTCGCGCACCTCGACGATGGTGCCGGCATTCGAGGCGGCGGGCCGCACATCGGACACCTTGCCGCCGGTGACGGAAATCACCGAACCCTGTTCCGCGCCCTGTTGGCGGCTGGTGATTGTCAGCTTGGCGACGGAGCCGATGGAGGGCAGCGCCTCGCCGCGAAACCCGAGCGTGCGGATATCGTCCAGCGTATCGGAAATCTTCGAGGTACAGTGACGCCTGACCGCAAGCTCCAGATCGGCAGGCGACATGCCGCAGCCGTTGTCGGTGATCCGCACCAGCCCCTTGCCGCCGCCCGCCGTGGCGATCTCGATCCGGGTCGCGCCGGCGTCGATGGCGTTTTCCACCAGTTCCTTCGTGGCGCTGGAGGGTCTTTCGATGACCTCGCCGGCGGCGATCTGGTTGATGAGGGTTTCTGAAAGCTGCTTGATGGCCATGATCGTCATTTTCGCGGATTCGCCGTGGCTTCGAAAGCAAAAAACTCGAACTGCGGAAATTTGCACATGTTTTGCGGCCTGTCCGGCATTCGATCATTTCCGTCAACTTGGCGTTAAGCGTTAATCCGCCTTTAATCGGCCTTGATTATGGTGAGGCGGCTTGAAATGACCGCAGGAACGGGGCCGCCTTCGCCGGGCGGTGTGTGACGTCGAATATGGGTGAGCGTCATCTTCCCCTCAAGACTGCTTCAAGTTGCAAACCCTGATGCCTCTTTTTCGGAATTTTTCGTTTCATCCCGGCATCAGCCCCGGACGATTCCACTAGAAACATAAGCCTGACCCCTGAAAAACAGGCGGGAGTTTGCAGTTGAGTGATTTGGCGTCCTCTGGCGCGGGCGTTCATACGGTGATGCTTGATGCCCTTTGCGACGCGCTTGGCGCGGCGATCGTCGTTTACGACCGGAACGATCACATTATTTTCGCAAGCCGGAAACTCTTGAGCTTTTTTCCGCTGGAAGAGGCCGTCATCGGCCCTGGCGCACGGCTGCGCGACTATCTGAGCGCGCTTTACGATTGTTATCTGCTCGAGGCGGAAAGCCTCGCTGCCAATGCTCGCCCGCTCGGCCGGGAGGAATGGATCGGCGAGCGGCTGGCGCTGCACTGGAAGGAAAGATCGGAAAAAACCGAGCGGCTGAAGGGAGAACGCTTCCTGCGCTTCGTCATGAACCGCCTGCCGTCGGGCCTCGGCATCAGCGTGGTGGCGGATATTTCCGAACAGAAGAAGCGTGAGGAGCAATGGCGCATCGACCTCGAGCGCGTACAGCTCATCGAGGATATTCTCGACAATCTGCCGTTTCCCGTCTTCGTCAAGGACCGGAACATGGCCTATGCTGCCGTCAACAAATCCGCCTGCGCCTTGGTCGAAACCAGCCCCGAGAGCATTCTCGGCCGCACCGTTTTCGATCTCCACTCGCGCAAGGTCGCCGGACGGATCGATATTGCCGATCGCATGGTGCTGGATAGCGGCACGCCGAGCGTCATCCCCGAAAGGGTGCGGCGGCTGAACGGCGAAGAGGTGCTGACCATCACCCGCAAACAGCGTGTGGGCAGGCCCGGCCGATATTTCCTGGTGACGACGATGGAGGACGTGACCGCTCTCGCCACCATCGATGCCAACGGCATGCCCGTCATCCCCTCGCTCGAACATGTCCCTTTCGTCGCCTCCACTTACGGCAGGGATGAGGAAACGGACAAGCGCGGCGGGGTTTTAAAGAGCAAGGCGGTGCTGATCGTCTCTGAAAACGGACGCTTTGCGGAAGCGGCCGGTCGCCGGCTGACGGCTGGCGGCATGGACCATGCGGCGGTGACGAGCGAGGACGAGCAGCGCGCCTTCATCGATGTCGCGGCCTCCGCCGGTGTGAGCATCGATGTGGTCGTTGTCGACGCCCAGATGAGCGTCGCCTGCCTCGATATTGCCGCCGCGCATGATCTGCCCGTCGTCACCATCGAGGAAGAGGAAATAGACGCTTCGCTGCTGCATTATCTTGCGGCCGGGCTGCAATCGTCTCCGAAGGAGAAAACCGCCGACGAGGACTGGGAGATCATGACGGAGGATCTTCCGGAAATCCTCAAGACCGGCGGCGTCTGTGATATACTTCTCGTCGAGGATAACAGGGTCAACCAGATCGTCTTTTCGCAGATACTCGAGGGTCTCGGGCTTTCCTGGCGGCTCGCCACCTCGGGCGAGGAAGCCCTGCGTCTCTTTGCCGAACAGCCGCCTTCCGCCGTCCTGCTCGACACGACGCTGGGCGATATCGACGGCTTCGAGGTCGCGCGCCGCATGCGCAGCCTTTGCGGCGAAAAGCACATTCCCATCGTCGGTGTCATCACCCACGCTTTCGAGGGCGATCTCGATAAATGCCGCGCGTCCGGCATGGACGACATGCTGCTGAAGCCCGTCAGCCCGGATATGGTAGAGGCGGTTTTCCTGCGGCTTTTCGGCAAGGATGTCCTGCGGCTGCAGGCCTGACATTGCCTTTGTCGGGAGGCTATGGCTTTTTTAATACTTGCCCTGCATTGTGAGCGCGGTCGACACAGGATTCACGAGATGCAGGAATGAAACGGGCAGAGCCGCAAACGTTGCAGGTCAGCCAGAACGAGCTGCAGGCGATGGCCTACAGTGACCCGCTGACGGGGCTCGGCAACCGCTACCGTCTGCGGGACAAGATTCGCATGCTTGCCAGCGAGCGCTCCAGCGATCCCGCGCCTTTCACGGTCGGCATCGCCAATATAGACGGCTTCAAACCCATCAACGATCTGTTCGGTGTGCAGGCGGGTGATGAAATCCTGTGTCAGGTCGCGCACCGGCTGAAGGCCTGCATTCCCGATGGCGCGGTCGTGACGCGCCATGACGGCGACGAATTCGCCTTCGTGCTGCCGCTGGTGTTCGAGCGCACCGGTGCCGAGCGCATCGGCAACATGATCAAGGACGTGCTTTCGGCCCCTTACGATCTCGGCGACCGTAACGTCCGCCTGTCCTCCTCCTTCGGTTTTGCCATCTATCCCTTCGCCGGCGATGAATTCGAGGATTTACTGAAAAGCGCCGAGACGGCGCTCTATCGCTCCAAGAGACGTGGCCGCGGCCAGATCACGGTCTATTCGCGTGAAATCGCGCAGGAAATGAAGCGCGCCACGCAACTGGAACAGGCGCTTAGAAACGCCATCATCACCGATGCCATCGATGTGCATTTCCAGCCCATCGTCAGGCTGGAAGAGGCCAAGGTCATCGGTTTCGAGGCGCTGGCCCGCTGGAACGATCCGGACCTCGGTTTCGTATCGCCCGCCGTTTTCGTGCCGCTTGCCGAAGAGCGCGGCTTCATCGACGCGCTGTCGGAAGCTCTGCTCCGAAAGGCGGCGGAGGCAGCCCTGTTCTGGCCGCGTGAACTCTTCCTGTCCTTCAACCTCTCTTCCGCGCAATTGATGGACCCCAGCACGGCGGACAATATTCTCTCCATTCTCTCGCGTGTCGGCCTAGATCCGCACCGGCTGGAGCTTGAAATCACCGAAACGGCTGTGATGACTTCCGCCGATACCGCCCAGCGCATCATCAGCGAGTTGCAGAGCGCCGGCGTTCGCATTTCTCTGGATGATTTCGGCACCGGCCAGTCGAGCCTCGGCCGCTTGCGCGATTTCACCTTCGACAAGGTGAAGATCGACCGCGCCTTCGTCTCGCGCATCAGCAGCGACCGCCCTTCCGAACATATCATCAAGGCGATCGTCGCCATGTGCGAAGGGCTCGATCTCGAAGTCGTGGCCGAAGGGATCGAAGAACGGGCGGAAGAGGAAAAGCTGCGCGCACTCGGCTGCGCCATGGGCCAGGGCTATTTCTACGGCCGCCCCGCCGATGCCGCCGCGACCCAGCGCTATCTGCACGAGAATTACCGCGAGATATTGTCGGATATTTCCTGAGGCGGTACGGCTTGGCCGTGACGCTTGTTGGAGAAAACTGCATCTCGGCCAAGCTTGTGTGCGCCGGCGCATCCCCACAACCCTCATTCCTGTGCTTGTCACAGGAATCCAGCCGACGCGCGTCTGCGCGGCGAAACGACTCCTTTCAGCCCAAGGACTTGGGCTGGCTAGATTCCTGTGACAAGCACAGGAATGAGGGAGGTCGTTTCGGGAACAACCCTTGCCAGAAGGCTCTCCACGTTTTGTTGCGTGCGGCCTGCGCCGCGCCTTAGAGCCTGTAAAGCGGCTCGAACCGGCCCTTCACCTCAACCCCCAGCTCGAACGTCAGCCCGTGCTGCGGATTGGCGGCAAGGGCGTCGTCATCGAGATTTTCGCGCGCCGAGGTGACGAGAAGGCGCGATGCGTCGGGGCCGATGAAGGCCGGGCAGGTCGTCTGTGTGCCGGGCACCTCATATCGGGCAATGTGATTGCCGTCCGCATCGTAACGATCCACAGCGCCCACGCCCCAGCGGGCGTTCCAGATATGCCCTTCGGCATCGCAGACCGACCCGTCGATGCCGCCTTTGATACCGGTGGAATCGATGAAGACTTCAGCCTTGCCTGCGGGAAGGCCGGTCTCGGCATCGAGCGGCACCCGCATCAGCTTGTTCACCTTGGTATCGACGTAATATCCCGTCGCGCCATCGGGAGAAAAGCAGATCGAATTCGGAATGCTGATCTCGGCAAACAGCTTGGTCACGGTACCCTTCGCGACATGATAGATGCTACCCGCGCCGGTCTCCGCCTTGCGGCCCATGGTGCCGATCCACAGCGCGCCGGAGGGGTGCATGCGCCCGTCATTGGAGCGGTTGCCGGGCAAATCCTTCTCCAGCTCCGCATGCAGCGTCAGCACGCCGGTTGCCGTGTCGCGCAGGAAAAGCCCGTCATCGGAGGCGATCAGCTGCTTGCTGTCGCTGACCTTGGCGAGCGCACTGCCCATGAAGGGCAAAGCGTGCACGGTCTTGCGGCCGGAGGCGAGATGCAGCTCATGCAGTTCCCGCTCGAGAATATTGAACCACCAGGCGGTGCCGGTCGCAGGGTCGAAGGTCGGGCCTTCGCCGAGCAGCATCGGCGTTTCATCCAGAACACGTCCGGCAAAGGGAAAAACAGTCGCCAAGCTCTTATCCTCCGATGGCTGCATCATAGGCTGAAAGTGTGACAGTGGCGCGTTCGCGCACCTCCGCCGCCGTCATGCCCGGCTTGTAAAGGCTGGTGCCAAGCCCGAAAGCCACGATACCGGCCGAGGTATATTCAGCGAAATTCTTGTCCGAGACGCCGCCGACGGCGGCGATGACCAGATCCTTCGGCAGGATCGTCCGGATCGCATTGATGCCGGCGGGGCCGATGATGCTGGCGGGAAAGAACTTCAGCCCCGTCGCACCGGCCTTCGCGGCCACCAGCGCCTCGGTGGGGGTCAGAACACCCGGCATCGTCACCATGCCCTTGACGCGCGCGGCGACGATCACATCGGCGTCGGCATTGGGGCTCACCATCAGCTTGCCGCCGGCCGCATCCAGCGAGGCCACGTCTTCCACGCTGAGCACGGTGCCCGCGCCGATCAGGCAATCGGCGGGCGCCATCTTCGCGGCGATCTCGATGGAGCGGAACGGATCGGGCGAGTTGAGCGGAATTTCAATGGCCCGGAAGCCGGTTTCGATCAGCGCGCCAACGACGCCTTCGGTCTCCTCGGGCTTCAGACCGCGCAGGATGGCGATCAGCGGATATTTGATGGAAGGGAAGGGAATACGCATGGTCGATCTTTCTTCTTATGGCCAGATGGCATTTGCAGCGGCCAGCAATCCGCGCCGCACGGCCTCGTCTGCATCGATGACCGTATAGTGGATATCAAGGGCGGTGAAGGCGCCTTCGTAAAGCGCGCCGAGCGCACCGGAGCCGATCAGCACCACCGGCGTCTCGCGCCGGGCGGTGGAATGCGCGCCGGCGATTTCCAGCCCGATCATGATGCCGGAAAGCTTGGCCTTGGCGTCGGTGGCGGTGAGGCCGTGCAGCAACTGGCCGGAGCGAAGGGTGAAAAAGCGATTGGTCGCAAGCTGCGGATTGGCGTAGATGTCGCGCACCGCGGCCGTGAAAGCCGCATGCTCGCCGGTAAAGGCTTCGGCCTCGGCCACCGCATGGGAAAGGATCGTCTGTTTCGAGACGACTTCGAAAAGTTCGCCGGTCATGAACGTGGCGAAACCCGTCACGCCGCCATCCTTAACGGTCACCCATTTGGAATGGGTGCCGGGCATGCAGACGAGCTTTTCACCGGCATCCGAGGAAGCGAGAGCGCCAAGCAATTGCGTTTCCTCGCCGCGCATGACGTCGGGCGCGTTTTTGTCCCGTTGCGCCAGCCCCGGCAGAATGCGCACATCCCGCGCCTGGCCCGGCACGCGAACCGCGCCATCGAGAACCGCCGAAAGCGATGCCGGCACATCGATATAACCCGCCTCGACCCAGCCCTGCCGCGCGCCTGCCATGCCGCAGACGAGAACCGGCAAACCTTCCGGCGCGCCGATGGCGTCGAGGTGCGATTGCAGCACATCGGCAAAACCGGTCCGCATGGCGGTGGTCATGCCTTCCGTGCTTCTGCGCTCCGCCAGCACCGCGCCCGATCGGCTCATGAGCCAGAGCCGGAAACTGGTCGTGCCCCAGTCGACGGCGATGAAAGCGGGTTCAGACATTATAGGAGGCCTCCGTCTACGATTATGGATTGCGCCGTGATGGCGCTCGATGCCGATGATGCGAGAAACAGGCACGGGCCCGCCAGATCGGCGGCGACGAGCGTGCGTTTCAGACATTGCCGCGCGGTGGTGGCGGCAATGCCCTCATCCGTCAGCCAAAGTTCCTTCTGCCGCTCCGTCACGATCATGCCGGGCAGCAGCGTGTTAACGCGGATGTTTTCCGGGCCCAGCCGGCCGGCGAGGCTTTTCGTCAGCCCGATAATGCCGGCCTTGGCCGCCGCATAGGAGGGCAACTCGCCCATGTTGAGCAGAAACGAGATGGACGAGAAATTGACGATGGAGGCGTCCTTCGACTGCCGCAGATAGGGCAGGGCTGCCTGAACCGTGAAGAACATCTGCTTGAGATTGACTGCTTGATTGGCGTCCCAATAGGCTTCCGTCACCGTGTCTATGTCGTGGCGGTCGTCCCAGGCGGCGTTGTTGACAAGCACCTTTATGCCGCCGGTGGCGGAGGCCGCGGCCTCCACCGTCTTTCCGATCGCCGCAATATCGCGAAGGTCGGTCTTGAAGAAGTGGACCGGATGCGGCGCCGTCGGTGCAAGCCGCTTGACGAGCGCAAGGCTCGGCTCTTCGGCGATATCGATGAACGAAACCTTCGCGCCCTGCATCGCAAAGGCTTCCACCAGCGATGCCCCGATGCCGGAACCGCCGCCGGTGACGAGCACGCCCGCATCCTTGAGGTCCGGAAATTGGGCTTGCGTCATCGGCGTCATCTCGTCCATGAAAGGCTTGATAGTTCCATTATTTGGAACTAGATTTTACTAAATGGAATTATTCTCTTGGCGTCACGCTTATGTCAAGGCAGATGATGGTGGATGTTGCCATGCCCGATAATAAAAAGCCCAATAGGCAAAAGCCTGATGCGGTTCCGGTGACGCAACGGAAAGCCGGAGTTGACACGGGCACGCTCGGCAAGGCCGTCTCGCTGCTGGAGCTGATCGCCTTTGCTGAAAAACCGATGCGCTTTACCGATGTGGTCGAAGCCTGCGGCCAGCCGCGCGGCACGGTTCATCGCCAGCTCGCCCATCTTGTCGCCGAAGGCCTTGTCGATCACGCTGCCGATCAGACCTATGCCGTGGGGCTGAGGTTGCTGCAACTGGCCGCGAAGGCCTGGAGCGGCAACGACCTGCGCAGCGTCGCGGCCCCCCATCTGGCGGCGTTGCAGGAGGTGACGCAGGAGTCCGTGCATCTCGCCGTGCTGAACGGCAGACAGGTCACCTATCTCGACAAGATGGAGGGGCAGCATACATTGCGCATGCATTCGCAGGTCGGCAAAACCTCGCCAGCCTATTGCACCGGCGTGGGCAAGGCGGCGCTGTCGCTGCTCTCCGCCGACGATCTGGCGCAGCTGGCCGCGGAGCTGGATTTTCATCGCTTCACGGAAAGCACGCTCACGACGCCGGAAGCGCTGATGGCGGAGGTGGCGACCATTCGCGACAACGGCTACGGGTTCGACCTTCAGGAGCACGAGATCGGAATTCACTGCGTCGCAGCACCCGTCCGGGCGCCCGGCCGCAATTTTCGCGCGGCGATTTCCGTCACCGGTCCGGCCTATCGCGTGGATGTGGAACAGCTTCGCAAATGGGCCCCCCTGGTGCGCGAGACGGCCGACAGGATTTCCGACGATCTAGCCTGCAGATTATCCCCGGTTGCGGATGGTTGAAGAAAACAGGGCGCGCAGTCCCTGGATTTGCCCGTCCGGAACCGCCGGCCATGCACCCATTCTTATGCGTTCGACATTATTTTCGACTATTATGAATTAAGTTTTCAACTTTTGTTTGCATGAATCGTTTTGCTGAGTAACATCCGCAACGATTTCCGGGCAAGGGCGGGCCTTTGCGGCGGCATTTTCTCATTCTCGAAGAACAGCTTTGATGCAGAAAACAGAGACGGCCGCCGTTCAGTCGATTGGTGTTGATTGCGTTCGCGAGATCGCCGATCTCAACACGCAGTTCGATATATTCCGGTTTCTGAAACGGCTGACGGAGGCCTGGGAATTCAAGGCTTTCATGGTGCTCGACCTGTCTTCGGAAGTGGCGAGCGAACTGTCGCAATATACGATCATCACCAGCTGGCCGGCCGAGCTTCTGCAGCGTTACGATGAAGAGGGCATGCTCCAGACCAGCCGGGTGATGGCGCAGTTGAAAAAATCGACCGTGCCCTTTTCCGTCTCCATGGATTTTCTGGTCAGGGGCGACGGAGAAATCGCCAGGAAAACCGTAATCAACCTTTTCGAACGGTTCGAGATGATCAATTCGGTCTGGTTCCCCGTTCACGACATCACCATGCGGCGCGGCGCGGTATCCTTTTCCGGCAACAAGACGGCTGTGCCCGCCAGCCGGCTTGCGGAGCTTTTTTACATTTCCAGCCATGTCTTTGCCCGGCTGTCTGAAATCCGCCGCCTCGATCTCAGGGTTCCCGAAACCTTGAGCGAGCGGGAGATCGACTGCCTGAACTGGACCGCCGCCGGCAAGACCAGCGCCGAAATCGCTGAAATCATGATGCTGTCGGAACATACCATCAATCATTACCTGAACCGTGCGACGAAAAAACTCGACACGGTCAACCGCACCCAGGCCGTTGCAAAAGCGCTGCGGGTCGGCCTGATAAAATAGCGAAATCTTAATTTTATCATTGTGATAAACCGCTTCCTGGGCGATCCTCTTTTCGAATCACCGGAAAGGAGAAATCGTTTGCCGGAACGGCATAAGGTAAAAGCAGGATTTTCTCCGACTATCGATTGCGCCGTGCTGATAGCCGCTGCCGAAAAAGGCTTTGCTGCCGATGAAGGCATAGAACTCGAACTTTTCCGAAAACAGTCCGCCCGCGCCGTGCTTGCGTCGCTTGGCGATGGTGGCGTTCACGTCGCGCATCTGCCCGCTCCGGTTCCCGTCGGCTCCGCTGTCGGCCTCGATGACCTGCCGGCCGATATTGTCGGCGTTTTCACGCTTTCGCTCGGTGGATCCGCGACGACCGTTTCCCACGGATTTTATGAAGAGCTCTACCGCGAAGGGCTGAAGCTGCCGGACCCGGCGACTTTTGGACGCGCCATGGCCCGTGTCTGCGCCGCGCGCCGGGCGGCGGGGAAAAATCCGCCGGTCTTTGCGGTCGAGGATATCGTCTCCACGCCGTTTTATGCGCTGCGTTACCTGCTCGGAAGCTGCGGCGTGCTGCTCGGCCGGGATATGGAAATCGTCGAGGCCCTGCCGAAGGCGATGCCGGCGCTCCTGGAAAGCGGCAAGGTCGATGCGCTCTGTACCGCCGAACCCGCGGGCAGCGCCGTGGTGCTCGGCGGCGCGGGCCGGATCGTCACCACCGGGGCGTTGATCTGGCATAATGCGCCGGAAAAGATACTGGCCGCGAAGAAGCGCTGGGTGGAGGACAATCCCGCCCTTCTGGAGGGGCTGCTGCGTGCCCTTTACCGTGCCGGCGAATGGTGCGCCAATGCCGCCAATATCGAGGAACTGGCCGGCATCCTCGCCGCCCCCCAATATATGGATGAGAACGGCGAATTCCTGCTGCCGGCGCTGACGGGCTATATTTCAACCTCGCAGCGGGACATGCAGCGTTTTCAGGAGTTTTTCGTGACGAGCGCCAAGGCCGCCAATTTTCCATGGCAGAGCCAGGCCCTGTGGTTCTTCAGCCAGATGTTGCGCTGGGGCGAGGTTTCCGCCGATTACCGGTTCGATCCCGCCGTGGTGGAGGCGGCCCGCAACGCCTACCGGCCGGATATTTTCCGCAAGGCAATGAAGCCGCTTTTCGTGCCGGTGCCGGGTGCCAATCTGAAGCTCGAGGGCACGCTGCGCGAGCCTGTTCACGTCGGCGCATCGCGAACGGGTCTGGTGCTAGGCCCCGACTGTTTTTTCGACGGCCATGTTTTCGATCCGGAAACGCTGGCGATGGACGACGAAATCTGAAACCGCAGCGTTAAATCGTCGCGAATGCCCGACTGTCGCGCTTTGGCATTGGCGAAGTGCTCCGGCTTGTCTATGGATGGCACGCAATACGGGTCGGATGATGAAGCGGAGCAGGAATATGGCAGAGGTCAGCAAGAGCCAGGTGGAAAAGGCGCTGGAAGCGGTAATTTATCCCGGCAGCGGCAAGAGCATCGTCGCACTCGGCATGGTCTCGGAAATCTTCATCGCCGATGCGAAGGCCTATTTCTCGATCACTGTCCCGGCTGACAAGGCTGCGGAGATGGAGCCGCTGCGGCTTGCCGCCGAACAGGCGGCCAAAAGCGTGGAAGGTATCGTCGGCGCGGTCGTGGCGCTGACGGCCGACCGCAAGCCCGGCCAGCAGCAACCCGCACCCACCGCGCGCCCCGCCGCCGCAGCCGGCCGGCCGGCCCAACAGCCCGGCTCCTCGAAGGTGGGTGTTCCGGGTGTGCGGGCCATCATCGCCGTCGCCTCGGGCAAGGGCGGGGTGGGCAAGTCGACCACCGCGGTCAATCTGGCGCTCGGTCTTCAGGCCCTCGGCCTCAAGGTCGGTATGCTCGATGCCGATATTTACGGCCCTTCGCTGCCGCGACTGCTGAAAATTTCCGGCCGCCCGCAGCAGCAGGAAGACCGCATCATTCTTCCCATGGAAAATTACGGGCTGAAGGTCATGTCCATGGGCTTTCTGGTGGATGAGGAAGCCGCGATGATCTGGCGCGGGCCGATGGTGCAGTCAGCCCTGATGCAGATGCTGCGCGAAGTGGCCTGGGGCGAACTGGATGTGCTGGTGCTGGACATGCCGCCCGGCACTGGCGACGCGCAGTTGACCATCGCCCAGCAGGTGCCGCTCGCCGGCGCCGTCATCGTTTCCACGCCGCAGGATCTGGCGCTGATCGACGCACGCAAGGGCATCACCATGTTCCGCAAGGTGGAGGTTCCGCTCCTGGGCGTCATCGAGAACATGAGCTATTTCATCGCGCCCGATACCGGCGCGCGCTACGATATTTTCGGCCATGGCGGCGCGAAGGCGGAGGCTGAAAGGATCGGCGTGCCCTTCCTCGGCGAAGTTCCGCTCACCATCTCCATCCGCGAAATGTCGGACGCCGGAACGCCGGTCGTCGCCGCCGAGCCCAATGGCCCGCAGGCCGCGATCTATCGCGATATTGCCGAAAAAGTCTGGGCGCGCATCGGTGCGGGCGAGAGAAAAGCGGCGCCGAAGATCGTTTTCGAATAGCGCGGCAATCATGGACACAAAATCGGGCAGGTGTCTGCCCGCTTTGAATAATCCTTTGAAAACAGAAGACTAATCGCCAGTATCGGGCAGGCTTTCCGGATTTGAGCTGCAGAAATGCT
Source organism: Agrobacterium sp. 16-172Ci (assembly GCF_053522725.1). Taxonomy (NCBI): domain Bacteria; kingdom Pseudomonadati; phylum Pseudomonadota; class Alphaproteobacteria; order Hyphomicrobiales; family Rhizobiaceae; genus Agrobacterium; species Agrobacterium sp. 16-172Ci. The sequence goes on from NZ_JBNWBW010000006.1 coordinate 22,055, forward strand.
TCGCCTGCAATGCTGTCGAGAAAAAATATTGCTTGATTGCATCTCGCTTTGGGCGCATACGCCTGCGCCGTTTGGCTCTTGGTCCATCGGGCTGGCGAGATTGTGAAAATCCCGCTCGTTCCGGCGTTCCCTGAAGTGTCGTCCAAGGGTTTGCCGAGCGCAAACAGGATATGTTAAGCAGCATTGCGGCTGAAGCCTGCAATGTGGAGCGGAGAAACGGATTGATAAAAGCCTATCGCGCCAATTGCGAGGCGATCAGCCTGTCGTCAGACGACGGCTCCGGACAGATTCCCGACGACATCGTCTGGATCGATCTCGTCAATCCGGACAGGGCGGAAGAGCAGCATGTGGAAAAGCTGCTGGGCGTGGAACTGCCGACGCGCGAAGACCTGAAGGATATCGAGCCTTCCAGTCGTCTCTATATGGAAGACGCCAATGTCTTCATGACCGCGTCTCTGGTATGGAAGGCGGATTCGGATGATCCCCGTCTCACCGACGTCGCCTTTGTTCTGGTTGGCAAGCGTCTGGTGACAATCCGTTATGCCGAGCCGAAATCGTTCCACCTTTTCATTGCCGCCATTACCCGCGCGCCGCACGAGATGCGCAGCGGCACGGCGCTGCTTTTGAAGCTGCTCGAAACCATCGTCGACCGCACGGCGGAAATTCTCGAAAACTCTGTCGCCGGCATCGACAATCTCGCTGCCGACATTCTCGGCAGCCAGGCTCGTTCCAAACGCAAGGCGCCGCGCTATCTCGAAGACCGCCTCGGCAACATCGCCGCCTATCACCGGCTGATATCGAAGGTCCGCGTGAGCCTCGCATCTCTGGCGCGCCTGCAGACCTTTCTGTCCACCAGCGATCAGGTGCGCGAAGACAAGGGCGCGCGGGAGCAGGGCAAGTCGATCGGCCGCGATATTCAGTCGCTGAACGAACATGCCTCCTTCGTTTCCGGCAATCTGACCTTCCTGCTGGATGCCTCGCTTGGTATCATCAACATCGAGCAGAACAGCATCATCAAGATTTTCTCCATCGCTTCGGTGGTGTTCCTGCCGCCGACGCTGGTGGCCTCTGTTTATGGAATGAACTTTCAGCTCATGCCGGAGTTGAACTGGACATTCGGTTACCCACTCGCGCTCATCGTCATGCTGATGTCCGCCATCATCCCGTTTCTCTTTTTTCGTTGGAAGGGCTGGCTCTGAGGAGCCAGGATCATCATGTCCCAGATCGCTGACAAGGATGTTGCCGAGAAACCGGATGCGGATGACGAGCACAAGAACAAGGGGCTTTATGCCGCGATCCTTGGTTCCATCGGCGTCGTCTATGGCGATATCGGCACCAGCCCGCTCTACGCCTTCCGCGAGGCGCTGCGGCCCATCGCCTATGACGGCGTGACGCAGGAAGAAGTCATCGGCCTCACATCGCTGATGATCTGGTCTTTGACCATCATCGTCACCTTCAAGTACATTACCCTGCTGCTGCGCGCCGACAATGACGGCGAGGGTGGCACGCTGTCGCTGCTGGCGCTGCTGATGAAAACGGCGGGCACCCATCGCGGCGTTCTCATCGTGCTCGGCCTCATCGGCGCGGCGCTGTTTCTGGGCGACGCCATGATTACGCCGGCACTATCGGTGCTTTCGGCGGTGGAGGGCCTGAAGCTCGTCACGCCGGAAATGGACGCCTTCATCATCCCGATCTCAGTCGGCATTCTCATCGGCCTTTTTGCCATCCAGTCCCACGGCACGGGCACGGTGGCGAAATTCTTCGGACCGATCACTGCCGTCTGGTTCATCGTCATGGGTCTGGCCGGTCTCCTTCATATCGCCGATGATTTCAGCATCCTCTTCGCCTTCAACCCGTGGCATGCGGTGGAGTTTCTGGCCAGTGAAGGCTTCTACGGCATCGTTGTGCTTGGCGCGGTTTTCCTGACGATTACCGGGGCGGAAGCGCTTTACGCCGATCTCGGCCATTTCGGCCGCCGTCCCATCCAGTGGGCGTGGTTCTGTCTGGTTTTCCCGGCATTGACGCTGAATTATCTCGGGCAGGGCGCGCTGGTGCTGAAAGACCCGGCGGCAATGTCCAATCCCTTCTACCTGATGTTCCCGCAATGGGCGATCCTGCCGGCCGTCATTCTGGCGACTGCCGCCACCATCATCGCCAGCCAGGCGGTCATAACAGGTGCGTTTTCGCTCGTGCGTCAGGCGATCCATCTCGGCTACCTGCCGCGCATGGAAATCCTCTTCACCTCGGAAACCAATACCGGGCAGATTTACCTGCCGGCCGTCAACACCATCCTGCTGTTCGGCGTTGTGGCGCTGGTGCTCACCTTCAAGAGTTCGGATGCGCTGGCCACCGCTTATGGTATTTCCGTCACCGGCGCGATGGTCGTCACCAGCCTGATGTTCTTCGAATTCGTGCGCAAGCGCTGGCAATGGTCGGTCTGGCTGGCCATTGCCGTGCTGGCTCCGCTTCTGGCGCTGGAGCTGATCTTCCTCGGCGCGAACCTCTTGAAGATTCACGACGGCGGTTATGTGCCGGTGCTGCTGGCAATCGCCTTCACCGTCATCATGACCACCTGGCAGCGCGGTTCAAGAATCCTCTTCGCCAAGACCCGCCGCACCGATGTGCCGCTGAAGGCCTTCGTCGCCTCTGTGGAAAAGGAAAGCCCGCATGCGCCGGTGCGCGTGCCCGGCACCGCCATCTTCCTCACCGGCGATCCCGAGACAGCGCCGGCCGCACTGTTGCACAATCTCAAGCATAACCACGTGCTGCACGACAAGAACGTCATCCTGACGATCCGCACTGAAGACCAGCCCCGCGTTCATCCTGCCGAACGATATACGCTGACGAAACTGAGCGACCGTTTCGCCGTGGTCGAACTGCATTTCGGCTTCATGGAAACCCAGAACGTCACCCAGGCGCTGGGCTATCTCCGGCGCACCGGCTACAAGTTCGACATCATGTCGACCTCGTTTTATCTCGGCCGCCGCAAGCTGGTGCCGGACCCGAAATCGGGGATGCCGGGCTGGCAGAACCGCCTGTTCATCGCGCTCGCCGAAACCGCCGCCGATCCGTCCGATTATTTCCGTCTGCCAGCCAACCGCGTGGTGGAACTGGGCTCGCACGTCGTCGTCTGATGAAGTGGGCATGCCCTCAATGTAGCTGGGCGGTCTCCTTCTTTCCGCCATACCGGCCTTGAGCCGGTATCCAGCCAGCGCAAGTCCTTGGGCTGAAAGGAGTCTTTACGCCGCGCGGACGCGCGTCGGCTGGATTCCGGCTCGAGGCCGGAATGACGGATGTGGAGATGCCCTGCGGGACAGTTATGATCGGCACAAGCGAACTCGACGCCACGCCACGCGCATTAGAAGATGGTTACACATTAACGTGAAGCCGCGTCCACGCGCGGCGTTAACCAAGCATCAAGGTTAATAAGAGATTCTCGAACACCTGTAGCAAATATGGTTGTCGGTGTTCGGAGTGCTGGTTTTGCGTTCGAAAAGAGTAATGCGTCGTCGGTCCCCCGTGTCCCTTCAGGGGTGGGCGTCAAAATGGACCTCGCCCGTCGTCTTCGGCCTTGCCGCCTGGCTGGTTTTTCCCTCCCTCGCTGCGCGCGCGGATCTGGCCTCGCTTCTGGCTGGTCTGGACAAGGGCGGCGAGCAATGGCGCATGGTGCTGACGGCCTCTCCGGCGGGCTCGGTGCACAATGCCTCGCTCACCTTCAACGATGCGGCAGGGGAGGCGGCGCTGCACGGCGGCGGCATGACCCTGCCCAATGGCAGCAAGGTCGCCTTCGTCACCAACAAGAAGGGCGAGGCAACGACGCCCGACAGCGAGCGCGTCAACCGCGCCGCGAAGAAGGGTCGCATCGTCGCCACCGAAATCATGCAGCCGCCCAAGGCCTTCACCGCCGGTTCCGTCCTGCAGCGCACCAGCATGCTGGATATCGAGCCGCTGAAGCGCAAGGACCGCACCGCTTTCGTCAAGCCGAAGCGCGGCAAGGACGTGGAACTCGCCTCCTTCTATTTCCGCCGCGAGGAAAAGAAGGCGGACAGAAGCGTCTCGCCGATGCTGGCCGAGCTCATCACCAATCGCACGCCGGATATTCTCGCCACGGCCTATGCGCCGGCCGAACCGGATTTTGCCCGCGAGTCGCCCTTCGACGCCATTCTCAAAAAGCCCGAGGCTGGCCGTTTCGTGCCGCAGATCGCTGAGGACGACCACGCCTGGGCAGCCACCCCGCTGCCCGCCACGGTGTTTTCCGCAGCCGAACAGCAATGCCTTGCCTCCGGCATCTATTTCGAGGCGCGGGGAGAATCGGTGAAGGGACAGGCGGCGGTGGCGCAGGTCATTCTTAACCGCGTGCGCAATCCCGCCTATCCGAAAACCATCTGCGGCGTCGTCTATCAGAACAAGGACTGGCGTAACCGCTGCCAGTTTTCCTTCGCCTGCGACAATATCAAGGACCGCGTGAATTCCGAACGCCACTGGAAAATGGCGCGCGAAGTGGCCATGGCCACCACCGCCGGCAAAATCTGGATGAAGGAAGTGGGTTCGGCGACCCATTATCACGCCGTTTATGTGCGTCCCGCCTGGGGCCGCACGATGAAGAAGGTTGGCAGAATCGGATTGCACGTCTTTTACCGTACCTATGGTGGCGGCTGGAGCTGATACCACCGCCGATTTGTCGCATTTTGCGTGTCAAAAATGCCGATTCCTTTGCGAAACATCGCGGTCAAACGGCGATTTGAGGTCAAGCTGTTGTTTTTGCATGATTAATTTGTGCTGCAACATCCGTCGCCAGTGCCTTGACTAGAGAAGCCCCTAAAACTATGTTGCGCGCGACTTCAGAGCGGGCTGGAACAGGCTTAATCCGTCACCGTTTACAACTCCAAAGGGTTCTGGCATGGCTGGAACGGAGAAAATGGGTGGGATTTTAAGATGACTGGCAACCGTGACGATAGTCTGGACGAGCGCCGCAAGCGCCTTGCTGACGAGTTGGCCAAGGTGAAGGCGGAGGATGAGGCGGAAGTGAGGGCGGAGACCAACGCTGCGGAAAGCCGAAAGGGCTTTGCGATGGCGGTTAAGCTCTCATCGGAGTTCATTTCGGCCATCGTGGTCGGCGCTATGCTGGGTTATCTTCTGGACTATTTTGCCGGCACGACGCCGTGGGGGATGATCGTTCTTCTTCTTCTCGGTTTCTGCGCAGGCGTATTGAATGTGTTGCGCTCGACGGGCGCGGTGGCCAAGCCGCCGCTGCTGGAGAAGGCGGACAGGCGAGACGAGGGTGGAAAAGGCGGCGTTTAAGCTGTTTTTTCTTGCAGTTGAGATGCCGCGACAGGCGGCGACAGGTAAAGAGGGCAGCCGGTGGCAAACGATCCGACCCATCAGTTCTTGGTGCAGCCGATCATTCCGATCGAAATTGGCGGCGTCGATTTTTCCTTCACCAATGCGTCGCTCTTCATGGTCGCGACCGTGGCTGCGGCTTCCGGTTTCCTTTATTTCGCAACGTCGAACCGCGGTCTTATCCCGACCCGCATGCAGTCCGTTGCTGAAATGTCCTATGAATTCATCGCCTCCATGCTGCGCGAAGGCGCCGGCAAGAAGGGCATGGTGTTCTTCCCCTTCGTATTCTCGCTGTTCATGTTCGTGCTGACGGCCAACCTTCTCGGCATGTTCCCGTATTTCTTCACGGTCACCAGCCAGATTATCGTCACCTTCGCGCTCGCCTGCCTCGTCATCGGTACGGTCGTGGTTTACGGTTTCTGGAAGCATGGCCTGCATTTCTTCGGCATCTTCGCCCCCTCGGGCGTGCCCAAGGCGCTTTTGCCGCTTGTGGCGTCGATTGAAATGATCTCGTTCCTGTCGCGCCCGATCAGCCTTTCGGTTCGTCTTTTTGCGAACATGCTGGCCGGCCACATCACGCTCAAGGTTTTCGCAGGCTTCGTCGCCTCCATGAGCGCGCTCGGCGCGCTCGGCGTCGGCGGTGCAGTCCTGCCTCTCATCATGACGGTCGCCATGACCGCTCTCGAATTTCTCGTTGCCTTCCTGCAGGCTTATGTCTTCGCGGTACTGACTTGCATGTACCTGAACGACGCCGTGCATGGTGGTCACTGAGAAGTAAAGTCGCTGGCCCCGGCAACGGGCGTCAAAAACAGCCGCAACAACCAATATCTCAAGGAGTCTCACATGGAAGCGGAAGCAGCAAAGTACATCGGCGCAGGTCTCGCATGCCTCGGCATGGCTGGTACGTCCCTCGCACTCGGCCGTATCTTCGGTGATTACCTGTCCGGCGCACTGCGCAACCCCTCTGCTGCCGACAGCCAGTTCGGCCGTCTGGTATTCGGCTTCGCCGTTACGGAAGCTCTGGGCATCTTCTCGCTGCTCGTTGCTCTCCTTCTCCTGTTCGCTGTCTAATATCGGCATCAGGTCTGGATCACGGCCCGCAAATGGCGTGCCGTGATCCTTCGCATTTGCAGTACCCCTGGAGGTGAGCATGTTCGTGACCGAGGCTTATGCCCAGTCAGCACCGACCGTAGGTGAAACGCATACGGAAACTCCGGCTGTCGGCCAGCCGCAACCGGAAGCCACGCACACGGAAACCGGTGTGGCGCACGGCGCCGAACACGGCGCTTCCGGCGTATTCCCGCCGTTCGATCAGTCTACTTATGCATCGCAGGTTCTCTGGCTGGCGATCACGTTCGGCCTTTTCTACCTGCTCATGCAGAAGGTCATCGTTCCGCGCGTCGGCGGCATTCTCGAAAACCGTCACGGACGCATCGCACAGGATCTCGATGAAGCGGCACGGCTGAAAAGCGAAGCCGACGCTGCCGTCGAAACCTATGAAAAAGAACTCGCGGCAGCCCGCGCCAAGGCAGGCTCCATCGGCGCTGCGGCCCGTGACGCCGCAAAGGCGAAGGCCGATGCCGACCGCGCCGCTATCGAAGCCGGTCTTGCCGAAAAGCTTGCCGCCGCCGAAAAGCGCATTGCCGGCATCAAGGAACAGGCATTCGCCGATGTCGGCGCAATCGCCGAAGAAACCGCGACCGCCATCGTCGACCAGCTGGTCGGCGCCAAGGTCAAGGACACGGACGTGAAGGCAGCGATTGCCGCCGCTTCGAACGTGAAGGGAGCCTGATATGGCATTTGATGCATCATTTTTCGCTCTCGTCGGTCTCGTCCTCTTCTTCGTTCTGGTCGCCTATCTCAAGGTTCCCGGCATGCTCGCCAAGTCTCTGGACGAGCGCGCCCAGAACATTCAGGACGAGTTGGCCGAAGCCAAGCGCCTGCGCGAAGAGGCCCAGCACCTGCTGGCCGAATATCAGCGCAAGCGTAAGGAAGCAGAAGCCGAAGCCGCAGGTATCGTTGCCGCCGCCGAGCGTGAGGCCGCAGCCCTGACGGAAGAAGCCAAGCAGAAGACGGAAGAATTCGTCGCCCGCCGCACGGCCCTTTCGGAACAGAAGATCAAGCAGGCCGAAGACGACGCCATCGGCGCCGTCCGCGCCGCCGCCGTGGATATCGCCATTGCCGCTTCCGAGAAGCTCATTGCCGAAAAGACCACCGCCGCCGCAAAGGCCAAGCTTTTCACCGCCACAATCGGCGAAGTGAAGTCGAAGCTGAATTGAGATTTATCTCGGTATTGTTCAAAACCCCTCCGGCGCAAGCCGCGAGGGGTTTTTTGTTTGAGGTGGAAAAGCTGGTTCGGGATATGGTGCCGCCTGTACTATGGAAATCCGGCATGCGCTCCAGCGGGCCTCCCTCGGAGGTGGCGGTGATCGGCTTTATTGTTTTGATACTGAATGCCGGATTGCGCTTCCGCTTTGCGCCAGAAGCGGACAGATGAAGTGTGCGTCGCCTGATTGTCGCGGCGCCGAAAGCGAAGGCGGCCGTTCCATACCTGGCGCAGTATTTTCCGAGGGTTGACCGTCAACAGCGTCGGCGGAGCGCCGTTCGCCTAATCGTTCAGGCTCTTTAGAACTTGTTGATAGAACGCGCCTTCTGCATTCTCAGCAGTGGACCTTACGACCCATTCCCAATCCAAATTCAGTTTTCCTGCCGGGACCAGTTGCTGCGCGATTTCAGCCGGTGTGGTTTCGTCGCTGGTTCCGTTCTCCCAGTCGTGAAAGGCTGATGAGTATCGAACGACCGCTCCGCTGATCGGCAAATCGAGCAACCCTCCCTCGGCAAAAAAATTCAACCCGTCGCCCATTTCTTCCCCGATGAGTTTGAGCCTATGTCCCAAACGATGTTTGAGGATGGCTACAAACACTATCGCTGCGGAAAACGTGAATTTGTCGACAAGCACAGCAACCTGCCTGCTAGCGTTTTCAGAGATGGCGTCGATCAATGGCATCGTTTGAAGGAAGTCGCCACCGGTGTTGCCGCGAACGTCAATCAAGAGTTTTTGGTTTGAGCAGGTGCTTACATGCTCCGCTGCATCAGAGATGGCTTTCGGCAACGCAGTTTCGCTTGGATCGAAGAAACTTGGCAATGATATTGAAAGCCCAAGCCCCTGCCAGTCCTTGATCTCCAAAAAACTCTCGGGCTTCCATGCCGGATCAGCCTTGCCATGCTCGTTTCTCGGGTAGAGCATCGATGCAGGAACCGTACGCCCGTTCTCCACTTTCAAATCGGTTATCTGCCCATTCTCGTCTTTCAAGCGATATTCGGTCGTATTTTCTTTTGAAGAAAAACCGAGGTGGGCCAATGCATACGGCCACGCGAGAAGAAGCGGTCCAATGACCCGCTTCCTCTGGCGCGTTCCCGCCAGAAATTTCTCTGCGGCGGCATCAATTTGGCCCAAAGGTGTGCCGTTGACTGCTATCAGCTCTCCTCTTGTCGCAGTTGTTTCCAGTGCCGTGTCAGTTAACTGTACCACCGTCCCGACGCTCACAAACCTCAGCGGGAGCACCGAGATGGAATCGTTCGGGATCAGCCGTGTGTGTCCGTTGTCGGGAAGTGCGAGCAGGCGCATCGCGGAGAACAGAAAGGCCTCTTTGGAGCCCTCCAAAGCGTATCGTCGAGTGTCACAAATGCAGCTGTCTATCGTCGCCTGTTCGATCCGCCGAAAACTGGGATCGGTTGGCAGGACAGTTTCCAGAATTTTCTCGAGGTCTTGCGTCAGGGACATGATTTACGGTGCACATAGTTGCTCGTTGATGTCCAGATCGGGTCGATAGCGGAGGTTCTGGCTGGAACTCCATTATTTGTCATCAATCCCGCTTCAGCGGCCTGAAGCTCATCCGGTGCAGCGGGCAAGGCCCGTGGCTTTCGATGGCGCGCAGGTGGGCTGGAGTGCCGTAGCCGGCATGGCCTTCAAAGCCGTAGGATGTGTGCACCACACCCGCGCGTTCCATCATCCGGTCGCGGGTCACTTTGGCGATGATCGAGGCGGCGGCGATGGAGAGGGAGCGGGAATCGCCCTTGATGACGGCTTTGGCCTCGCAGGCGATGCCGGGCGGGCGGTCGCGGCCGTCGGCCAAAACGAGGGCAGGGGAGAGTTCGAGACCGAGCACGGCGCGGCGCATGGCGTCGAGGCTGGCGCGCAGGATATTCATATTGTCGATCAGGCCGGGGCCGGAAGAGGCGACGGATACGATCGAGGTTTCCATGATCTGTACGAACAGGCTTTCCCGCTTCTGCTTCGTCAGCTTCTTGGAATCGTCCATCCCCTTGGGAATATTGTCCGGATCGAGAATGACGGCGGCCGCAACCACCGGTCCGGCCAGAGGTCCCCGTCCTGCCTCATCCGTGCCGGCCACGGGCCAGAGGCCCTTCTTTTTCGCTTCCAGTTCGAAGGAAAAATCCGGACCGGTATCGGCAATATCAAAAAGAGCAGGAGAATCGGGTGTGGCCGTGCGTTTCATGCGGCGAAACTGGCACACACACCCGATCTCCTGCAAGCCCCCGGAAGCGGGCGATGACAGGCGCGGTGAGCCGGGGTCAAGGGGCGTGGCTCGCCGTGCCCCGAAGGTCATCATGACCTTTGATCCTCCAACGGGGCGGCGGAGGAAAAACGATCGCACGCGAGGCGGCGGTTCCGGGAGCGATGTCCGGCGGGCCAGGGAAAACCTGCCGGGCATGTCGTGGGAGCGTGGCCAGTCTAAAAAAGAGGCCGCCGCTTCCTGTCATGTTCTGCCTGATATCGCCGCACGTTCCGTATGGTGCTTCGATCAGGCGGAGTTGTTTTCAGCCTCGGTCTTTCAAAGCAGCGACAATTGCACGCCTGCACCGCCCGGCGGCACGAAGAGATCGTCGCGCAGATGGATGCCGCGGCGGATGAGGCCGAGCCTTTTTGTCGCCATCTCGAAACGCCTGCCGATCTGCCAGGCATAGGGGCCGGCACCCTTCATGCGTTTTCCGAATTCCGCGTCGTAATCCTTGCCGTCGCGCATGGAGCGCACCAGCGACATGACATGACGGTAGCGGTCCGGATAGTTGCGCAGCAGCCAGTCGCGGAACAGCGGGCTCACCTCCAGCGGCAGGCGCAAAAGCACATAAGACGCTTCGGTGGCGCCGGCGGCCTTCCCGGCCTCCAGAATACGCTCGATCTCATGATCGTTGAGCGCCGGGATGACAGGCGCCATCATCACGGCCACGGGAATGCCGGCATCGGTCAGCGCCTTGACGGCTTCCAGCCGCTTCTCGGGCGTGGCGGCGCGCGGTTCCATGTTGCGCGCGAGCTTCCGGTCCAGCGTGGTGACGGAAATACCGACCTTGGCTAGTCCCTTTTTCGCCATGGGCGCCAGAATATCGATATCCCGCTTGATCAACGCCGATTTGGTGACGATGGCGACGGGATGATCGGCCTTGGCCAGCACTTCCAGTATCTGCCGCATGATGCGCCATTCGCGCTCGATCGGCTGATAGGGATCGGTATTGGTGCCGATGGCGATCACCCGCGGCTTGTAGCCCGGTTTTGCCAGTTCCCGTTCCAGCAGCTTCGCCGCATCCGGCTTGGCGAAAAGCTTGGCCTCGAAATCCAGCCCGGCGGAAAGCCCCATATAGCTGTGCGTAGGGCGCGCAAAACAATAGATGCAGCCATGTTCGCAGCCGCGATAGGGATTGATGGAGCGGTCGAAGGGGATGTCGGGCGATTCATTGCGGGTGATGATGCTGCGCGGCTTTTCCACCTGCACCTCGGTGCGGAATTCCGGCATGTCCTCGAGAGTCTGCCAGCCATCGTCGAAAACCTCGTGCTGCAGGGTCTCGAAGCGTCCATCCGGGTTCAGCCCGGCGCCACGGCCGCGACGACGGTCTATCTCGATGCGCAGGCCGGATGCATCGGCCAGCGCATTGGCAATATCCGGCATATGGCTCGGCTGGAAGGCAGCCTGCCCCGAAAGCGTATGGTTTCTCATCTGGATGCTCCCAGGACGCCGCACGCCTCTTGAGGCACGCTCAACGCCCTAAACCGTTTCCATCCGGACAGGCTTTCAACCGCCTTCCGAATGATTAAATTCCTACATCAGGAATGAGAACAATACAAGAACAAAATTGCAAATTCGGCCGTTCTTCAGAGATGGATGGGTGACCGCGACGGGCAGGGCCACGTCGGAGACCGTGCGGTCGGTGGGCATGGGAAGCCGCGTATTTTTACCGCGATGAGCATAGTGGCAATTTATTGTGCGATGCGTTAGAGCTATGCAGATGTTGACAGTCATAATGGAATGCCGGGATCACGAGCCGGAACTGGCGCACACATTGTCTGCGCTTGTAACCGGGGCCGTGGAAGGGCTTGTAAGCGATGTTGTGATTCTCGATCACGGTTCGCGCGATGGATCGTCGCGTGTCGCGGATGCCGCCGGCTGCCGTTTTTATGGGCAGTGGGATATCGAAGACGTGGTGAAGTCCGCACGCGGCGGCTGGCTGCTTTTGATCGAGCCGGGCGCGCGCCCGCAGGCGGGCTGGATCGACGAGATTCTCGAATATGTGGCGATCTGCGCGCAGCCGGCCCGTTTCTCGCCCTCGCGCTATCACCGGCGCAATGTCTTCAGCCGTATGCTGCGGCGTATTCCGCCATTGGAACACGGATATCTTCTGCCAAAGAAACATGCCGTGTCGATTGCGAAATCGGGCATGAGCCTGACGCAATTTGTCGGCGCGCAGAAACCGCGCCGGCTGAATGCGGAAATGGTGCCCGCCTGGGCGCTGCGGGCCTCGGCCTAACCTCGGCGGCCGCTTTACCCGGCCAGAACCTTGCCGGGGTTCATGATGCCGGCGGGGTCGAAAGCGTGCTTGATGCGCCGCATCAGTTCCATTTCGATGCCGGGGCGGATGGCGGCCAGTTCGTCGCGCTTCAACTGCCCGATGCCGTGTTCGGCCGAAATGGAACCGCCGAGCGACAGCACGATGCCATGCACGATCTCGTTCATGTCCCGCCAGCGGCCAATGAATTCGGCCTTGTCGGCACCCACCGGCTGGGAAATATTGTAGTGAATATTACCGTCGCCCAGATGTCCGAAGGCGCAGACGCGGGCGCCGGGTATGGCGGCAAGAACCGCCTTTTCCGCCGTCGCCATGAATTCCGGTATTTTCGACACCGGAACGGAAACATCGTGCTTGATCGAGCCGCCTTCGGGTTTCTGCGCCTCCGACATGCTTTCGCGCATGTGCCAGAGCGCCTGCCGCTGCGCTTCGGACGCGGCGATCACCGCATCCTGAACCAGCCCGGCCTCAAAACCGCGCTCCAGCAGCGATTGCATCATGCTATCTGCCGTTTCGGCCGAGTCGGAGGTGGAAATATCGATGAGCGCGTACCACTCATGCGGCTGTTCCAGGGGATCGCGCACGCCGGGAATATGCTGCGCGGTGAATTCGACGCCGATTCGCGGCATGAGTTCGAAACCGGTCAGCGCCGTGCCGCAGAGGTTAGAGGCCATCTCGAACAGCTTCAGCGCATCTTCGGTGGAGCTGAGACCGGCAAAGGCTACCTGATGGCCGAGCGGTTTCGGGAAGAGTTTCAGCACCGCGCCGGTGATGATGCCAAGCGTGCCTTCGGAACCGATGAAGAGATCGCGCAGATCGTAACCCGTATTGTCCTTTTTCAGCCGGCGCAGCCCGTTCCAGATTTCGCCGGTCGGCAGCACCACTTCCAGCCCAAGGCAAAGCTGGCGCATATTGCCATAGGCGAGCACCGCCGTGCCGCCGGCATTGGTGGCGAGATTGCCGCCGATGCGGCAGGACCCTTGAGAGCCGAGCGACAGCGGGAACATGCGCTCCACGGAATCAGCAGCCTTGTGGATGTAATCGAGAATGCAGCCGGCATCGGCGACGATGATGTTGGCAACGGGATCGATATCGCGAACGCGGTTCATGCGCTCCAGCGACAGGATTATGTCCGTTCCTTCGGCGCGTGGCGTCTGGCCGCCCACTAGGCCGGTATTGCCGGTCTGCGGCACGATGGCGGTGCCGGTCTCGCTGGCGAGCTTCAGGATGGCGGCAACCTCTTCAACCGAACCGGGCTTGATGAGCAGCGGCGAGGCGCCGCGATAAAGCCCGCGATTTTCCACCAGACGCGGCGCCATTTCCGCCGGGTCGCGGACCGCGTTCTTTTCGCCGACAATGGCGGCAAAGCGGTCGAGGATGTCGGAGGAGGGGATGGCGGTGGTCGTCATGGGCGGCGTCTCGCTGTCTCTTGAAACATGGGCGAAATGGGTGAGTGCCGTCAGCCTCGCGGCGCGGCGGCGCGGGAAAGGCGGTCGTTGATCGCCTCTCCGAGACCATGGGTGGGAATGGCGGTGATGGCGATCATGTCTGCGCCGCTTGCATCGGCGGCTTTCAGATAATCGAACAGATTGGCGGCGGCCTCGGAAAGATCGCCGGAAGGGCTGAGATCGAGCACGGTGCGCGCCGTCTCTTCGCCGGCAACGGTGATGCCGCCGAAGCGGATCAGCGCTTCGCCCGGCAGAACCGATGTGGCGTGAAGGCGCACGGCCGCACCCGGCGCGTAATGCGAGGCCAGCATTCCCGGCGCTTCAATGGCGGCGGCGGCTTTTTTCGGCCGTTCGAGCCGTTTGCCGACAATGCGCTCTATGTCCGCGGTGACGATGCCGCCGGGACGAAGCAGCCGCACCCGGCCATCCTCTTCCACCTTGACGATGGTGGATTCGACGCCGACAGCGGCGGCCCCGCCATCGAGAATGAGATTGATCTTCTGGCCGAGATCCGCCTCCACATGGGAGGCACTTGTCGGGCTGATCTTGCCGGAACTATTGGCGCTGGGGGCGGCGAGCGGCCTGCCGAAGCGGCGGATAAGATCACCGGCAAAACCCTGCGGCACACGAATGCCGACCGTGTCGAGACCGGCTGTCGCCAGCGAATGAATGTCGCTTGCCGGTTTCAGCGGCAGCACCAGCGTCAGCGGGCCGGGCCAGAAGGCCTCGGCGAGCTTCAGCGATATGGGGTCGAAGACGGCGTAACGTTCGGCCATGGCGATATCGGCCATGTGGCAGATCAGGGGGTTGAACTGCGGCCGGCCTTTTGTCTCGTAAATGCGGGTAATCGCCGCCGGATTGGTGGCGTCGGCGGCAAGGCCGTAGACGGTTTCCGTCGGCAGGGCGATGGGCTGGCCGGCGGCAAGCTCCGCCACGGATGCCTGCAGGGCCGTTTCCCGCTCGTTGTCTATATCGATATGACGCGCCATGATACTGCCTTTCAGGGCGGTCAATAGCGTATTTCAGAGGCTTATGGAAAGTTTTATATCGCCTTGATGATCCTGCGCATCTCCTCGGACCGCGCGCCGAGCATGAGCACGTTTTTCAGCGCCACCCGCGGATCGTGGGTCTGGAACAGCAGGCCGCCGCGATGTACGGAGGTATCGACGGCGAGTTCCTGATCGGGAAGCGCGTTGATAGCGACGGCGAAATACATCCGCGAATAGCGCGCATCGATATTTTCGAAGAAGTTTTCGGCCCCGCTCAGCTCGGCGAAGAAATTCGCGAAATAGAAGGACCAGAGCACATGGCGCTCGGCATCGAAGCTGGTTTTCGCCGCCGTGACGTGACAATAGCCGAGATGCGGCCGGTCATTGAGCAGATGGTGAAAAACCATCTTCGGGAAACGGATGGACTGGTGAAAGCCGTTCAGACGGCTGTGGGTGGCATCGGCGGCAGCTTCCAGCTTTCGCCCGGTCAGCGCAGCCACTTCGTCATGGCTGTAATAGACGCGTTCTTTCGGCAGCCATCGCTCTTCATAACGGCTGATACGCCCTGTGCGCAGAAAATCGGAATGCGCGGTCTTCGAGCGTATCGGTGTGACCGAATGCCTGCTCGCATCGAAATAGCGTATGCGTGTCGCCTTCTCCACCGGGAACACCCTCGTTGCTGTCGATCCGGCAAGATAATTTAGGGCGCGTTAATACTCCGTTGCGCCGCATCCCCCGTTTTCTAACGGGTGGGGAGCAGGACGCGCGCCATCATGCGTCATATTGCGACGTCATTTCCGTCATTGAATAGCTGTTGGATTTCCCAGCGGAATGGGCTGAGAGGGCGAATTGAGCATGTCGCAATTTGTCGCCAATGCGGAAGGTAATGTCGCTGTTTGTGCTGCCGCAAATGAGCGCCGGTGTTTAGATGAGCACATGCTTCCGCAACCCCGCAAATGGTGTCGGGCAGGGCGGTTTGATCGAGGATTTGGCCATGGAATTGCGTGATACCGTATTGCGCCAGCTGAAAAACCGCCGCGAAGGCTTCAGCCTGGAACAGCCCTTCTACACGGACCCGGATTATTTCAAGCTGGATATGGAAACGATCTGGTATCGCGACTGGCTGTTTGTCGGCCATGATTGCGAAGTGCAGAAATCCGGCAGCTATTTCACCGTGCAGGTCGGGGCCTATTCCGTGGTCATCGTTCGCGGCCGTGACGGGCAGATCCGCGCCTTCCACAATTCCTGCCGCCATCGCGGCTCGCGCGTCTGCACCACACAGAAGGGCCAGTCGGCCCGCCTCGTCTGTCCCTATCACCAGTGGACCTACGATCTCGACGGCAAGCTGCTGTTTGCGCGCCATATGGGCGAAGAGTTCGACAAGGGCGATTTCGGCCTGAAGCCGGTCGCCTGCGAAACCGTCGCCGGTTACGTCTTCATCTGCCTTGCCGATCAGCCGGCCGATTTCGAGCCCATGCGCAAGGAAGTCGAGAGCTACATGGCGCCGCACCGCATCTGGGAGGCGAAGGTCGCGCATGAGAGCACGATCATCGAAAAGGGCAACTGGAAGCTCGTCTGGGAAAATAACCGCGAGTGCTACCATTGCGCCGCCAACCATCCGGAACTCTGCCGCACCTATCCCGAAAACCCGAGCGTGACGGGAACGGACGGCGGGGCGAGCGATCCAGAGATCGGCGGCCACTGGGCACGCTGCGAGGCCGCCGGCCTGCCGAGCCGTTTCAAGATCGACCCCAAGGGCCAGTTCCGCGTGGCCCGCATGCCGCTGATCGGCGAGGCGGAAAGCTACACCATGTCCGGCAAGCGCGCCGTGCGCCGGCCGCTGTCTGACGATGTCAGCATCAGCCATATCGGCGCGCTGCTCCTGTTCCACTATCCGACGACCTGGAACCACTTCCTCGGCGACCACACCATTTCCTTCCGGGTGCTGCCGCTCAGCGCCACGGAAACCATGGTCACCACCAAATGGCTGGTGCACAAGGATGCCGTCGAAGGCGTGGACTACGATCTCGAGGACCTCACCCATGTCTGGAACGAGACCAACGATCAGGACCGCCGCATCGTCGAGGAAAATGCCTTCGGCATTCGTTCCCCTGCCTATGAGCCGGGCCCCTATTCCATGGAGGACGAGGGCGGCGTGATGCAGTTCGTCAACTGGTACTCCGATTTCATGGTCGACCGGCTCTCCGGCGATAAGGCCCGGCTTTCGGCTGTAGCGTGATGCGAAGATGAATATGGTTGTGACCTATAAGCATATTGACGAGATGAAGCCATGGAGCGACAAGCTCCAGCTTCTGGAGTGCATCTCGGTGACGCCCGAGACGCCTGATGTGATGACGTTCCTGTTCCGCTCGGAGGATCAGAACTGGTTCCGTTATTTGCCGGGGCAGTTCGTCACCTTGGAATTGCCGGTGGGCAAGGAGCCGCTTTACCGCACCTACACATTGTCCTCCAGCCCGTCGCGGCCCTATGCGCTGTCGGTGACGGTCAAGGCGCAGGCCAATAGCATCGGCACGCGCTGGATGTTCGACAATCTGAAGCCCGGCATGAAAATCCGGGCGCTCGGACCGCTCGGCGACTTTTCCTACGTCAAACATCCCGGCGACAAATATCTGTTCATCTCGGCAGGCTCCGGCGTTACGCCGATGATGTCGATGGTGCGCGATATGAGCGACCGCGCCCCGCAGAGCGATATTGCCTTCATCAATTGTTCGCGCACACCCGGCGATATCGTCTTCCGTCACGAGCTGGAATATCTCGCCCGCTTCATGCCGAACCTGTCTCTCGGCTTCATTGTCGAGAAATGCGGCCGCACCGATCTGTGGTCCGGCCTCAAGGGCATGGTGGACAAGGCCAAGATCGCGCTGCTCGCGCATGATTTCATGGAGCGCACCGTCTTCTGTTGCGGGCCGGAGCCGTTCATGGCCGCCGTCCGCTCGATGCTCGATGCCTCCGGCTTCGACATGAGCCGCTATCATCAGGAGAGCTTCGCGCCGGCCGCGCCGGTCACCGTTGGTGAAACAGTTCTCACCGGTGCGGATGGCGAAGCGCTGTCGATGGTGGGCTTCACCCTTTCCGGCAAAGAAATGCCCTGTCAGCCCGGCCAGACGGTTCTGATGACGGCGCGCGCCGCCGGGGTCCGTATCGGGGCGGCCTGCGAATCGGGGATTTGCGGCACCTGCCGGGTGCTGAAGCTTTCCGGTGAGGTAGAGATGAACCACAATGGCGGCATTCTCGATGAGGAAATCGAGGAGGGCTATATTCTCGCCTGCTGCTCACGCCCGTTGACCGACGTAAAGGTGGAAGCCTGATACGAGCAGGCGTTTCATTTCATACGTCTTTCACCGGATGGGTGTCTTGGAACCAAATTTTCCGAAACTCGTTTGCACGTCATCGAATTCTTCTCGGGCAAGGGGCTGACCCTGATCTCCGGCAAGAGAGCGGTGAAAGGCGCTGACAAAGGCGTCAAAGCAAATGGAGGAAGATCATGCTGAATTTCCGGACAACGAGCGTCGCTACAGCGATTGTCGTGTTCTTCACCAGCTTCACGCCATCGCAGGCGTTTCAGGTGCCGGTGCCAATCTCCAAGCCGGCGGTAGCGACCGAAAACGTTGTGCCCGTACAGTACCGTGAGTGGGATCGCCGCCGCCATTGGGACGGTCGTCATATGCGTCGTCCGCCCCCGCATCGCGACGGGTTTTACAATGGTCACCGCGGCTACCGTGACCGTCGTCCGGGCTACCGTTATCACAACGGTTACTGGTTCCCGCTCGCTGCTTTTGCCACCGGCGCTATCATCGGCGGCGCAATGCAGCAGCCCCGTCCGGCGTATGGCGGCAGCCATGTCTCCTGGTGTCAGAACCGCTGGCGTTCGTATCGCGCCTACGACAACACCTATCAGCCCAACAGCGGCCCGCGTCGCATCTGCGTCTCGCCATACAGCCGTTAATTGCAAAAGCAAAAGCCCGGTCTTTACCGGGCTTTTGTCTGAGCCCGGAATTGTCGGGGTTTTGATAAACGAAGCGTGATCGCTCCGTTAATCGTGGGTTCAGCCACACGTCCCTAGGCTGTAGAAGTATACGACACCGCCCACACAAAGGCGGAAATCAGAACAACAGAAATTCACGTTATACGGCCTGTCGACCGTCGTGAATGGAGGAAGTCAGATGAAAAGCTATGTGAAGAATATCCTGGCTGTCGGTCTTTCTGCAATCGTGGTTGCAGGCGCGATCGTTCCGGCCGAAGCCGCCATGCCGGTGCCCGTCGCGCCGAAGAGCGTTGAATCCACCGGCAACGACGCCAGCAAGAACATCGTCAACGTCCAATATTGGCGTGATCGCGATGGCTGGGGCGATCGCCGCGGCTGGTATCGCGGCCACCGTGGTTATCGCGATTACCGTCCGGGCTATCGTCACCATGACGGTTACTGGTTCCCGCTCGCAGCCTTTGCGACGGGCGCGATCATCGGCGGCGCTCTTTCGCAGCCTCGCGAAGTCTACCGTCCGGT
The DNA here is from genome assembly GCF_053522725.1 of Agrobacterium sp. 16-172Ci. Taxonomy (NCBI): domain Bacteria; kingdom Pseudomonadati; phylum Pseudomonadota; class Alphaproteobacteria; order Hyphomicrobiales; family Rhizobiaceae; genus Agrobacterium; species Agrobacterium sp. 16-172Ci. The sequence continues at coordinate 41,218 of NZ_JBNWBW010000006.1, forward strand.
GCCGGAATATCGCCCGCGCCCGGTCTATCGCGAATATCGCCCGGTCCGCCGCGGCGGGCTGAGCCAGGCGCATGTGAACTGGTGCTATGGCCGCTATCGTTCCTACGATGCCTATAGCAACACGTTCCAGCCTTACCATGGTCCGCGCCAGCCCTGCTATTCGCCTTACAGCTGATAGAATACAGGCTGAAATTGAAAGAGCCGTCCGGTCATTGCCGGGCGGCTCTTTGCGTTACAGGATTCGCGCGCGTTTCAGCACGAACCAGGCGAGAGCAACCGAAATCGCGATGAAGATGCTGGCCGACAATGTGCCGCCCGTGCCGACGGTAAACGGCAGCTCATCCGTATTCATGCCGAAGAAACCGGTGACCAGCGAGGGCGGCAGCAGGAATGCCGTCATCAGCGACAGGATATAAAGGTGCCGGTTGGTTTCGGACGAGAGTTTGGAATCGATTTCTTCATGCAGCAGCCTTGCCCGCTCCTGCAGGGCGTAGACGTCGTGGTCGACAGCCTCCAGACGGCCCATCAGGCGTGAGGCGACATCCTCGAAACCATTCGGCATCTCGTCATCATCGGCGGCCGAAGCCCGCCGCATCAGGGTCAGGACGGTGCGCAGATGCCGGTGCAGGCGAACCACCGTGCGGCGCAACGGGGCAAGACGCCGCCGTTCGTCACGGTTCTCGCTGTCATAGACCATATCCTCGATGGCGTTCAGTTCTTCCGTCGTCTCCATCACCAGATTGATGAGCGAGCGCTGGAATTCCGCCACCAGCCCCTCGAACACATGTGATGGCGTGAGGTAACGGTTGGAATTCTTGTCGACTGCCGCTTTCAGCCGGTCCACCGAATGCAGCGGCTGCAGTCGGGTGGTGATGATGAAACGGTCGCTCACCGCGAAATGCAGCCAGCCGAAATCGCGCGTTTCCTTGTCGAATTCCCGCTGGAAATCGACAAGCGTGCCGTAAAGCGATTTTTCATCGACCACGATGGATGGATGCGTCTCATGGGTCGTAAGGCTTGCCCGTGCCGCCGGATCGAGACCGTCGATGGTCTCGAGAAAACCTGCCACACGCTGATCGGCGAGGTTGAGATGCAGCCAGAAGAACCCTTCGCACTCGGCCATTTCGTGAAAGCCGGCATCGGGCGCGAGCCGCCGGCACGGGGCTGTGCCGGGATGAAACTGATAGGCCCAGACAAGGCCGGGAATAACGGGTGTTACGAGATCCATCGTGGCAGTCCTGACCGGCTGGATGGGAGTAGGGAGGCGTCTGTCGTTCCGGGGTGGGAGCGGCGTGCGGCGAGGCGCCTTTCAGCGCATGCTGAGCAAATTCATATGACAGTTTTATAACAATCCCGCCGAAATGACGGGAATTTTCAAATTGACGTTTACGTAAAAATCATTTAGCCCGAAGGCAGTAGCAAGATGCCAGAGCTTCGGGAGGAGGCAGCATGTATAGCGCGCCGGTGGACGATATCGCCTTTACACTCAAACATGTAGCGGGTCTTGAAGACGCGCTTTCTGCGGGTGCGCTGGGAGACCTTGGGGAAGATCTGGTCGATGCCATTCTGCACGAAGCCGGCCGTTTCGCCACCTCAGAGGTCGCGCCGCTCGCCGAGATCGGCGACCGCCAGGGCGCAAAGCTTGCCGACGGCAAGGTGACGACACCGGATGGCTGGGCCGATCTTTACCGCCGCTGGGCGGAAGCGGGCTGGAACAGCCTGACGGCGCCGGAAGAATTCGGCGGCCAGAACCTGCCGCATATGCTGAATGTCGCCGCACTCGAAATGTGGAATTCCGGCTCCATGGCCTTTGCGCTGGCCCCGACGCTGACCATGGGCGCGGTGGAAGCCCTTGTCGCCCACGGCAGCGATGACCTCAAGCGCACCTATCTGCCGAAACTCGTCTCCGGCGAATGGACCGGCACGATGAACCTCACCGAGCCGCATGCGGGTTCAGATCTCGGCGTCCTGAAGACCCGGGCGGAGCGCAATAGTGATGGGACCTACCGCATCTTCGGGCAGAAGATTTTCATCACCTGGGGCGAACACGATGCGGCGGACAATATCATCCACCTCGTTCTCGCCCGCCTGCCGGATGCGCCGGCCGGCACGCGCGGCATCTCGCTTTTCCTCGTGCCGAAATTCCTGCCCGATGAAAACGGTGCGCCGGGCAGCCGTAACGATCTGTTCTGCCATTCGCTCGAACACAAGCTCGGCATTCACGGCTCGCCCACCTGCACGATGATCTTCGGCGATGGCAAATTCGGCGAAGGGAAGGGCGCTCTCGGCTGGCTGGTCGGTGAAGAGAACAAGGGTCTCGCCTGCATGTTCACCATGATGAACAACGCCCGCCTTGCCGTCGGCATGCAGGGCGTGGCGATCTGCGAAGCCGCCACCCAGAAGGCCATCGAATACGCCAGGGAGCGCACGCAGGGCAAGGCGCCCGGCTGGCAGGGTTCCGGCATGAGCCCGATCATCGAACACCCCGATATCGCCAGAACGCTTCTGACGATGAAGGCGCTGACGCAAGGATCGCGGGCAATTTCCTTCAGCTGCGCGCACGCCATCGACATGGCGCATGCGAGCGAAGACGCCCCGCAGCGCGCTCACTGGCAGGAGCGCGCTGCCCTTTTGACACCCATCGCCAAATCCTTCTCCACCGATGCCGGCGTCGATGTCGCCTCCATGGGCATTCAGGTGCATGGCGGCATGGGCTTTATCGAGGAGACCGGTGCTGCGCGTTATCTGCGCGATGCCCGCATCGCGCCGATTTATGAAGGCACCAATGGCATTCAGGCCATCGATCTGGTGCTGCGCAAGCTGCCGCTCTCCGAAGGCGCGCAGGTGCGCGGTTTCATCGCCGAATTGCGTGAGGTCGCCGCCCGCACAGCCGCTTCGAACCGCGACGATCTCGGCGAGACAGGCCGTTATCTCGAAGCAAGCCTTGCCGATCTGGAAACGGCGACCGACTGGCTGCTGGACCGCATCAAGGCAGGCGAAACCGAAACCGCGCTCGCCGGCGCGACACCCTATCAGCGCCTTTTCGGCCTGGCGCTCACCGGCGCCTATCTCGCCAAGGGCGCTTTGGCCGCCGTCGATGATGGCAGGAGCGGGCATCGCGCAGCCCTTTGCCGTTTCGCGGCGGAAAATCTGCTGGCGGAAACGGCAGCGCTGAAGGACCGCGTTATCGCCGGCGCGGCAAGCCTTGCCGCCGCCCGCACCGTATTGGCTTGAGGAGGCTCAGATGTCGGACGAACACATTCTCGTCGAGCGCGTCGGCCATGCGCCGGAAGTCTTGACCATCCGCTTCAACCGGCCGGACAAGAAAAACGCTATCACCGATGCCATGTATCTGCGCATGGCAGACGCCCTGCAGACCGCCAATGCGGACCCGGAAATTCGCGTCGTCGTCTTTCTCGGCACGGAAGGCTGCTTCTCCGCCGGTAACGACATGGCCGATTTTCTGGCCTTCGCCATGTCGGGCGGAAAGGGCAAGCTCGCCGCGCTCGAGCTTCTGAAAGCGCTCGTCGCTTTCGAAAAGCCAATGGTATCCGGCGTCGACGGGCTCGCCATCGGCATCGGCACGACGCTGAACCTGCATTGCGACCTGACGGTCGCTTCCAGCCGCAGCCTGTTCAAGACCCCATTCGTGGATTTGGCGCTGGTGCCGGAAGCGGCCTCCAGCCTGCTCGTGCCGAAGCTCATGGGACACCAGCGCGCCTTTGCGCTGCTTGCCATGGGCGAAGGTTTTACTGCTGAACAGGCGTTGCAGGCCGGGATGATCTGGAAAGTCGTCGCCCCTGAACATGTGGAGAGCGAAACGCTGGCGCTTGCCACCCGGCTTGCGGCCAAACCGCAGCAGGCGCTGAAGATCGCCCGCGATCTTGTCCGTGGCAACCCGGACGATCTTCTCGCCCGCATCGAAGAGGAAGGCCGTCATTTCATCGCGCAGCTGCAAAGCGCCGAAGCGCGCGCCGCCTTCGAGGCATTCATGCGCCGTTAAGCGTTCCGGCAGGAATTCCTTGCGGTTAAGCAACCGGGCAATATGGGTTGGGTTAAATAATGCAACGTCATCGCCCGAAAGCCACCCGTATGCGTCACGTCGTGTTCGCCCTGTCCGTCTTCCTCTGCGCCGCCACTGTCACCGAAGCGGCGGCGATAACGCGCCCTCCGGCGGCTTCCGCCGGCAATATCATTCTGGCGCAATCCGTCATTACCGAAGATGATGGCTCGGATTATTATTCCGGCCGCAATCGCGACCGCCAGCGCCGCGCCCGTTTCGTCTGCGTCATCACCCCGCCGGAGAGCGCCAATCGCCGCCGGCCCTATGTCTGCCCTATCGAGCGGGGCCGCGTGGGCGGCGCCTGCCGCTGCTCGGGCGTGGTCGGTAACGGCACGGTCGATACGGCCTGGTGATTATTTCTCCAGCGTCGCCACCGCTTCCACATGCGGCGACCACAGGAACTGGTCGACCGGCGTGACGCGGGTGATGCGATAGCCGCCTTCCATAAGGATGGTGAGATCGCGCGCAAGCGTCAGCGGATTGCAGCTCACCGCAACGATCTTCTTCACTGTGCTGCGGGCCAGTTCCTTGCACTGGAATTCCGCACCGGCGCGCGGCGGATCGAACACGACAGCATCGTAATTCTTCAGTTCGCTTGTCATCAGCGGCCGGCGGAAGAGATCGCGTTTCTCGACGCTCACCGGCTTCAGGCCCTGCGTGTTGCGGGCGGCAAAATCCAGCGCCTTCAGCGGCTTGTCTTCTGCTTCCACCGCATGCACCTTGCCGATGCGTGCGAGCCTTAGCGCGAAGGTGCCGGAACCGCAGAAGAGATCGGCAATGCGCTTCGATTTGCCGATATGGGCAAGCACCAGCTCGGCCATGGCGTCTTCCGCCTGCTTCGTCGCCTGCGTGAAACTGCCGGCCGGGGGTGAAACCGCAACGCCGCCGAATTCGATGATCGGCTTTTGCGGTTCGATCAGGATTTCACCTGAGAGCGAAACACGGGCAATGCCGCGCATGGCGAGCACCGTTTCCGTGAGGGTGCGCCGCTGCTTGTCGCTGACCGACTTGATGCCTTCGACCGAAATATCGAGACCGGAGAGCGTTTCGAGAACGGTGATGCGAAACGGTTCGGCATTCGCCACCATGGAAAGCCCGATGGCGCGGATGGCATCCAGCCGCGAAACGATGCCGGGCGAGGTGACGGGACATTCCTCGATAGCGACGATGTGATGGCTGTTCGCCTGGCTGAAACCGAGCAGCAGGCCCTTTTCCGTCTTGCGGGCGGCGAACACCGCGCGGCGGCGCTCGCCGGGGCGACAGATGACGAGATCCTCCACCGGCGGCGTCAGGCCTTTTGATTTCAGTGCCGAAACCACCAGCTCCCGTTTGTAGACATGGTAAGGTTGGTCGGCGAGGTGCTGCAGCGAACAGCCGCCGCAGGTGCCGTTCTTGCCATCGGGTCCGAAATGGCGGCAGGCCGGTTCACGGCGCTCCGCCGAGGCTTCCGTTATCGACATGACGGTGCCGTGATCTTTCACCTTCGCAATCGCGACCGTTTCGCCGGGCAGCGCGAAGGGCACATAGACCGGGCCGTCGGGACAGTGCGCGATGCCGTCGCCCTGCGCGCCGAGGCTCTTGATGGTGACGGTCTGTGTGCTCATGGCTTTTCGCCTCCGAGAAGAAATTCGATGTTGCCGTCGCCGCCGGAAATCGGCGAGGGAATGAGGCCGAGGCTTTTCCAGCCCATGTCCTCGGTCAGCCAGCGTTCCAGTTCGGCGGCCACGGCAGGCGCCGTTTCCGGTTCTTTCAACAGTCCGGCCTTGCTGATGGCGTCACGCCCCGCCTCGAATTGCGGCTTCACCAGCAGAACCGCGAGAGCGCCGGTTTCCGCAAGCTCGAGTGCCGGCGCAAGCGCAAGCTTCAGCGAAATAAAGGACACGTCGGAGACGATGAAGCCGATGGGCCGGTCATCGATATCTTCCGCCGTCAGGAAGCGCGCATTCAGCCCTTCCAGATTGGTCACGCGCAGATCGTTCTCGATTCTGGCATGCATCTGCCCGTGGCCGACATCGATGGCGGTGACGTGTTTTGCGCCGCGCTCCAGCAGTACCTCGGTGAAGCCGCCGGTCGAAGCGCCGACATCGAGACAGTCATGGCCCTTCGGATCGAGCCGGAAATGATCGAGCGCGGCCACGAGCTTCAGCGCTGCGCGCGAAACATAGGCCTGCGCCGGATCGCTGATGGCGATTTCGGCATCGCCGGCGACGGTCTGGCTCGGTTTGGTGACGATTTTGCCGTTGACACTCACGGTGCCGCGCGCAACCGCGTCGCGCGCACGCGAGCGGCTGGCAAAGTGGCCGAGCGACACGAGAAGCTGGTCAAGCCGTTCATTTTCAGATGTTTTGGACATGGTCCCGTGTCAATGACCGCCAAACCCCGCCGATGCAAGCGATTTATCGCTGAAAGAGGCCGGCGATGCCCGCTGTCGCCCATTGATGTTGCACCGCAAAGTCAGAATGTTCGATTAATCCAATATAAAGGCTTGTATTGCACTTTGTGCACAAGGCCCGTGCGGCCACCGGAACCTGCCATGACGGCATCTCCTCCCATCCACAAAATTGCGGCCGTTGCAGCGCAGACGCTTGCTTCGAGGCATCGGGTCGCCGAGAGAGTTTGCGATGTCGCTTAAAAACCTCCCCATCAATCTGAAGCTCATAGCCACCTTCTGTGCCTTGATGAGCGTGTGCCTGCTCGCTTCCGCGGTCGTATTCTGGCAGACGCTGGGGAGCGAGCGTGTCACGATCGAAAACAACCGTACCAAGGATATCATCCAGGCCGTGGATGGCGCGACGGCAGCCATGCTGGAACAGGCCGTCAATCAGCGTGGCTTCCTGCTGTTTCGCAGCGACAGCACCTATAACGATGTATTCGCCCAGCGCGACCTGATGCTGAAGAAGCTCGATGAGGCCCGCGCGCTGGCCGTCGGCCGGCCGGACATTCTGACATCCATCGACGACATGCAGAAATCCGCCACCGTGTTCTTCAAGGAACTGGCGGAACCGCAGATCGCCGCACGCAAGACGACCGAAGCGCCGATTTCCGAAATCATCGAAATCGGCCGCAATCAGGCCAAGGGCCAGCTCGATGGCTTCCGCGCCTCCGCCGCCAAGATCAAGGAGCAGTTGAACGGCCTGTCCGCCGCTTACGCGGCAGAACAGCAGGCAGCCGCACTGAACCTGAAATATGCGCTTCTGGGTGGCGGCGCTGTCGCCGGTCTTCTGGCCGTTGCCCTCATCTGGGCGTTGTCGCGCTCCATCGTCACGCCCATCATTGGCATGACGGCGGCGATGAGCAGGCTCGCCGATGGCGATCTGACGACGGAAGTTCCCGCCACGGATCGTGGCGACGAAGTCGGCAAGATGGCGAAGGCCGTTCTGGTCTTCAAGGAAGCCGGGCTGGAAAAATCCCGCCTTGCCGGCGAGACCGATCGCATGCGCTCCGCGACGGAGGCTGAACGCCGCCGCAACGAGGAAGAAAAGGCCAAGGATGAAGCCGCCAGCGCTTTTGCCAGCGCCGAGCTTGGCAAGGGCCTTGCCGCTCTCGCGGATGGTGATCTTTCCTATCGCATCGAGACGCCTTTTGCGCCCGCCATCGATCCTGTTCGCGTGAATTTCAACAGCGCCGTCGAAAAACTCCAGCAGGCGCTGCGCACCGTCGGTGAGAACGCTGCCGCGATCAATGCCGGTGCTTCGGAAATGCTCTCCGCCGCCGACGACCTGTCGCGCCGCACCGAGCAGCAGGCGGCCTCCATCGAGGAAACCGCCGCAGCGCTGGAAGAAGTCACCACCACGGTGCGCGATAGCGCCCGCGGCGCGGAAGATGCCGGCAATCTGGTCCAGCGCGCTCGCGCCGGTGCGGAAAAGTCCGGTGTCGTGGTCCGCAAGGCGGTCGCCGCCATGCGCGAAATCGAGAAGTCCTCGGGCGAAATCGGTAACATCATCGGTGTCATCGACGATATTGCCTTCCAGACCAACCTGCTGGCACTGAACGCCGGCGTCGAAGCCGCCCGCGCGGGTGATGCCGGCAAGGGCTTTGCGGTGGTTGCGCAGGAAGTCCGCGAACTTGCCCAGCGTTCCGCCAATGCCGCCAAGGAAATCAAGACGCTGATCGGCGCTTCCAGCCAGCAGGTGGAAAACGGCGTCAATCTGGTCGACGAGACCGGCAAGGCTCTGGAACTCATCGTGGCGGAAGTCGAGGAGATCAATGCCCATGTCAGCGCCATCGTTGTCGCTGCCCGCGAACAGGCGACCGGCCTGCAGGAGATCAATACAGCCGTAAACACCATGGACCAGGGCACGCAGCAGAATGCCGCCATGGTGGAGCAGCAGACCGCCGCCAGCCATTCGCTGGCCCGCGAAGCGGAAGCGCTGAACAGCCTGCTCGGCCAGTTCAGAATGGATGGCGCACGCGCTGCCGTTGCCAGTGCCGGCGGCTATTCCGCGCCGCGCCAGTCTTCCGCCAGACCCGCCTTCCAGTCCGCGCCGGCCGCACCGGCCCGCAAGGCTCCGGTAAAATCGGCCTCCGCAACCGCAAGGCCTGTCGCCTCGCCGGCCCGTGCGCTTGGCCAGAGCCTCGCCCGCGCCTTCGGCGGTGCGGCCGAAGCGCCGGCTGCCAAGGATCAGGACTGGACGGAGTTCTGAGCCGGGCTTTCAGATTGAACCTAAGAATTGGGGGCCGAAAGGCCCCCTTTTTGCATCGGCTTTTTCAGATGGGGAACGCCGCTTGGAGTTTTTTCGCTTTTCTTCGAATCGCGAAAACACTCTAACTCTTTGTTTTGGCGCATTTCCGGACGGAAAACTGGGGTCCACTTTTTCTGGAAATGTTCTATGTGCCCTGTAGCCGGAACATCCGCGCAAAGAACAGCTCGTCCGACAGGCGGTGAAGCAGGGCGGCAATACCGGCGGTCGCGGCAATGGCGAAAACAAGCCGCCCGGCGAGAACGCCATAAACATCCGCGCCAAGCGACATCACCACGAGCGTGTCCTCGATCACGCTATGGGCAAAACCCATGAACACGCAGGACAGAAACACCTGCCGCGGCGAGATCGTCCCCGATTGCGCCTCGCGGATCAGGAAGCCGGCGCCGTAGGAAATGCCGAGAAACAAGCCGATCGCGGTAAGATGTTCAGCCTCGCCGCGAATGCCCGCAAGACGCAGCAGGGGCGAGAGCGCTTTCATCATTAGCGCCAGAAGGCCGGTCAGCCTGAGGATTTCAAGGCAAAGGGAAAGTGCAAGCAGGATGACGAGCATCCAGACCATGGTTTCCCCGAGACCGAGGAAATAGGCGGTCCATTCAGGCGTGGCGCTCATCGCAATCCAGGCGGGGTTTACCGGGCCTGACAGCCATCCCATCGCCTCCAGAACGTGATGCAGCATGAAGGCATAGAGCAATCCGCCGCCGACGCGCAGCGCCGTGGTGACGATCATGCCCGGTCCCGCCTTTTCAATGATCTTCTGTTCGATGGGCAGGCCATGGGCGAACAGGATGAGTGCCGAAAAAACGGTGATATCCGCAACGGTGAGTGGCGATGCGGGCACAAGCGTGAAGATGAGCGGCACCGCACCCCATATGCCGACCAGCATTGCTGTCAGCCAGGCAAGACCAAGCTCCGGCGGCAGCCCGATGAGGTTCATGACCGGCGCAAAGGCAGGCGCCACCGCCTCGATTGCGCCCATCCTCGACAACAGCTCGGTCAGAATGGCGATGGGAACCGTGATCCGCACAAGCACCCAGTAGATTGCAAGCGTTTCCCGCGTTTTTTGCCAGACGGGCAGGAAAAGTGACATGTGAGGCTCCCTGAAGGTTGTTCCCATTCACTAATCCCGGCGCGTTCGCATTTGCGGTCAAAGATTGCAGTTTCATGCAATTTTATTGCAAATCGAGTGGCGAGCGATATGCTGCCGGCATGGATCGGATCGACCGGAAACTTCTGAACCTTTTGCAGAACGATGCGTCGCGCACCAATGTGGATATGGCCGATGAAGTCGGGCTGTCTCCATCCAGTTGCCTGCGCCGCCTGCAGCGGCTGCGCAAGTCTGGCGTGATCGACCGCATCGTGGCGATCCTCAACCCCGCAAAGGCGGGACGGGTGATCAAGGCTCTGGTGACGGTGGAGCTGAAATTGCACGGCGAGCAGCATATGCGCCGCTTTCTGGATATTGTGAGCGCCGAAGAGGCCGTGTCGCAGGCCTATGCCGTCACCGGCGCAACCGATGTCGTACTGATGCTGCGCCTGCGGGATATGGAAGAATTCGACGCCCTGTGCGACCGGCTCTTCCGCGACCAGCACAATGTTGCGCGCTTTGTCACCATGGTCGTCATCAAGACGGCGAAAGAGGAAACGGCCATAAGGCTTTAACCGGAGCCCTTCGCGGTTTTCCAGAAAGGTAATTTCCAGATGGCGCCTCGCGTTAAGCTACACATTCTGGACGGTTCATATGGGATAGCCCGGCTTCATGCGTCCGAAGCCATTCCGGCATGGGCCGATGGCGATGGATTTGTCAGTATTACCCGGACCGATGACGAGCTTTCCATCGTCTGCCGGGCAGAGCGCATGCCGCATGATGTGCGGGTCGATGCAGGTTGGTCGTGTTTCAAGTTTCAAGGCCCGTTTGCCTTTGATGAGACCGGTATCGTTTTGTCGGTCATCGCGCCGTTGTCGACCAATGGGATAGGAATATTCGTGGTTTCTACTTTCGATGGCGACCATCTGCTGGTTAAGTCGAACGATCTGGAGAAAGCGCTCGACCTGCTGGCAAATGCAGGACATTCGCTCGTCTAGGAATCCATTTCGCCACGACGTTTTTTGAAGAGGTGCGTTTTGAATAGTGAAATCGAACTGCCGGTGCAAAAGCAGCTTGAGGCCTACAATGCCCGTGACATCGATGCCTTCATGCTCTGGTGGGCGGATGATTGTCAGTATTACGCTTTCCCGGCGACGCTTCTGGCGGGAAGCGCGGCAGAGATTCGGGAACGTCACATCGAGCGCTTCAAGGAACCGGATCTCTATGGGAAACTGCTGACGCGCATTGTCGTTGACAATGTCGTCATCGACCACGAAACGGTTACCCGCAACTTTCCGGAAGGAAAGGGAGAGGTCGACGTTGCCTGCATCTATGAAGTTGAGAACGGCAGGATCGCCAAGGCCTGGTTCAAAATCGGCGAACCGCGGATATTGTCGCGAAAATCCTAGCGCGCGCAAAGGGTGCGCGCGTGGGATTTCTTATGATCCATGCCGCTATGCGGCGTAATCCGCCCGCATGGGGTGCCAGACGGAAATATCGCGCGGGGCGTCCAGAAGCTCGGGCAGGGCGTCGTGCCATGCCTGCCGATAGGGCCGGTGAATCTGAACGTCGATGACGTCCTGATGGTCGCTCCAGGTCTCATGCAGCAGGAAGCGGTTCTCGTTTTCACCGTCCCGGTGCAGGGTTGCGTTCACGAAGGTCTTTTCATGCCGCATGGCGTCGAGCAGCACATTCAGCAATTCGAGAAAGCGCTCGCGCTGGCCGGGGCGGACCTGAAAGCCGATGAGATAGGTGGTGTGCACGGGTCTTACTCCTTTGTGCCTTGCATCAGTGCTTCGCGGGTTGCCGCGTCGGCGGGATAAAAACACTCCAGCACCAGTTCGGACAGCGTGACGTCTGTGGCCGTTCCGAAAACCGTGGTGGTTGAAATGAAGCTCAATATGCCGCCCGAAGACGGATCGCGAAGCTGGAGCGGTATGGCCAGGGGGTCGGCCCCGGCGGCATGCGGCGAGGCCTTTGGTGCAGGATAGGCCGCAAGCTCCGCATGCAGCCGGGAAAGCACCTCGTCTCCCGTCTCTTCGACCTGACGGCGCAGGCGTTCCAGCAGGTGATGACGCCATTCGGCAAGATTGACGATGCGCGAACTCAGGCCCTGCGGATGCAGGCTCAGCCTCAAGGCGTTGAGCGGCGGGAGAAGCAGCTCTTCTGAAACGCCGGCCAGAAGCGACGTGATCGCGCCATTGGCGAGAACGACGTTCCACTGCCGGTCAACGGCAAGGGCGGGGAAGGGCATATGCCCGTGCACCACAGTTTCGACCGCCTGCCGGGCCGCCGCCATGTCGGGCGCGTCCATCGGCCGTTCGGAATGAACAGGCGCATAACCCGCCGCCAGCATCAGCCGGTTGGCGGCACGGGCTGGCATGGAAAGCTGCTCCGCCAGTTTCGCGAGCATCTCGCGGCTGGGGGATGATCGCCCGCTTTCCACGAAACTCAGATGGCGCGCGGATATGTCCGCCTCCATCGCCAGATCGAGCTGGCTCAACCTGCGGCGCGCACGCCATTCCTTCAGCACCTGGCCGACATGTTCTCGATGATGTGTCATGCCCCGCAGCCTAACAGAAGAGAGCGGCAATGCGATTACCTCTGAGGTAATTGTTCCGCTTCCCGACCCCCGGCATGTTTGGGCCGCCAACCAGAAGGAGCGCAATCATGACGCAGCATCTCGCAATCGCCGAAACCTATCTCGCAGCATGGAACGAGGAGGACAATGAACGCCGCAGGCATCTCGTCGGTCAGGCATGGGCAGAAAATACGCGCTATGTCGATCCGCTGATGCAGGGCGAGGGACAACAGGGGATCGCCGCGATGATCGAGGCGGCGCGGCAGAAATTTCCGGGATATCGTTTCGTACTCACAGGCACCCCGGATGGCCACGGCAATTTCACCCGTTTCTCATGGCGGCTCATTTCGCCTGATGGGGATAATGTCGCTGGCGGAACCGATGTCGTCAGCCTGAATGCGGAGGGGCGGATCGAAAACGTTGTCGGTTTTCTTGATGGCGCTGCATCCTGAGGCAGAGGCGGGATCGTCCCGCCTCCTGTCCCCGCAATCTTTCAGCCCGCAAATCCCACGCCGGCCTGACGCTGGCCAAGTGCATTGAACACGGTGGAAACGATGCCGGCCCGGTCGAGGCCGGCATTGGCATACATAGTTTCGGGTTTGGCCTGCTCCACCCACTGGTCGGGCAGGGTCAGCGTCCGCACCTTCGGGCCATGGTCGAGCAGGCCGGCGCTCGCCATGAAATGCAGCACATGCGCGCCGAAACCGCCAACGGAGCCTTCCTCGATGGTCACCAGCACTTCGTGATGGGCCACAAGCTGGCGGATGAGGTCGAGATCGAGCGGCTTGGCGAAGCGCGCATCGGCAACCGTGGTGGAAAGGCCGGCGGCATCCAGGTCTTCGGCAGCCGCAAGGCATTCCGCCAGCCGCGTGCCGAAGGAGAGCAGCGCAACCTTGGTGCCCTCCTTGATGATGCGGCCCTTGCCGATCTGCAAAATCTCACCGCGCGCGGGCATCTCGACGCCCACACCTTCGCCGCGCGGGTAACGGAAGGAAATCGGGCCTTCGTCATAGGCCGCCGCCGTGCGCACCATATGTTTCAGCTCGGCCTCGTCGGCCGCCGCCATCACCACCATGCCGGGCAGGGTGGCGAGGAAAGTCGTGTCGAACGAACCGGCATGGGTCGGCCCGTCAGCACCGACAAAACCGGCGCGGTCGATGGGGAAACGCACCGGCAGGCTCTGGATCGCCACATCATGCACCAGCTGGTCGTAACCGCGTTGCAGGAAGGTGGAATAAAGCGCGCAGAACGGCTTGTAACCGTCCGCCGCAAGTCCGGCCGCAAAGGTGACGGCGTGCTGCTCGGCAATGCCGACATCGAAGGTGCGGGCCGGGAAAAGCTCGGCCATCTTGTCGAGGCCGGTGCCGTTCGGCATGGCGGCGGTGACGCCGATGATCTTGTCGTCGAGGGTGGCTTCCTGAATCAGCGCTTCGGCGAAGACGCTGGTATAGCTCGGCGCATTCGGCTTGGCTTTCGCCTGCGCGCCGGTGATGACATCGAACTTGTTGACGCCGTGATATTTGTCGGCCGCCGCTTCCGCCGGCGCATAACCCTTGCCCTTCTGCGTCACCACATGGATGAGAACAGGGCCTTTCTGGTTGTCGCGCACATTACGCAGCACCGGCAGCAGGTGATCGAAGGAGTGACCGTCGATCGGGCCGATGTGATAGAAGCCAAGCTCCTCGAACAGCGTGCCGCCGGTCACGTAACCGCGCGCATGGGTCACGGCGCGGGTAATGGCGCGGTCGATGGTCTTGCCGAGATAGGCGGTGAGTTTCTTGCCGAAATCGCGGAAGCCCATATAGGTGCGGCCGGAGGCGAGGCGCGCCAGATAGGCGCTCATCGCGCCCGTCGGCGGCGCAATCGACATGTCGTTATCATTGAGGATGACGATCAGCCGCGCATCGAGCGCGCCGGCATTGTTCAGCGCTTCGAACGCCATGCCCGCCGACATCGAGCCGTCGCCGATGACGGCGATCACCTTGCGGTCGCTCTGATCCAGACCCGCCGCCACCGCCATGCCGAGACCGGCGGAAATGGAGGTGGAGGAATGGCCGGCGCCGAAATCGTCATAGTCGCTTTCGGCCCGCCGGGTGAAGCCGGAAAGCCCGCCTTCCTGACGCAGGGTGCGAATGCGGTCGCGACGGCCGGTGAGGATTTTATGCGGATAACATTGATGGCCGACATCGAAGATCAGCCGGTCTTCGGGCGTGTTGAAGACCTTGTGAATGGCAATCGTCAATTCCACCACGCCAAGCCCGGCTCCCAGATGGCCACCGGTCTTCGACACCGCGTCAATCATCTCGTCGCGCAGTTCCCGTGCCAGTTCCGGCAGGTCGCGATCGTCGATCTCCTTGAGATCAGAGGGAAAATTCACCCGGTCGAGCAGTGGGGTCTGGGGCATTCCGGTCAATCGTTCGGCCTTTTCTCGTGGTCAGCAGGGGGCACCGGAGCGTCTTTCATGGTGAAAGCCGACGGTCCATTCCTGCATGTCGTACACTTCTATAGAATTTCAACCTTCCGGCAAAGGGACAAACTCTTCTTCGTCGCCGGGAACGATATCGAAGCGTCCGGTTCTCCACTCCTGTTTGGCCTGCTCTATGCGTTCTTTTGATGACGAAACGAAGTTCCACCAGATGTAGCGGCGCTGATTGAGCGCGGCCCCGCCGAAGATCATGATGTGACAGCCATTGCTGCCGGCCTGAAGCGTGATGTCGTCACCCGGCCGGAAGACGAGGAGCTGATCGGCGGCGAAGATATCGCCCGCCACATCGAGAGAACCGGACAGAATATAGATCGCCCGCTCCTCATGATCGGCTGAGAAGGGAAATTTCACACCCGGCTCCAGCGTCAGGTCGACATAAAGCGTATCGGTAAAGGCCGAAACGGGGGAGGTGAGGCCTTCGAATTCGCCGATCACCACCCGGCCGGTAGCGCCCTTGATATCGATCAGCGGCATGTCTTCCCTGGCCGTATGAGCAAAGGCCGGGTCGATTTCTTCCATATGGTCCGGCAGGGCAAGCCATGTCTGCAGGCCGGACATGGAAAGCGGATGGCCGCGCAGGTTTTCCGGCGTGCGTTCCGAATGCACGATGCCGCGCCCGGCCGTCATCAGGTTGATGTCGCCGGGGCGGATGACGAGTTCGGTGCCGAGACTGTCGCGATGCTTGATTTCGCCGTCGAACAGATAGGTGACGGTGGAAAGCCCGATATGCGGATGCGGTTTGACGTCGAGTGCCTCTCCGGCCTTCAGGATCGCCGGGCCCATGCGATCGAAAAAGATGAAGGGGCCGACGAGACGCCGCTGCCGGGTCGGCAGCGCACGACGCACGGCAAAGCCCCCAATGTCGCTGGTGCGCGGAATGATGAGGTTTTCGATGGCGTCGCAGGCAAAGGCATCACCCGCGACGGGATCGTTACCGGGAAAGAAGGACATATTTTGCTCCTCGTATCTTCGAACGGGAGTTTATCACAACTGATGGTGCGGGGGAGCATCGGGATATCGAACGCTGTGTTTGTGCGTCGTTAGCAGATGGGGGGAGCGAATTTAACTCTGCTTAACCTACAAACTCCCTCATTCCTGTGCTTGTCACAGGAATCTAGCCAGCCCAAGTCCTTGGGCTGAAAAGACTTTCCCCGCCGCGCAGACGCGCGTCGACTGGATTCCTGTGACAAGCACAGGAATGAGGGAGGGTGGGGTCGTTTGTCGAAGCAACGAAACGTTCCGCCTGCCGGACAATCACTCCCCGTCCAGCGGCTCTACACCCTGCGGCTTGCCGGCCCGGTCGAGGCGAATCTTCTCGATTCGCTTTTCGGCAGCGTTCAACAGTGTTTCGCAATGCTTCTTCAGGGCTTCGCCGCGCTCATAGATGGCGATGGATTCGTCCAGCGCCACGTCTCCGCGTTCCAGACGTGCGACAATGCTTTCCAGCTCGGCGACGGCTTTTTCAAAGGAATAACCGCTGACATCGGCTGTGTTGGCATTTTCCGTCATGTTCAACCCTTCATCATTCTCAAAATATGCATGGCTGCCGATTCCGCCAGCCCTTCCAGATCATAACCGCCTTCCAGCAGGCTGACGACCCGGTTCGATGTGTATTTATCGGCCATTTCCAGAAGCCGGCCCGTTGCCCAGTCGAAATCCTCGCCCACCAGGTTGATCTGCGCCAGCGGATCGCGGTGATGCGCGTCGAAACCGGCGGAGATGAGGATGAGATCGGGCGAAAAATCGGCAATCGCCGGCAATACGCGGGATTTGAAGGCCTCGCGGAAATATTCGCTGCCGGTGTTGGGCGAAAGCGGCGCGTTGACGATGTTGTTCTTCACGCCGGTTTCGTTTTTGTCGCCGCTCCACGGGTAAAGCGGCATCTGGTGGGTGGAACAGAACAGCACGGAGGTGTCGTTCCAGAAGATATCCTGCGTGCCGTTGCCGTGATGCACGTCCCAGTCGATGACGGCGACGCGCTCCGCGCCGTGCGCATTCTGCGCATGGCGGGCGGCAATCGCCACATTGTTGAAAAGACAGAAGCCCATGGCCTTTGCGGTTTCCGCATGGTGGCCGGGGGGGCGGGCGGCGACGAAGACATTATCGGCAGCGCCGGTAAACACGTCATCCACCGCCGCCATGGCGGCACCGATGCCGGTCAGTGCCGCCTGCAGGCTTTTTTGCGAGACGTAGGTGTCGGCCTCGACGCGGTTGATCTCGCCATCCTCTTCGGGGATCTGCCGCATGATGGCAAGCAGATGCTCCTCCGGATGCGCCAGCAGCACCGCATCCTCATTCGCCTGCGGCGCTTCTTTGCGTTCCAGCCGCTCGAAATTCGGGTGTTCGAGCGCGATGTTCAGCGACCGCAGGCGGTCCGGCCGCTCGGGGTGGCCGGGAGGCGTGATATGCTCCAGGAAGATCGGATGTTCGTATAAACGCGTCGCCATTCTTTTCCTCCCGAAGAAAGTCCGTTCAGGCGCGCTGCGGCAGAAGCGGATAACCGACCATCACGGCGCGGCCGGCAAGTGCGGCGAGCACGGCCTTCAGCGCATCGCCCGGGATAAAGGCGAGCGAACCCATGAAGGCCTTTTCGAAACCGAGCCCGACGACCAGCGCCAGATAGGTGATGCCGAAAGCATAAAGCACGACCACGCCGCCAATCAGGCTGGCGACGAAGAAACCGATGCCCTGTGTCAGAGCGGACTGGCCGCGATTGACGAGTTTTTCCGAGAGCGTGCCGGTGACGAAAACCGCCGCGATCCAGCCGATCAGGAAGCCCGTGGTCGGCGTCGTGAAGATGGAAAGGCCGCCGCGCCCGCCCGAAAGCACAGGCAGGCCGATGGCGGCAATCAGGATCGTCAGGAGAACCGCCAGCGTACCGCGTTTCGCGCCCAGCACGACACCGGCCAGCATGACGCCGAGCGACTGCGCGGTGATCGGCACGGGGATGAAACCGAGCGTGATCGGCGGCAGAAGCCCGAGTGCGATGATGATGGCGGAAAACAGCGAAATCAGCACAAGGTCGCGGGTCGTCATGGCTCGGAAACTCCGGATGGTTATCTGGCCGTCAGCTTTGGCCTCTGAAACCGCGCGCGTCAATGGCGTCGGCAATGGCATCGGCATCCTTCAACGTCATAATCACCAGCGGCACGATGATGGTGGCCATCCGCACAGGCAGGCCGCGCGCCCGATGCGCATCGCGCACCGCATGGTAACGGTTGACGATTTCAGGCACGAACCGCACGACGAGCCCGACCGAAAGCCCGATATCGGCGGCCTTCACCAGCCCCAGCCTTTCCAGCGGGGCGGCGGCGAGCGCGATCTCGTCCATGAATTGCGAGATGCTGACGGTGATGGTGACGGCGGTGGCAAGCAGCGCCAGCGCCGTCAGCCGCAAAAGATTGACACTGGCATCATGGGCCGGAAGCAGGAGGTAGCTGAAGGCGGCGACGAGGAAGATGGTCAGCATCACCGGCCGCAGCCGCAGGCCGATATCCTTGAAAGGCAGCCGCGTAGCGCCCAGAATAAGGGCGGCCAGAACCGTCGCGCATACAAGAGCCAGCAGATCGCGGGTGAGGAACAATGCGATGCTGAAACCCATGAGCATCAGCAGCTTGAGGCGCGGCGAGACGCGGTAGAGCCAGCCAGTGCCTTCCACATGCAGCGATTTCATCGCGATGCCACCTCCAGATAGCGCGCCACCGCTTCTTCGGGGGCGGCGTCGGCAACCAGCGCGCCTTCATGGAAAACCAGCACCCGGTCGAAACCCGCAACCAGCGGCAGATCGTGGGTGATGACGATCAGCGCCTGCGACAGCGCCGCCATGGTCTTTTCCACGGTGGCTCGGTTTTTGAGATCGAGCTGGTTTGTCGGCTCATCGAGAATGAGGAGCTGCGGTTCGGTGACCAGAAGCGCCGCCAGCGCTGCAAGCTGCAATTCGCCGCCGGAAAGCTCATGCGCGCGCCGTTCTTCGAGGTGAGGTATGTCGAGCCGGGCGAGAACGGCTTTCACCCGGGCTTCGGTTTCGGCCTTGCCGAGGCCGAGCCGCTTCAGCCCGAAGGCGACATCGTCACGCACGATTGGCAGGATGATCTGGTTCTGCGGATTCTGGAAGATGAAGCCGACCGCCTGCAAGACCGCCTTGGCGTCGCTCACGGTGTCGAGGCCGTTCACCGAAACCTTGCCCTCGCTCGGTTTGTTCAGCCCGTTGATCAGCCGCGCAAAGGTGGTCTTGCCGGAACCATTGAGGCCGATCACGCCGATGCGCCGTTCCGTCAATGTCACAGACAGCGGCTGCAGGGCCTGCCGGCCCTCGAAAGCGACGCCGGCGGCGTTAAAACGGATTTCCAAGCTTACATCCTCGCGCTCTTTTTCCGGTTCTATACCCCGTCATCAACAGAAGTGAAACAAGGAACAAAAAAAGAACATTGCAATCCTGAAAAAGCCGTTCTACCTTCTGTGCCATGGCGATCAAGGTTTCGAACGAAGCGGCAAGGCGGATTTTTCTGGCGCGGCAGGGGCTTTCCTCTCCGCCCGGCAAGGCGCTTTCCAAGGATGGCCTGTTGCAGCTCATCACCGATATCGGTTTCGTGCAGGTGGACAGCATCGGCACGGTGGAGCGCGCCCACCACCAGATTATTTTCTCCCGCAACCAGACCTACAGGCGCGGCCATCTGACCACGCTTTTGGAAAAGGATCGCGCGCTTTTCGAGCACTGGACACATGACGCCTCCATCCTGCCGATGGAGTTTTATCCCTATTGGAAGCACCGTTTCCGCCGTCGCGAGCCGATTATTCAGGAGCGGTGGCGCAAATGGCACGGCGAGGGTTTCGATGCGGCTTTCGGCGAAACGCTGGAGCGGATTGCCGCCACCGGTCCGGTTCTGGCGCGGGAGCTGAAGGAGGAGGGGCACCAGTCCGGCGGCTGGTGGAACTGGCATCCCTCCAAGACCGCACTTGAATATCTCTGGCACACCGGCAAGCTCGCGATTGCCGGCCGCGTCAATTTCCAGAAGGTCTATGATCTCGCCGAACGGGTGATTCCCGGCGAGCATCACGAAACCGAGGTGGAGTACGCTGAATTTGTCGACTGGGCCTGCCGCGAGGCGCTGAAGCGTCTGGGTTTCGCCACCCATGGCGAAATCGCTGCCTTTTTCGATCTCGTCACCCCGCAGGAGGCGAGGGACTGGGTCAAAAGCCATCGCGATGAACTCTGCGAGGTCTCGCTTCTCTCCAGCGATGGAGACAATGCCCGCCCGTCTTTTGCCTTTGCCGATTTCACCGCCGACCTGACCGACGTGCCGGAACCTTCCGCCCGCGTCCGTGTTCTCAGCCCCTTCGACCCGCTGCTGCGCGACCGAAATCGCACGGAGCGGCTGTTCGGCTTCTATTACCGCATCGAGGTCTTCGTGCCCGAGCCGAAAAGGCAATATGGCTATTATGTCTTCCCGCTTCTGGAGGGTGACAGGCTGATCGGCCGCATCGACATGAAGGCGGATCGCAAGCGCGGCACGCTGGATGTGCGCCGCCTGTGGCTGGAGCCTGGTGTCCGTGCCTCGGCTGGTCGGCTGGAGAAGCTCGATGCGGAATTGTCGCGGCTTGCGAAGTTCACACGGGTCGAGAGCGTGAACTATCTGGAGGGGTGGCGGGAGGTATAATTGCTTCCCAGGCCACGGTCTTTCGTCATGCTCGGGCCTGTCCCGAGCATCTGCAACGGACAACGTGTTGAAAGCGTTCGCAGATCCTCGGCACAAGGCCGAGGATGACGTAGAGCGGGCGGAGAGCGCACCAAACCGAAGCGCTCCCGCGACGACCCCAAATCAACCGATATCAGTCGCCGAAATCTTGATGCCGAACCCCTCGAGACCGACGTAATGCCGCTCGCGGGTGGTCATCAGCTTGATGGAGCTGATGCCGAGGTCTTTCAGGATTTGCGCGCCGAGGCCGATTTC
Source organism: Agrobacterium sp. 16-172Ci (assembly GCF_053522725.1). Taxonomy (NCBI): domain Bacteria; kingdom Pseudomonadati; phylum Pseudomonadota; class Alphaproteobacteria; order Hyphomicrobiales; family Rhizobiaceae; genus Agrobacterium; species Agrobacterium sp. 16-172Ci. The sequence continues at coordinate 62,085 of NZ_JBNWBW010000006.1, forward strand.
CAGCCATTCGTTTTCGCGCGAACGGGCCTGCGCATGCGCCTCATCCGGATCACGGGCCTTGCGACGTCCGGCCACCTGGCCGACGCCGACCGAGCCTTCGCGCAGATAGACGATGACGCCGCGGCCTTCTTCGGCGATCTTCTGCATATAATGCCGCACCGGCTGGCGGTCGCCGAACACGTCGTCGGCGACATTTTCCGGGTGCAGGCGCACGGGAATGTCGATGCCGTCGCGGATATCGCCGAAAATCACCGCCATATGCTGCATCGGGTCCCAGGGCAGGGAATAGGTCTGCGCCTTGGCTGGTCCGAAGGGCGTTTCGATGGTGAAGGAGGATTCCATCTCCACCAGCGTTTCCTTGCGCTGGCGATAGGCGATGAGATCGGCGACCGAAACGTGCTTCATGCCGTGTTTTTCGGCGAAATCCAGCACCTGCGGGCCGCGCATCACCGTGCCGTCGTCATTCACCAGCTCGCTGATGACGCCGATGGGCGGCAGGCCGGCGAGCCGGCAGAGATCGACCGCCGCTTCGGTATGGCCGGAGCGCATCAAGACGCCGCCCTCGCGGGAAATCAGCGGGAAGATGTGGCCCGGCCGGGTGAAATCGGAAGCGCCGACATTGGGATTGGCAAGGTTGCGCACCGTGAGCGTGCGGTCATCGGCGGAAATGCCTGTCGTGGTGCCGTGCTTGAAATCGACGCTGACGGTGAAGGCCGTGGTATGCGCGCTGTCATTTTCCGCCACCATGGCGTTGAGGTTCAGCCGCTTGGCTTCCTCGCGCGGCATGGGCGCACAGACGATACCGGAGGTGTGGCGCACGATCAGCGCCATCTTCTCCGGCGTGCAGTGAACCGCCGAAATGATCAGATCGCCTTCGTTCTCACGGTCGTCATCATCGGTCACGACAACGATTTCACCGGCTTCGAAAGCGCGGATGGCGTCCACGACGCGTTTCTGGTCATAGGCCATGGCGATATCCCCTCACTTCAGAGCAACGGTTCGTTGCTCTTTTTGTTTCTTTAGCGGATTGTCCGAAAACCGCTTCACACTTTTCGGTCCGCTAAAGCCGGCCGGTCTGGCCGCGATCCCTCAGATAATGGTCGGCAACGGTGCAGGCGATCATCGCTTCGCCGATAGGCACGGCGCGGATGCCGACGCAGGGGTCGTGGCGGCCCTTGGTGCGCACATCCACATTGTTGCCGTCGGTATCGATGGAAAGACGCTCCGTCAGAATGGAGGAGGTGGGCTTGATGGCAAAGCGGGCGATGACAGGCTCGCCGGTCGCGATGCCGCCCAGAATGCCGCCGGCATGGTTGGACAGGAAGATCGGCTTGCCGTCATTGCCCATGCGCATCTCATCGGCATTTTCCTCGCCGGAAAGCTCGGCCGAGGCGAAACCTTCGCCGATCTCCACGCCCTTGACGGCGTTGATCGACATCAGGCTGGAGGCGATATCCTGATCGAGCTTGGCATAGATCGGCGCGCCGATGCCGGCCGGAACCCCTTCCGCCACCACTTCGACGACGGCCCCGATGGAGGAGCCGGCCTTGCGGATGCCGTCGAGATACTCTTCCCACACTGGCACCATGGCGGCATCCGGGCAGAAGAACGGGTTCTGGTCGACCTGAGCCCAATCCCAGTTGTCGCGGTTGATTTTGTGCTTGCCGATCTGCACCAGCGCGCCGCGCACATTGAGGCTCGGCACCACCTTGCGGGCAATCGCACCGGCCGCGACACGCGCCGCCGTCTCGCGCGCGGAAGAACGTCCGCCGCCGCGATAGTCGCGAATGCCGTATTTCAGGTCATAGGTGAAATCCGCATGGCCGGGGCGGAAGCGCTTGGCGATCTCGCCGTAATCCTTGGAGCGCTGGTCGGTATTTTCGATCAGCATGGAAATCGGCGTGCCGGTGGTTATCATCGTCTCGCCGTCCTCATCCAGCATCACGCCGGAGAGAACCTTGACGATGTCATCCTCGCGGCGCTGGGTCACGAAACGGCTTTGGCCCGGTTTGCGTTTGTCCATCCAGTGCTGCACCTCGTCAAGGGTGAAGCGAATGCCGGGCGGGCAGCCATCCACCACGCAGCCAAGTGCAGGCCCGTGGCTTTCTCCCCAGGTGGTAACGCGGAAAAGATGACCGAAACTGTTATGCGACATATTTTCAAAACCGGAAAACAGGGCGCCTGCGGGGAGCGCCGTTTAAAACAAGCGGATTTGTCTTAGTGGAAAATCCGGGCAAGGCAAAAGCCTTTCTTTCGCTGCGGCGGGATAAGTGCAGGGCACGGCGCCCTGACTGGAGACCCGCATGTCCGCGCCCTCATCTCTGGCGTGGCACGGGGAAGAGGGCAACGGGGCGATTCGCGCCGGCCGAAGACGTTTTTCGAAATGACGAAAATGTAAAAGCGCCGTCGTTTTCCACGTTAATCCGGAGTTTTCCAATATTGCCGGGAAATGCGGTGTAAAAATCACTAACGGCTTGAACACGATCCCAAATCCGTTCATCAATTGGGCCGAAAATGTCATGGTTGCGGGCAATTTCCGCCACATTCGAAAGGCAATTCTTCATGCATGTAAGGTTTTCACGCAAATCCACGAAAGCTAGATCGATGCGTATGATGATTGCCGCCCTTCTGGCCACCGCCAACCTCCTGATGCCGATCAACGGCTACGCCCAGAGCGTCGACGTGGAAGGCACGATCAGCAAGATCGATGCAAATGGGCTGAGCATTACGCTCAACGACGGCAAGACCTATCGCGTGCCGGAAGAGTTTAATTTCGAAGGTCTGAAAGCGGGCGTGAAGGTCGTGGTTTTCTACACGGAAGTGGATGGGAAACGCGTGGTCGACGATCTTCAGGTCGTGCAGTAAGCACCAGCCCCTCACGCCAAAACCTCCGTTCTGAAACGAGCGGATGCCTCTTGTTTCTTCCCCGTCGGGGAGAAGTCCGCGGCAGCGGGATGAGGGGGCAAGGGTGCGGTCTATAGCTATAGTTGCCCCCTCATCCGACCCTTCGGGCCACCTTCTCCCCGGCGGGGAGAAGAAATACGCGGCGGCCTTTGCGCCAAATATACGGGCTGCTCGAGTAGGACGATGCAGAGGGTTATGCCCTGCGCCTCACCAAATCCACTCCGCGCTGTTCCTGTCGATCTCGACCTTCAAAATCCGGTCCTGCGGAATTTGCGTCCTTGACGCCTCGTCCTTGTCCATGCCGGAGACCAGCCGGAAGATCGAGCGGATGACGCCGCCGTGGCAGACGCATATCGTCGGAACCTCGACGGAGGAAAGCCATGCGCCGATGCGCCAGGAGAGGATTTCATAGCTTTCGGCATCCTGGCCGGGGGGAATGAAATCCCACTTGTTGGCCTTGCGCGCCTTCACCCGGTCCGGGAACTCTTTTTTCAGCTCCGGCAGGGTTTGCCCTTCCCAGTCGCCGAACGAAACTTCGATCAGGCGATCGTCGGTTCGATAGGCCTTGGGATCGAGGCCCATCGCGCCGCGCATCAGTTCCATGGTCTCGCGCGTGCGCCCGAGCGGGCTTGCCACGTAGTCGAAATCCGTGGCCTGTTCCCCCAGCAGCTGCGCAAGCAGTTTGCCGTTACCGACCGCCTGCTGGCGGCCGAAATCGTTGAGCGGAATGTCTTTCTGGCCCTGAAGCCGGCGTATCGCATTCCAGTCCGTTTGTCCGTGCCGGATCACATAGACGAGCAAGGCGATACCCCGTTCTTACACTTTTCAGGCTTAGTCCTTCACCACCGAAATGTCAGGCGCATCCACCGCCTTCATGCCGATGGTGTGGTAACCGGAATCGACATGGTGGATTTCGCCGGTCACGCCGGTCGAAAGGTCGGACAGCAGGTAAAGCGCCGACTTGCCGACTTCCTCGATGGAAACGGTGCGCTTCAGCGGCGCATTGTATTCGTTCCACTTCAGAATATAGCGGAAGTCGCCGATGCCGGAAGCTGCAAGCGTCTTGATCGGGCCGGCGGAAACGGCGTTGACGCGGATGCCGCGATTGCCGAGGTCGACGGCGAGATAACGCACGCTGGCCTCGAGAGCAGCCTTGGCCACGCCCATGACGTTATAGTTCGGCATGACCTTTTCGGCGCCGTAGTAGGTCAGCGTGATGATCGAGCCGCCGTCATTCATGACCGGCTCGGCGCGCTTGGCAACGGCGGCCAGCGAGAAGACGGAAATGTCCATGGTGCGGTTGAAATTGTCGCGGCTGGTATCGAGGTAACGGCCGGTCAGCTCATCCTTGTCGGAAAAGGCGATGGCGTGCACGACGAAGTCGATCTTGCCCCAGTGCTTTTCCAGCCCGGCAAAAACCGCATCGATCGTCTCGAGATCGGTCACATCGCAGTGACCGGCCATGAAGGCGCCCAGTTCCTGCGCCAGCGGCTCGACACGCTTCTTCAGCGCGTCGCCCTGCCAGGTCAGCGCAACTTCCGCGCCCGCGTCGGCACAGGCCTTGGCGATGCCCCAAGCGATGGAACGATTATTGGCGACACCCATGATGAGGCCGCGTTTGCCAGCCATGAGGCCGGATGCCTGAGCCATTTTATGCTCCCTAGTACTTTTGATCGGTCCTGCCTATGGCATAGGCTGCAATCCTGTTCAAGATTGCCAAAGATCATCAACTGTTAGGGAGCGTAACAAAGGGTGCGTTGTCCCGGCTATTCGCAAAACTTTCACAAATAAAGGCCTTCGCGCATGTGCCGCATCAGGTCGGTCACCTTTTCGTCCGGCTTTTCCAAGAGAACGATGCGCAATTCGATGACGAGATCGCCCTGTCCGCCCTTGCCGTCGGCGAGCCCCTTGCCGGTAAGCCTCAGCACACGGTCGGAGCCGGACCAGGCCGGAATGGTGATGTTTTCCTCACCGAGCGGAGTCCTGACTTTCGTTTCACACCCCAGAACCGCATCGCTGAGCGAGATCGGCAGCGTCGTGTGAATATCGAAGCCACGAAGGGAAAACGCGTCGTCACGGGCGGTCAGCAATGTCACGGCAAGGTCGCCGCGCGCCATGTTGGGTAGCTTCAGCCCCTGTCCCTTCAGCCGGACCACGTGTCCGTCGCTCATGCCGGCTTCGAGCTGGAAACGAACCTCGCGTTCGTCGGCAAGCGACACGGTAATCCACTTGTGTTCCAGCAGATCGGCGACCGTGACGGTGGCCTCCGCGGTGATGTCCGGCGCTTTTTCGGCAGCCGGCTGCGGCGTGCGGAAACGGCGCACCAGAGCGCTGAAAAGATTGGCGGCGAGCGATGCGGGCGCTGTCCTGTCATCGCCGGCGCCGGGCTGCGCGGTCTCGCCGGCACCCGGCATATCGCTTTTTGCGGTGCCCGCGGCAGCCTTTGCCGCTTCGGCCGCCTGCTGCACCTTGGGATCGTTCTGTGCTTCCGCGCCAAAAATCCGTTCGACGATATCTTCGGCGGATTCCGCCTTGGCGTCGGTTTTCTGGCCGGTCTGCGCCCGGTTGCGGGCGTCCGCACGGGCCAGTTCCTCCATCAGCTTTTCGGCGGCCTTGGCGCGCTCGGCAGCCTCGCGCGCGGCTTCCCGCTGCTGCATGATGGTTTCGCCGCGCTGCTTCTTTTCGGCTGCCCTGCGGGCCTGATCGTAGAGATCGCGCTTTTTCGGGTCTTTGAGAAGATCATAGGCCTGCCCGATCTCGGCGAATCGCGCCGATGCGTCGGGATCGTCGCGATTGGCGTCCGGATGGACGGTCTTCGCCTTCGTGCGCCAGGCGGCCTTGATTTCCTCGTGGCGGGCGTCACGTTTTACGCCGAGGATAGAATATGGATCGCGCATGCGAAACACCAGTTACGTTGGCTCAGGCGCTGCCGCCCTTCATGGCGCAATCCTGAAACTAACCCCTCCGAAAAGGGATGCCCGCGATCATTCGCCTGCACGCCCTCGGTTTAATCAACGTCGACTGTTGCAATAAGTTGCTAATCACTCCTTTACGGAGGAAGCGCGCCGCACCCGGCCCGGCTCTATTCCATATTTAAGGGTAAACAGATTATTTCTGCTCGAAGCGGGTCAGCAGCCATTCGCCGGTTTCCGAGAGGCAGGCCTGTCCCGCATAGCTCGCAACGCCCTCGAAGGAGTGTCGCGTCGTCCTGAAATCGCGGCAGACGAAGCCGCTGGATTTGTCTTCGTGAATGGCGGTGACGACGCCGGCGCTGCCGGTGGCGGCATTGGCCCAGGGAAGCGGCTGGTCGGCGAGCTTGGCGAGATCGGCCGACGTCACCGCATTGCGGATCGTCGCATCGTCCGTCTGCGGCGCATTGTTCGGCTGGTTGGGAATGGAGGCCGTGGAAAGCGAGCGGTCGACCTTGTCGCCGCCGAACAGGTCGAGGCTTACGCAGCCGCTCAGCACCACAAGCATTGACACGACGGCGGAAACTTCCGCTACCGACGAAAGGAGGCTCTTTGTTCGACTGTTCGACTTTGCTATGACGGTCACCATCTTTCACCAGAGATCATCTCTGGGGTCCAAATCAGCTCGGGAGCATTTTAGTCAATATGTCGGAAACGGGGTTAACATCCAGTGACTTCACGGAAGAAAATGAACCGTTCACGCTTTTTGCCGAATGGCTGAAAGATGCGACGGCTTCCGAAATCAACGATCCCAACGCGGTAGCCCTTGCCACCGTGGACGAAAATGGCCTGCCGAATGTGCGCATGGTGCTGCTGAAAGGCGTCGACGACCGCGGCTTTGTTTTCTACACGAATTTCGAAAGCCAGAAGGGCCAGGAGATCCTCGGCCAGAAAAAAGCGGCCATGTGTTTCCACTGGAAAAGCCTGCGGCGACAGGTGCGCCTGCGCGGCGAGGTGGAGATCGTGAGCGACGAAGAGGCGGATGCCTATTACGCCTCGCGCCCGCGCGGCAGCCGCATCGGCGCCTGGGCTTCCAAGCAGTCACGTCCTCTCGAAGGCCGTTTCGCACTGGAAAAGGCCGTGGCGGAATATACCGCCAGATATGCCATCGGCGATATTCCGCGCCCGTCCTACTGGTCCGGCTTCCGCATCCGGCCGCTTAGCATCGAATTCTGGCACGACCGCAAGTTCCGCCTGCATGACCGCATCGAATTCCGCCGCGAGACGCCTGACGGTGCATGGTCCAAGGTCCGCATGTATCCGTAAGGGCGGTCGGGCAGGCCATTTTCGGCCTGCTTATTTCAGCAGCGAATCGAACAGCGGCAGGCCGATGACGGCGGAGATGGCGATCAGCCCATAGCAGATGCGCCGGAACGCCGCCTCGTCGGCAAGCCCGTGCAGTCGCGCGCCGGCATAAAGCCCGGCCCCGTAAAAGGGCAGGGCGAGCAGGAAAAAGACGAAGACATCGGCGGTGAACAGGCCGCTGACGAAATAGCTGCCGGTGGAGATCACGGTCGAAATCGCGAAATATAAAATGACATTGGCGCGCACGAAGGCGCCTTTGAGCGCGCCGCCGAGCCAATAGGCGACGACCGGCGGACCGCCCAGTTGCGCAGCACCCGAAAACAGCCCGGCCAGAAACCCGGTGAAGAGGGTCAGCGGCGTCTTCGGCCGGCCGCTGTAACGCCAGCCGGAAAGCAGAAACAACAGCAGCATCACGACGACGGCGGAGATGATCCAGCGCAGCGTCAGCGGATCGCCGTTGGAAAGCAGCATGGTTCCAAGCGGCACGCCGACAAAGGCGCCGGCCGCCATGATGAAGACTTCGCGTCGGTCCGCCATGCGCCATGCGGGCGGTATCATGCCGAGCGTCAGCACGGCGTCCACCACCAGCAGCACTGCCGAGGCGACACGCGGCCCGACGATGGCGCTTGCGAGCGGGATGAAGATGAGCGCCGCACCGAAACCGGAAAAGCCGCGGGCAAGGCCGGCGAGAAAGGCGGCGCCCGCAAACATGGCGAGCAGAGTCGGACTATGCGCGGTGATGAGGGACGAGAAAAAATCGAGGTGGGACATGGGCGATGGCACGATTGTTCGAATATGTTTTCTCTATCCCGCCTGCATGTACATGTCGCGGAAATTTCAGTTCATGGCGGCGTGACGCCCTGACGGGTCGACGCCGTCAGAGAATCATGATTAGAGTTGTAGCGCATGAACAAAGGATGAACAAATGTTTGCTGACATGATGCCTCGGTTTGAAGAGGCCTCGCAAAAATATGCCGCTGAAAACGGAATATTCCGCGACCCGGACTGGTACATGCTGAAGCTTCAGGAAGAGGTTGGCGAGGTCACACAGGCCTGGAATCGGCTGACAGGACGGGGGCGCATTAAGGGCAGGAGCAAAGAGGAGATGAAGCGGGATCTGGCCGATGAAGCCGCCGATCTGCTCGGCCATGTGCTGTTGCTGGCCCATTATAACGGTCTCGATATTGAAGGAGCAATCGAGCGTAAGTGGCGCTTTACGCCGTCAAAACCCTGAAGGCTCCAGCTTTTCCAACATGGCCGCCACCGCATGCAGGTCGCTTGCAACGGCAATGCACTTCTTCCGCATTTCCTCGGTCGGCGGCGCCACATCCGGCACCATGATCGTCATCATGCCCGCCGATGTCGCGGAGCGCACGCCTGAGTACGAATCCTCCAGCGCAAGGCAGCGGCCCGGATCGAGCGAAAGCCGTCGGGCTGCGGTGAGATAGGGCATGGGTGCGGGTTTCGGTTCGGTATAGTCGCCGCGTGCGACGATGGTGTCGAAACGTTTGAGAAGATCGTGAGGCCCGAGATGGCGCGTCACCGAATCGTGCCGCGACGAGGTGGCGATGGCGCGGCGGATATCGAGCCGGTCGAGCAGATCGAGAATGTCGATGACGCCCGGCTTCAGCGCCACGCCCTCCGCCATCAGCATGCCAAGATGCCGGAGCCAGGCGTCGCGGAAGCTGTCGATGGGAAAATCCGCACCATAGTCGGCAAAGATGGTGCCGGTGATGACGTCCCACGGGCTGCCGCAGACCTTCTGATAGGTCTCGACCTTCATGCCATGGCCGCCTTCATCCGAGGCAGCCAGAAATGAATCGCGATAGAGCCTCTCGCTCTCGATCAGCAATCCGTCCATGTCGAAAACCACGGCCTGCGGAAGAAAAGGCAGCATGGCTTAACCGAACCGGAAGGGGCGTTCGCCGAGGCTCTCGAACGGGCGGATCAGATAACCGTCCGGATCGGCGACGATGAATTGCCGGTTGCCCACTTCGACCGTGCCGCGCCTGTACCATTTTTCCTCCAGCGGCATGACGAGGTCGATGGAGGATCGCTCCAGCCGGGAGAGAATGGGTTGCAGGGAAGGGACGGCAAGTTGCAGGTTCATGCCGCGGCCGAGCGGAAATTCGAGCGCGGCATTGTCCGTCACGAATGTCCGGGTCGCGCCGATCTGGTCGATCATCAGCTGGGCATCCCCCAGCGCCAGATAGGTGAAACCCTCCTCGGGGCGCTCATAGACCACGTGAAAACCGATCAGGTCGCAATAAAAGGCGCGGCTTTTCTGCCAGTCGCTGACGGCGAGTTCAGGAACGAGGGCATTTCGTATGATGGTCATGGTCTCCTTTGCCGCGCAGGCCCGGGTTGGGAGGAGGGGCCTGCCATGAGGGATGATCTTACCGTCTTACCGGCCGCATGCCAGAGGAAACCTCATCATGGCAGCCATGTGTGGGGTTCTGGGCTGCCAGCGCGGCAACGCTGCGGGTGAGGACTGTCACGACAGGTTCGACGTCTCCCACGACCGCCCATGCACCGCGGAACTAAGCCTTCGTACCGCCGACGGTGATCTGGTCCATGCGCAGATGCGGCTGGCCGACGCCGACCGGCACCCATTGTCCGGCCTTGCCGCAATTGCCGATGCCCGTATCGAGCTTGGAATCGTTGCCGATCATCGAGACGCGCTTCATCGCATCCGGCCCGTTGCCGATCAGCATCGCGCCCTTTACCGGCGCGCCGATCCTGCCGTTTTCGATGAGGTAGGCCTCGGTGCAGCCGAACACGAATTTGCCGGAGGTGATATCCACCTGGCCGCCGCCGAAGGAAACGGCATAGATGCCCTTCTTCACGGAGGCGATGATCTCTTCCGGCGCCTTGTCGCCTGAAAGCATGTAGGTATTGGTCATGCGTGGCATCGGCACATAGGCGTAGCCCTGCCGGCGGCCGTTGCCGGTGGGCTTGGCGCCCATCAACCGGGCGTTCTGCCGGTCCTGCATGTAACCGACCAGCCTGCCGTTCTCGATCAGCACATTATAGCCGGAAGGCGTACCTTCATCGTCGATCGTCAGCGAGCCGCGGCGGCTGTCGATGGTGCCGTCATCCACGACGGTCACGCCGGGGGCGGCAACCATTTCGCCCATCAGGCCGGCGAAGGCCGAGGTTTTCTTGCGGTTGAAATCGCCTTCCAGACCGTGGCCCACCGCCTCGTGCAGCATCACGCCCGGCCAGCCGGAACCGAGCACCACATCCATGGTGCCGGCCGGCGCGTCGATGGCGGTGAGGTTGACGAGCGCCTGGCGCAGCGCTTCATCCGCACCGTGCTGCCAGTTTTCCGTGGTGATGAAATCGCTGAAGCCGACGCGGCCGCCAATGCCGTAGGAGCCGCTTTCCTGCCGGTCGCCTTCGCCCGCCACGACGGAAACATTGATGCGGGTCATCGGCCGGATATCGCTGACGCGATGGCCGTCGGCCCGCAGGATGTCCACCACCTGCCAGCTTGCGGAAATGGTCGCCGTCACCTGCCGGACCTTGTCGTCCTTATCGCGCAGATAGGCGTCGATATCGGTGAGGAGCTTCACCTTCTCCTCGAAGCTCGGGCTGCCGATAGGGTTCTCGTCGCCGTAGAGCTTCTTGTTGGTGCGCTGCGGTGCTGCGGCATAGGAGCCGGAATAACCTTTGGTCACCGCACCCACCGCATCGGAAGCACGTTTCAGCGCGCCCTGCGACAGCTCGCCCGCATGGGCATAGCCCACCGTTTCGCCGGCGACGGCGCGCAGGCCGAAACCCTGATCGGTGTTGAAGGAACCGCCCTTCAGCCGGCCATTATCGAAAGTCAGCGATTCGGCCTGGGCATGTTCGATGAAAAGCTCGCCATCGTCAGCGCCGGCGAGCGCCTCGCCGACGAGCTTGCGCAATTGCGTTTCGTCGCAATCGAAGAGTTTTACAAGATCGTCGGTCATGGGAGGCTCCAGTCATTATCGTTCAATGACCGATTTAGGCACTGGAGCGGACGGACGCAAGGCTGTCCGGCAATGGCAGGCTTTAAGGAAGCGCGTCGTAGCCCTCGGCAAAGCCGGAAAGCTCGATCGGAATACCCACGCGATCCTGATCCACGGCTTCGCGCAGCGCGAAAACCGCATTCTTGCCGGCGCGCAGAACCTTCAGCAGCTCGTCGTCAATATCCACTTCCACATAGCAGCCTTCGGAGAAGCAGCGGGTGAAATAGGCGCGGCCGATATTATTATTGTCGATATAAAGCTCCATGCCATCCTTCAAAAGAACGCCGAGCGGTGCGAGGATGCGCAGGATGCGCGACTTGCGGTCGGCCGTCTTCAGCACCACCACCGAAAGCCCCACTTCCGGGCGGTCATCGGCGATCACGTTCTGCATCAGCGCGCATTGTTCTTCGGACGCGCCCGCCGGCTTGTCGCAGATGACAGACCATGCTCCGTGCGTCGACTTCGGCGTGCCGGGCGGCTGCTGTTGCGCCAGCGCCGCAGCGGCGGGAGCGATGATGGCAAGACCGGCGGCGGCAAGAAAAGTGCGCGCGAGCGGGGAAAGACGCATGGATACCTCTGGGATTCGAATCAGTGCGGCTATTTTGACGCCATAATCCGGAAAAAAAAGCCTCAGGCCTTCAATTCCAGCGGAGTTGGGCGGAAATAGGACCTGTCTTGCGGTATGGGCGTCTGATTTGCCCGGCGCGACATTCATTATCCGGCGATCAAACTGGCGGCAAAACCGGCTGTGAGAAGGGACTTTGTCGCATTTGGGCTGTTTGAAACCGCGTTCGGCCGGTCCGGCGAGACATGAGGTGAGAGAAAGTCGCCGTGGATTGACCAATGGCAAAATTGGGGCGCATCCGTGTCCCGACGCATATTGCGGCAGAGGACAAACTGTGGTTTGAAGTTAGTACCATAAGCATGGATTCTGCGTCTGTGATTGATCTAGATCAGACGCGTGAGGGAGAGGGTACCGTGACGAATAGGATTTACGCAGCACTGGCGGGGATGACCTGTCTGCTCACGGCTGTCGGCGCCCACGCCGATCAGCCGGTGCATTGGCAAATGGGCATGCAGGAGGCCGCCACGCCGATCATGCACGAAATACGCTGGTTTGAACAATATACGCTCTGGTTCATTGTTCCGGTTACGCTTTTCGTTCTTGCGCTGCTCATCGTCGTCGCCCTGAAATTCCGCGCCGCGAAAAATCCGGTGGCTTCCAAGACCAGCCATAACACGGCGATCGAGGTGGTCTGGACGCTGGCGCCGGTTCTCATTCTTCTGTTCCTTGCTTTCCCGTCGTTCAATCTCTTGAACGCGCAGCTCACGCAGCCGGAAAACCCCGACGTGACGCTGAAGGCGACCGCCACGCAATGGCTGTGGAGCTATGAATATACGGCCGCCGAAGGCGCCGAGCCGGTTTCCTTCGACAGCTACATGCTGAAGGACCAGGATCGCGCCGCCGCGGGCAAGGAAGACAGGGCCCGCTATCCGCGTCTTCTGGCGGTAGACAATGAAATGGTCGTTCCGGTCGGCAAGACCGTTCGCCTGCTCGTCACCGCCGCACCGACGGATGTGATCCATTCCTTCGCCATGCCGGCTTTCGGCGTCAAGATCGACGCCGTTCCCGGCCGCCTGAACGAAACCTGGTTCAAGGCGGAAAAAGAGGGCCTTTATTACGGTCAGTGTTCCGAGCTTTGCGGCAAGGACCATGCCTTCATGCCAATCGCCATTCGGGTGGTTTCCGAACAGCAGTACAACACCTGGCTCACCGCCGCCGCTTCTGACCTGAGCGGCGCGAACCGGGCGCTGATGGCCTCTGTCGATGGCGCTCCGCGCACCGTCGACGTTGCCGCCAACGAAACCAACTGACTCTGGAGTGAGGACAATGGCTGGACCTTCCGCACACGACGATCATCACTCGCATGGTCATTCCGCACATGACGATCATTCGCATGATGCGCATCATTCCCATACGCCGGGCTTCTTCGCCCGCTGGTTCCTGTCGACCAACCACAAGGACATCGGCACTCTCTATCTGATCTTCGCGATCATCGCCGGCATCGTCGGCGGCGGGCTTTCCGTCGTCATGCGCATGGAGCTGCAGGAGCCGGGCATCCAGATTTTCCACGGTCTGGCGTCCATGGTTTACGGCTTCGAGGGTGACGCCGCCATCGATGGCGGCAAGCACATGTTCAACGTGTTCACCACCGCGCACGCGCTGATCATGATCTTCTTCATGGTCATGCCGGCGCTGATCGGCGGTTTCGCCAACTGGATGATCCCGATCATGATCGGCGCTCCGGACATGGCTTTCCCGCGCCTGAACAACATTTCCTTCTGGCTGATCGTTCCGGCTTTCATCCTTCTCATTCTCTCGCTCTTCGTCGAGGGCCCTGCGGGCGCCTACGGTGTCGGTGGCGGCTGGACCATGTATCCGCCTCTATCGACCAGCGGCATGCCGGGACCGGCGGTGGATCTGGCGATCTTCGCGCTGCACGTTTCGGGCGCGTCGTCGATCCTCGGTGCGATCAACTTCATCACCACCATCCTCAACATGCGCGCCCCGGGCATGACGCTGCACAAGATGCCGCTCTTCGCCTGGTCGGTCCTCGTCACCGCGTTCCTGCTGCTGCTTTCGCTGCCGGTTCTGGCAGGCGGCATCACCATGCTTCTGACCGACCGCAACTTCGGCACGGCATTCTTCTCGCCGGAAGGCGGCGGTGACCCGATCCTTTACCAGCACCTGTTCTGGTTCTTCGGCCATCCGGAAGTCTACATCCTGATCCTGCCGGGCTTCGGCATCATCAGCCACATCGTCTCCACCTTCTCCAAGAAGCCGGTCTTCGGTTACCTCGGCATGGCTTATGCCATGGTTGCCATCGGCGCCGTCGGCTTCATCGTCTGGGCCCACCACATGTACACGGTCGGCCTGTCGCTCGAAGCGCAGCGTTATTTCGTCTTCGCCACCATGGTCATAGCGGTGCCGACGGGTATCAAGATCTTCTCGTGGATCGCGACCATGTGGGGCGGTTCGCTGACCTTCTCGACCCCGATGGTCTGGGCGATCGGCTTCATCTTCCTGTTCACGGTCGGCGGCGTCACCGGCGTCCAGCTCGCCAATGCCGGTCTCGACCGTTCGCTGCACGATACCTATTACGTGGTGGCGCACTTCCACTACGTTCTGTCGCTCGGCGCGGTCTTCGCGATCTTTGCCGGCTGGTATTACTGGTTCCCGAAGATCACCGGCTACATGTACAGCGAGTTCCTCGGCAAGCTGCATTTCTGGGTCATGTTCGTGGGCGTGAACCTCGTGTTCTTCCCGCAGCACTTCCTCGGTCTTGCGGGCATGCCACGCCGCTACATCGATTATCCCGATGCCTATGCCGGCTGGAACATGGTATCCTCCTACGGTTCCTACATCTCGGCCGTCGGCGTGCTGATCTTCCTCTTCTGCGTCTGGGAAGCCTTCGCAAAGAAGCGGATCGCCGGCAACAACCCCTGGGGTGAAGGTGCGACGACGCTTGAATGGCAGCTGTCTTCGCCGCCGCCCTACCACCAGTGGGAACAGCTGCCGCGCATTCGCTGATGCGCGGGCCGGAAGGCGCGGGCAGGGCCTGCGAATTCCCGGCGCTGAAAATGAGGGACGGCGCGGTTCGGTCCGTGCCGTTTCCCGAACGGGCAGGCTCTCCTGCCGCGTGACATTTTGTCCAAGCGATGCCTGCCGTCCGACGTGATACATGCCCCGGACGTGATAAATGCCAAATCTGGCCTTTATGAAATGCAAGCGCAGACGAATGGCGGCAGGGTGCGGCGAAAAGCCGGAAAATGGCATCGGTTTTGCCCGGCGCCGCTCATGCCAGGACGTTCGGGACCCATGAATTGACGCATCGCGCATGCCGGAAATCACATTTTTTTCGGGCCGGTGCAGGGGACGTCGCTTCACGCGGCGTTCGAAGGAAACAGGACAGGAAATGAGCATTATCGACAATCGCGACATGCTGGGCGTGAAGGGCTCCGAACTTTCGGAAGCCGGCGCGCGCGATTATTTCGAATTGCTGAAGCCGCGCGTCATGTCGCTCGTCGTCTTCACGGCCTTTGCGGGTCTCGTGCTGGCGCCGGGTGAAATCAACCCGGTGCTCGGCATCATCGCCATTCTCTGCATCGCCGTTGGCGCGGGCGCATCCGGTGCGCTCAACATGTGGTACGATGCCGATATCGACGCCGTGATGAGCCGCACCGCCCGGCGGCCGATCCCGTCCGGCCGCATCGCGCCGCGCGAGGCGCTGGCCTTCGGGCTGACGCTGTCGGCCTTTTCGGTGGTCATTCTCGGCCTTGCGGTCAACTGGTTCTCCGCCGGCCTGCTCGCCTTCACCATCTTCTTTTACGCCGTCATCTATACGATGTGGCTGAAACGCTCGACGCCGCAGAACATCGTCATCGGCGGCGCGGCCGGCGCTTTCCCGCCCATGCTCGGCTGGGCCTGCGTCACCGGCGGCGTTTCGCTGGACAGCATCATCCTGTTCCTCATCATCTTCCTGTGGACACCGGCGCATTTCTGGGCGCTGGCGCTGTTCAAGATGCGCGATTACGGCGCCGTCGGCATTCCCATGATGCCGAACGTGGTCGGCGAACGCTCCACCAAGAACCAGATGATCGTTTATGCGGTGCTGACGGCGGCCGCGGCCGTTGCGCCTTATTTCACCGGCCTTGCGAGTGCCGGTTACGGCATTTTCGCCGCCGTTCTGAGCGCTATCTTCGTCTACTGTTCGCTCGATGTCCGGCGCATGCCTGAGGGCGACGAGAAGATGCTGCCGGCCAAGAAGATGTTCGCCTATTCGGTGCTTTACCTTTTTGCGATTTTCTCCGGCCTTCTGGCCGATCATTTCGCGCCGGCCCTGAAGGCCGTCATGTCGGGAGTCCTGTGATGGAAACGGTGGAACTGAGCGCGGCGCAGAAAAAATCGAGACGTGGGCGAAACATCGCGCTCGGCGTCCTGCTCGCCGGCCTGGTGGTGCTGTTCTACATCATCACCATCATCAAGATCGGCTCGCACTGACGCGCTGATTGAGGGGAGAGGAGGAGGAGGAGATGGCGAATATGGAAGCGCAGACGGCAGGCACCGGCAGGCAGCGGGTGAGCAATCGCTCCATCCTCGTGCTTTGTCTGGTGTTTTTTTGCGCCATGATCGGCATGGCCTATGCCGCCGTACCGCTTTATACGCTGTTCTGCCGTGTCACCGGCTATAACGGCACCACCCAGCGCGTCGAGCAATATTCCGACGTCATCCTCGACAAGACCATCAACGTCACCTTCGACGCCAATACGTCGAACGGCCTCAACTGGGATTTCCAGCCGGTCGACAAAAAGGTCATGCCGAAGATCGGCGAAACGGTGCAGGTGACGTTCAAGGCGACGAACCGTTCACCCGTGGCGACCACGGGCACGGCGGTCTTCAACGTCACGCCGATGGAAGCCGGCGCCTATTTCAACAAGGTGGAGTGCTTCTGCTTCACCGAAACGACGCTGCAGCCGGGTGAAACGCTGGAGATGCCGGTGGTGTTCTTCGTCGATCCTGACATCGCCACGGCGCGCGAGACCAAGAGCATTCATACTTTAACGCTGTCCTATACGTTTTATCCGGCCAAAACCGAAAAACCGGTTGCGTCCTTGCCGGTAAAGACTTCATCTGGCGAAAGCAAATTGTGAGAGGAGATCTGGCCTTTTATCGAAGGCCGGATCAGGGAAGAGACATTCGGGGATTGTCGCAATGGCAGATACGCATCAGAAGAACCACGACTACCACATTATCGATCCAAGCCCCTGGCCGCTTCTGGCCTCGATCGGCGCCTTCATCCTGACCTTCGGTGGCGTCTGTTACATGCGTTACCTGTCGGGCGGCTCCTTCAAGCTGTTCGGCGCGGAACTGGCCAATCCCTGGCTGTTCTATATCGGCCTCGTCATCGTGCTTTACACCATGTACGCATGGTGGTCCGACACGATCAAGGAAGCCCATGAGGGCAACCACACCCGCGTCGTCTCGCTTCACCTGCGTTACGGCATGATCATGTTCATCGCCTCGGAGGTGATGTTCTTCGTGGCGTGGTTCTGGGCCTATTTCGATGCCAGCCTCTTCCCGCACGAGGCAATTCAGGCGTCGCGCCTCGAATATACCGGCGGGCAATGGCCGCCCAAGGGCATCGAGGTGATCGATCCCTGGCACCTGCCGCTCTATAACACCGTCATCCTGCTTTTGTCGGGCACCTGCGTCACCTGGGCGCACCATGCCCTGCTGCACAATGACCGCAAGGGCCTGATCACCGGTCTGTTGCTCACCGTCGCGCTCGGCGTCCTGTTCTCCACCGTGCAGGTTTACGAATACATGCACGCGCCGTTCGACTTCAAGAATTCGATCTACGGCGCGACTTTCTTCATGGCCACCGGTTTTCACGGTTTCCACGTCTTCGTCGGCACGGTCTTCCTGCTGGTCTGCCTGTTCCGCGCCGTTGGCGGCGGTTTCACGCCCAAGCAGCATTTCGGTTTCGAGGCGGCTGCCTGGTACTGGCACTTCGTGGACGTCGTCTGGCTGTTCCTGTTCTTCGCCATCTATATCTGGGGTGGCTGGGGCGCGCCGCTGCACGGCTGATTGCGTCGGATAGAGGACTGGGTCCGCAGCAAGGCATCCTGTGGAGCGAGCAGGTGCCACGTGTTTCTTCTCCCCGCCGGGGAGAAGTCCGCGGCAGCGGGATGAGGGGGCTACGGTAGAGATATTCGGAGAGCTAGCCCCCTCATCCGACCCTTCGGGCCACCTTCTCCCCGGCGGGGAGAAGAAACAAGCAGCAAAGCCGAGCGACAGATGACTGCCTTGGTTTAGAAGCACGCTTCCAACAGGCTCGCTGTCGTCCTCGGGCTTTGGGCAACTTCGCGGGAGGTCGTCATGTCTGAACCATCAAACGGCAATTTCGCGCCGGTCGATCCCATCAAGGTGGGCTTGAAAGGCTGCTGCCCGCGTTGCGGCAACGGACGGCTGTTCGACGGCTTTCTGACCATAAAACCCGCCTGCAGCGCCTGCGGACTGGATTACGGTTTTGCCGATGCGGGCGATGGCCCGGCGGTTTTCGTCATGCTGATCGTCGGTTTTCTGGTCGTCGGGCTGGCGCTCTGGTTCGATCAGCGTTTTGCGCCGCCGGTCTGGGTGCATGTCATGCTGTGGTTGCCGTTTACGGTGATTGTCTCCCTCGTGCTGCTGCGCAAGCTGAAAGGGATCATGATTGCGCTGCAATACCGCAACAATGCAAGCGAAGGCAGGCTTGATCGTGAATGACGTTTCCCACATGAAGGCGGCGGAAAGGCGGGTCTGGTTCGCCGCGCCGCTGGTGCTGCTGGCGCTTGCCATTCTTCTCGGGCTCGGCACCTGGCAGGTGAAGCGTCTCTACTGGAAAGAGGCGCTGATTGCCGATATCGAGGAGCGGCGGAGCGCGAGCCCGGTGCCCCTCTCCGATATAGAGGCGATCGCGAAAAGCGGCGGCGATATCGAATACCGCACGGTCAGTCTTTCCGGCACCTTCGATCATGCCCGCGAGCGGCATTTCTTCGCCACCCATCAGGGGCAAACGGGCTATTACATCTATACGCCGCTGACACTCGCCGATGGCCGCATTCTCTTCGTCAATCGCGGATTCGTGCCCTTCGAGATGAAAGAACCGGCCAAACGGCCCAACGGGCAGGTTGCCGGTGAGGTGACGATCACCGGGCTTTCGCGCGCGCCGCTGGTTGCCAAACCGTCCTCGCTGCTGCCCGATAACGATATCGCCAAGAACATCTTCTACTGGAAGGATCTGGCGGCCATGGCCTCCAGCGCCGATATCCCGCCCGACCGGCTGGTCCACCTCTTCGTGGATGCTGACACCGCGCCTAACCCGGGCGGTTGGCCGCAGGGTGGCGTGACGCTGATAGATTTGCCCAACAATCACCTGCAATATGCGATAACGTGGTATGGGTTGGCGGCGGCCCTTGTCATCGTCGCCGGTTTTGCCTATTTCCGGAACGGTAAGGCGCAGGGTGAATAAAGCACAGCCCGTCCGGTAAGGCAGCTTGTCGGGCAAGGCCATGAAGCACGGCCCAAGGAGCAGGCCAAGGAGCTGGAATGAACATCGCCGTTTCCAAACCCCCTTTGACGATAAGGCTGTGCGGACCGCGCGGCTTTTGCGCGGGCGTGGACCGGGCGATCCAGATCGTCGTGCTGGCGCTGAAGGCCTATGGCGCACCCGTCTATGTCCGCCACGAAATCGTGCACAACCGTTATGTGGTGGAAGGGCTGGAAGCCAAGGGCGCGGTTTTCGTCGAGGAACTGCATGAAATTCCGGCCGAGCACCGCGAGCAGCCGGTGGTTTTCTCGGCCCACGGCGTGCCGAAATCCGTGCCGGAGGATGCGCAGGCGCGTAATCTGTTTTATCTCGATGCCACTTGCCCGCTGGTCTCCAAGGTCCACAAGCAGGCCATGCGCCACCAGCGCCTTGGCCGCCATGTGGTGCTGATTGGCCATGCCGGCCACCCCGAGGTCATCGGCACCATGGGCCAGCTTCCGGAAGGAACGGTTTCGCTGATCGAGACGGTGGAAGATGCCGGCCGTTACGAACCGGCGGACCGCGAAAATCTCGGCTTCGTCACCCAGACGACACTTTCGGTCGATGACACGGCCGGCGTCATCGCCAGGCTGCAGGAACGTTTCCCGGCCATTCAGGCGCCCGCCGCCGACAGCATCTGTTACGCAACCACCAACCGTCAGGATGCGGTGAAGCAGGCGGCCCCCGGTTGCGACCTCTTCATCGTCGTTGGCGCCCCCAATTCCTCCAATTCCAAGCGGCTTGTGGAAGTGGCGCTGCGGGCCGGTGCACAGCGCTCCGTGCTGGTGCAGCGGGCCTCGGAAATCGACTGGAATGAAATCGGCGATATTCGCACCGTCGGCCTTTCGGCCGGCGCATCCGCGCCGGAGGTCATCGTCGATGAGATCATCGAGGCCTTCAAGGCGCGTTTCGATACGACGCTCGATCTCGCCGTGACGGTCGAGGAAACGGAACATTTCCTCGTCAATCGCGAGCTACGCAGCATCGAGCTGACGACGGACGACATGGCTTTCGTGAACGGCAATGCCAATGATGCGCTGCCGCCGAAAACCGCCGCCGGCATCTGAAGCGGGATGGCGCTGAATGCGGGCGGTTTCCGTCCCACCTGCGTCATCTCCACCCGAGATTTCCACTCCATCCTTCATCAAGAGATTTGAAATTGGCAGTTTATACGGACATCACCGAAGATGATCTGAGGAATTTCCTCACGCAATATGACGTCGGCAGCCTCACCTCCTACAAGGGCATTGCCGAAGGCGTCGAAAACTCCAATTTCCTGCTGCATACCACCAAGGACCCGCTGATTCTCACGCTTTATGAAAAGCGCGTGGAGAAATCCGATCTGCCCTTCTTCCTCGGCCTCATGCAGCATCTGGCCGCCAAGGGCCTGTCCTGCCCCCTGCCGCTGCCGCGCAAGGATGGCGAGTTGCTGGGAGAGCTATCGGGCCGGCCGGCGGCGCTCATTTCCTTTCTCGAGGGCATGTGGCTGAGAAAGCCGGAAGCGAAACATTGCCGCGAAGTCGGCAAGGCGCTGGCCGCCATGCATCTGGCGGGTGAAGGCTTCGAAATTAAGCGGCCGAATGCGCTCTCCGTCGAAGGCTGGAAGGTGCTTTGGGACAAGTCCGAAGACCGCGCCGACGAGGTGGAGAAGGGCCTGAAAGACGAGATTCGCCCGGAAATCGATTATCTCGCCGCCCATTGGCCGAAAGATCTGCCGGCCGGCGTCATCCATGCGGATCTGTTCCAGGACAATGTGTTCTTCCTTGGCGATGAACTGTCCGGCCTGATCGATTTTTATTTCGCCTGCAACGACCTGCTGGCTTATGACGTGTCGATCTGCCTCAATGCCTGGTGCTTCGAAAAGGATGGCGCTTACAACGTCACCAAGGGCAAGGCGCTGCTGGAAGGTTACCAGTCGGTGCGCCCGCTGAGCGAAGCGGAGCTGGAGGCGCTGCCGCTTCTGGCGCGCGGTTCCGCGTTGCGTTTCTTCCTCACCCGCCTTTATGACTGGCTGACGACGCCGGAAGGCGCGCTGGTGGTCAAGAAGGACCCGCTGGAATATCTGCGCAAGCTGCGGTTCCACCGTTCCATCGCCACTGTCGCCGAATATGGGCTGGCGGGCGAATGAAACATGTCGACATTTTCACCGATGGCGCCTGCTCCGGCAATCCCGGTCCCGGCGGCTGGGGCGCCGTGCTGCGTTACGGTGAGGTGGAGAAGGAACTCTTGGGCGGCGAGGCCGAGACCACCAATAACCGCATGGAATTAATGGCGGCGATCTCGGCGCTCAATGCGCTGAAAAGCCCCTGCGAGGTCGATCTTTATACCGACAGCGCCTATGTGAAGGACGGCATCACCAAGTGGATTTTCGGCTGGAAAAAGAAGGGCTGGAAAACCGCCGATAACAAGCCGGTCAAGAATGTTGAACTATGGCAGGCGCTGGAAGCGGCGCAGCAGCGCCATAAGGTTACCCTGCACTGGGTCAAGGGCCATGCCGGCCACCCGGAAAACGAACGCGCCGACGAATTGGCGCGAAAGGGCATGGAGCCCTTCAAACGGCGGTAATGGAAGCCTGCTCTATTTCAGGCCGGGCAAATCCGAGCCGGCGGCCCCGTTATCGGGGGTTGTGAAAACCGAAACCCGACCTATCTTGTCGTCAAGGGGCGCTCCGGTAGCGCTCAACGGAGGAGAGAAATCCGGATGATCCTGCATTGTGTATTTCTACGCTTCAAGGCTGCAACGGCCGCTTCTGAAAAACACGCAATATTCGAGGCGATTGCCGCCCTGAAGGATGTGATACCCGGCATCATCGATGTGAAATACGGCCAGAATGTCTCACCCGAGGGGCTGAATGGCGGTTTTGTCGACGGTTTCATCGTGACGCTGGAGAGCCCCGAGGCCCGCGACGACTATCTCGCCCATCCCAAGCACATGGAAGTGGGGGAACGTCTCGTGTCGCTCACCGATGGCGGTCTGGCCGGGCTTCTGGTGTTCGATATGAATGTTTGAGTGGAGGGCGGCGGGGCCGCCCTTTATTCCTGCAATGTGAATGCCTATAGCAGAATCGTATCATGAAAGGCGCCGTCACCCCGGACTTGATCCGGGGTCCAGTGCGATCAAGTCTTTGATCGCGAAAGACTCTTCCTACGGCGCCGACGCGCCGTGGCTGGATGCCGGATCAAGTCCGGCATGACGGGAAGCAGGAGCCTTTACATGCAACGAGGGACCAGGCTCGCCCTCAAAGCTGCTCGATCATCGCCGCAGCGGCAGAGACCGTCGCCTGGCCGGGGTTCTCTTCCACGTTGAGCGACTTCACCACACCGTCTTCCACCAGCATCGAATAGCGCTTGGAGCGCACGCCGAGGCCGCCGGCGGAAAGATCGGCATCGAGGCCGAGCGCCTTGGTGAAAGCCGCGTCCCAGTCGGCGAGGAAGTGGATTTTGCCCTGACCGCCGGAGGATTGCGCCCATGCGCCCATCACGTGCCAGTCATTGACGGCGACGACGGCGATGTCATCCACGCCCTTGGAAAGAATGGCGTCGCGGTTTTCGAGATAACCCGGCAGATGGTTCAGTGAGCAGGTGGGGGTGAAAGCGCCGGGAACGGCGAAGAGAACCACCTTCTTGCCGCCGAAAAGCGCGTCCGTGGTGGTTTCCACCGGGCCGTCGGCCGTCTTTTCCTTGAAAGTTGCGGAAGGCAGTTTTTCGCCGATCTTGATGGTCATGTCCGTGCTCCTATAGCCGTTCGGTTCGCGCGACTATAGAGTTTGGCAGGGAAAAGTGGAACCCGGTTTTCCCGGGCAGACAAACGAAAACAAGGCGTCCGGATCCCGTCAGATTGAGAATGAAGCTGACAGGATCCTGAGCACGGAAATGAAATCTGCCATGCGGTTTTCGAGCTGGTTTCCAGCGCTGAAACGCTGCTCAGGGTTTCGGGAAGTTCAGCATGGTTTCCATGGCCCGATCGCCGGATTTGACCAGGATAGGCCAGCTATTGCCCTGCACCTGATAGGTTTTCGGCAGGCCCTTGATGTTCATGTAGAAGGAGAGCTTGCGCTTGTCGCGCACCAGGTTCTGCGGCTCGTAATAGGCAAAGCCCGAGGGACCGGCGATGAAGATTTCGGTCTCCTTCGGCGCGTTTTCCGGAAGCTGCAATTGCACGCCGAGCATGGTCTTGTCGGGCGTGATGTGGAAATCGATCACCTTGAAATCGTCGGAGGCCGCCTCGGGCAGCGTTTCGCGCGCCTCCTCCAGCAATCGCCGCTCCTCGTGGTCGTCATCACCGGCATTGCCGCGCTCGATTGAAAACTTCGCCTCGAAGGGAATGCAGATATTCTGACACACGCCGATGAAGGCGGTGAGATCGATTTTCCCGCCTGCCGCCGGGTCCGTGGCTTTCAGCTGAAACGGAAGGCTGACGGCGTGGTCGTAGCCGATATCGGTGATGTCGCCGTTTTCGATCAGCTTCGGAACCGGATAGGCCATGGTGGTGAGCGTTACGCCGCTTGCCGGATCGGGCGTGATCTGCGGCGGTATGCCCGCTTCGCCCGGTTCGCGCCAATAGGTGATCCAGCCGTCCTTAGGCTCGATCTGCAGCACGCCGCGCACCACGCCGTCGGCATCCATGGCAAGGCTCGCCACGCGCATCTGGCCGCCTTCGCTTCTCGCCCAGTCGGTAATCTCGGCCTGGGCGGCTTCAGCGCCGCCAAGTAGGGCAGCAAATGCCGCTGCAAAACGGAAATGTGAAAATCGAAAGAATATTCTGGCGCTCATGCTTTCCGTCTAACCCAACATCGCCCGGGGGACCAGTTACGAATTCGTGCGGTTCATCATTTTCGGTTGATTGATCGGGCGCGATGCCGCATCCTGTCCTTTGTCGAAGTGCGAACGCCGTTTTCGTTAAATGACGGAATGCGGTCTGCTGGAGGCGCCGGTGAGCTTTTCAACCCTGATGGACAAACGCGAACGTGGCTTTCTCGATGGTCAGTTCCTCATCGCGATGCCGGGGCTGGACGACGGCAATTTTGCCCGTTCGGTGATCTATATCTGCGCCCATTCGGATGCCGGCGCCATGGGGTTCATCATCAACCGGCCGCAGCAGATCACCTTTACGGATATTCTGCTGCACCTGAAACTGGTGGACAGCAACGACGCCATCATGCTGCCCAACCGCACCCGCGAATTCCCGATCCAGTGCGGGGGCCCGGTGGAATCCGGCCGGGGTTTCGTGCTGCATTCGGATGATTATTTAAGCGAATCCAGCATTCCGGTCAGCGATGACATTTCGTTGACGGCAACGCTCGATATCGTCCGCGCCATTTCCAACGGTCGCGGCCCGCAAAAGGCGACCATGATGCTCGGTTATGCCGGCTGGGGTCCGGGCCAGCTGGAAAACGAGATCGCCAATAATGGCTGGCTGAATTGCCCCGCCGCGGAAGAGCTGATTTTCGACCGTGGCCTGGACAATAAATATGAGCGGGCGCTGGCCCTGATGGGTGTCGATGCCCGCATGCTCTCCACGGATGCCGGACACGCCTGAACCCACTTTTATTCTCGACCATTTTTTGGCTGGAACCAAATCCTGACCCCTGACGTTACTAACGCGGAAAGCCGAACAGACAGTACGGCTCAACTAGGGAGCAGTAATATGGGTAGCACATCTGACAAGATCTCCGGTAAAGCCAACGAAGTTGCTGGCAAGGTGAAGAAGAGCGTCGGTGAAGCGACGGGCAATAATGAATTGCGCGCCAAGGGTGCGGCCCAGGAAACCAAGGGCAAGGTTCAGACCTCCGTTGGCAAGGCGAAGGATGCCGTCAAGGGCGCTGTCGACCGCATGTA
The DNA here is from genome assembly GCF_053522725.1 of Agrobacterium sp. 16-172Ci. NCBI lineage: Bacteria > Pseudomonadati > Pseudomonadota > Alphaproteobacteria > Hyphomicrobiales > Rhizobiaceae > Agrobacterium > Agrobacterium sp. 16-172Ci. Next base: position 87,224 of record NZ_JBNWBW010000006.1, read on the forward strand.
ATTCCGAATGAAGCATGACGCCTCTCTCACGATGCGGCGCGCGGAGCGCATGTGTTCTCGCACATGCGCTCTTGTCGTGTGAGGGAATAGGGCGATCCAGTCGCCACGCAGTCGCCTTCGCATTTCATGTCTTCCTTCCTTCTCCCGAACCATCGCAAGGGTTTCATCCATGAAGCTTTTCTCCTGCGCATCCTGCGGCCAGCCTGTTCATTTCGACAATCGATTCTGCGTCGCCTGCGGCCATCGCCTGGCCTTTGTGCCGGAACGGCTTTCCATGGAGGCGCTGGCGCCCGCGGGTGAACCGAACTGGCAGATCGTCGCGCAGCCGGAAAAACAGGTGCGGTTCTGCGCCAATGAGGTGAACGACATCTGCAACTGGTCGGTGCCGGCGGAAAGCGAAAGCGCCTTTTGTCCGGCTTGCAGCCACAATCGCCTGGTGCCTGATATTGCGACGGAGCAGGGGGTTGAGCAATGGCGCCGCATCAGCCAGGCTCAGCGGCATCTGTTCTATTCGATCCTGCGGCTTGGCTTGCCGCATCCCAACCGCGATGCGGACCCTGCCGGTGGCCTCGTCTTCGACTTTCTGGTGGATGCGGTGGCGCCCGATGGTTCCGTCATTCCCGCCATGACCGGTCACGATGAGGGCCTCATCGCCATTCGCGCCGCAGAGGCTGATGATGCAACGCGCGAGCAGGTGCGCGCCAATATGAACGAGCCCTACCGCACCATGCTTGGCCATTTCCGCCATGAGGTAGGGCACTTTATCTGGAATAAGCTGGTGCGGGACGCAAACCGGCTGGAAGCCTGCCGCGCCGTCTTCGGCGATGAGCGCGAGGATTACGGCGCTGCCCTGCAACGCAATTACGATGGCGGACCACGCCCCGACTGGCAGGAAAGCTTCATCAGCTCCTATGCCTCGGTCCACCCGTGGGAGGATTTCGCCGAGTGTTTCGCCCATTATCTGCATATCGTCGATACGCTGGAGACGGCGCGCGCCTTCGGCGTCGCAATCGATCCTGATGGGCATGAGGAAATGGCGGCCGAGGTGACGTTTGATCCTTACAAAGCCCGCAGCGCCGCGCAGCTGGTCAAGGCGTGGATTCCGCTCAGTGTCGCCATCAATTCCATCCAGCGCAGCATGGGGGAGGCTGACCTCTATCCCTTCGTGCTGACACCGCCGGTGGTGGTGAAGATGGAATTCATTCATGACCTGCTGCATGGGAGGGTGACGGCGGATGAGTCGCCGATGGCCGTGCAGAATGCGGTAGTGCAGTAAATGTGCGGCAGGCGGAGTGTCCTGATCAGGAGAAGCGCGGTTTTCTTCTCCCGTCATACCGGCCTTGAGCCGGTATCCAGCCAGCCCAAGTCCTTGGGCTGAAAGGAGTCTTTCCGCCGGGCAGACGCGCGGCGGCTGGATTGCGGCTCAAGGCCGGAATGACGGAGGTAGCCTACCTCGCGTTCCAATACTCCGCTTACGAAGCCCGCTTCGTCGGCTGGAACCGTTCTCGCAGAAGCTTCAGCGCCGCATCGCCCGAAACCGGAGTGCCGAACAGGAAGCTCTGGCCGAAATGGCAGTTCATGCGCGCCAGTTCGGCAGCATCCTCGGGCGTCTCGATGCCTTCCGCCACGACCTGCATGTCGAGCGCCCGCGCCATGGCGATGACGGAGCGCAGGAGAACATTGCGCTTGTCGCTGGTATTGGCAACCAGCGCCTTGTCGAGCTTGATTGTGTCGAAGGGGAAGCGGGTGAGATAGGCAAGCGATGAATAGCCGGTGCCGAAATCGTCCATGGCGAGGCTTAAGCCCGTCTCCTTGAGCTTGGAAAGCACCAGCCGCGCCTGCTCCGGGTTTTCCATGACGACGGATTCCGTCAGTTCCAGCTTCAGCTGCTGCGGATTGCAGCGCGTGCGGGTCAGCATGCCGCGCACGTCGTTGTACAATTCATTGTTCAGCAGTTGCGCGCTGGAAATATTGACGGAAATGAAGATCGGCATCTTCTCGATGGCGTGCTGCCAGTCCATCAGATCGGTCGCCGCCCGTTCCAGCGCGAACATGCCGAGCGGCTCGATCAGGCCGGAGGCCTCCGCAATCGGAATGAACTCGCTCGGCGGAATATTGCCGCGCTTGGGGTGCTCCCACCGCATCAGCGCTTCGAAACCGGCCAGCTCGCCATCGTCGAGCTTGACGATCGGCTGGTAGGCCAGCGACAGCTCCTTGCGCTCGATGGCGCGGCGAAGGTCGCTTTCCATTTGCAGCCGGTCGGTGCCCGACGTGCGGAAGGCAGGGCGGAAGGGCTCGACGCGGTTTCCGCCAGCGCGCTTGGCGCGATACATGGCGAGTTCCGCATCGCTCAAGAGTCCTGCCGCACTTTCCTGCTGGTCGATCCACGAAACGAGGCCGATGGAAGCGGTGAGGATGATTTCGCGATTGGCGAAATTGATCGGCACCATGATCGCCTTGTTCACCGCATCGGCGAAATCGGCCACACGCTGCGGATCGCGCTCCGAGGTCAGGATCAGGCCGAACTCATCGCCGCCAAGACGCGCCAGCGTATCCTGCGGTTTCAACAGGCGGCGCAGACGACGGGTCAGCGCAATGAGGATATTGTCACCGGCGGCAATGCCGAGCGTATCGTTGACCAGCTTGTAGCGGTCGATATCGATGGCCATCACGGTCGGGCGCACGCCGTCGCTGTCGGAAGACAGGTTGAGGATCGATTGCAGGCGGTCGAGGAAAACCTGCCGGTTCGGAAGCCCGGTCAGATTGTCGTTCATCGCATCCTGCAACAGCCGCTCGACGGAGTTCTTCTGCTCGGTGATGTCGGTGATGGTACCGACGCAGCGGATGATTTCGCCGTTGGAGCCGAGAACCGGGCGGGCGCGGATTTGCAGCCAGTGGAAATGACCGTCTTCGGCGCGAATGCGGAATTCGTGGTTGAGGCGGCCTTTGCGATGGTCAAGCAGCACGTCGAGCGTCGCCTTGAACCGGTCGCGGTCATCAGGGTGCAGGCGCGGCAGCCAGTTGCGTGCCGCACCGTGCATGGCGCCGGGTTCCAGCCCCAGCCGGTTGGAAATGTCGGGCGTGGTGACAATACGGTCGCGCGTCACATCCCAGTCCCACACCGTATCGCCGCTGCCTGTCAAGGCCAGCGACTGGCGTTCGAGATCGGAGAAGAGACCCTGCTGATAGGCGCTGCCGGCAAAGGCGTGCTGAATGACGGTGAAGCCGATCAACAGCACGATCAGCACCAGCCCGCCGCCGAGCGCCGGCTGCACGATGTCGTTGTCCAGTTGTCCCGTCACCGTCAGCCAGCTGCCGAACAGCCAGACGAGGATCAGCGCCCAGGAGGGAACCAGCAAAATCGCCCGGTCATATTTGTTGAAACCGAGATAGACGATGAGGGCGATGCCGGCCGTTGCGGTGAGCGCGAAGGACACGCGCGCAATGCCGGAGGCGACCGAGGGATCGTAGATGGCGACGCCGAACAGCAGCGCCAGACCCACCACCCAGGCAAAGGTCGCATAACCGAGATGCGCATGCCATCGATTGAGATTGAGATAGGTGAACAGGAAGACCACGAAACTGGAGGCGAGCGCCACTTCCGCGCCCGCCCTCCATATTCGCTGATCGCTTGAGGTGACGGTGATGAGCTTTTCGAGGAAGCCGAAATCGACGCAGATATAGGCTAGAACTGCCCATGCGAGCGCGGCCGAGGCCGGCAGAACGGAGGTTCCCTTGACCACGAAAAGGATGGTCAGAAGCACGGCGAGCAGGCCGGCAATGCCGAGCACGATGCCGCGATAGAGCGTAAACGCGTTGATCGTGTCCTTGTAGGCCTCCGGCTCCCACAGATAAAGCTGCGGCAGCTGCGGCGTGGAAAGCTCGGCGACGAAGGTGATGACGGAGCCGGGATTGAGGGTGATGCGGAACACGTCGGCATCCGGGCTCGGCTGCCGGTCGAGCGCAAAGCCCTCACTCGGCGTGATCGCCATGATGCGCTGCGAGCCGAGATCGGGCCAGAACAGCTTGGAATTCACGAGGCGGAAATGCGGCGCGACGATCACGCGCTCCAGCTGCTCTTCGGAGACGTTGGCGAGTGCGAAAACCGCCCAGTCGCCCTGGTGGTCGGTGGAACTGGCGCGCACCTCGATACGGCGGCGGATACCGTCCGGTCCGGGCGCGGTCGAGACCTGAAAGGCTTCGCCCTGGTTGGCATAGATATCGGTGGTGGCCGTCAGGTCGAGCGCCGTGTCGTCACGGGAAATCTTCACCGGCTCGAAGGCGTAGGAATAGGAAGAGAAAAGCAGGAAAAGCAGGAAAAACGGCGCAGCCAGCGCGATTGCCGCCAGACGTTTCGCAAGGCAAGGCGCAGTGTGATTGTAGGTCATGTATCGTACTTCGTTCCGCCGGAGCTTTGCTTGTCGGCAAGAAGGGAAAACATCATATGATCCCGCCATTGGCCATTGATTTTCAGATATTCCCGCAGGAGGCCTTCCCGCTGGAACCCGGCATTTTCGAGAAGCCGGATGCTTTTGAAGTTTTCCGGAATACAGGCTGCCTCGATACGGTGCAACTGAAGTCCGTTAAAGATGTATGGTATTACCAATTTTAATGCGGCAGACATATGGCCTTGGGCGGCGTGCCGCTCGCCGATCCAGTATCCGATCATGCAGCTTTGCGCCGCACCCCGGCGGATGTACCCGATGGTGATGCCGCCGACCAGCAGCGTTTCTTTCTCGAACAGCAGGAAGGAAACGGCGGTGCCGGAGGAAAATTCCTGGCCATTGCGTACCACGCGCATGCGGAAGGCGCCTTCCGTCAGTTCGTCTGGCCGCCAGGTCGGCTCCCAGGGCTGGAGAAACTGCCGGCTTTCGGAGCGCAGCACATGCCATTGCTTGAAATCGCCGTAGCGCGGCAGTCTGAGAAGGTGATTGGCGTTGCGCAGTTCGGGCGTGTCGCTATGTCGGGAAAGAAAACGCAGCATTCACGATCCCTGTGCGGCAGACATCGCCATCCGCGAGCGGGATGGCGAAAAAGATGAGCGGTCTTCGCCTTTAAATCCCGCTCTCATATCGGTTTATCCGTTCGCCTTTATCCTTGCGGGCTGCTGCGCGGAAAGCGCCGCAGTGATGTCGGAAAGAGGCGGCAGATGTTCGAGCGGGCCAATTGCGGACAATGTCGGAACTGTATCGAAAAACAGCCGTCCCGCAAGATCGGTCAGGCGCGCGCGGGTGATGTCGCCAAGCCGCTCCATCATCTCCTCATTGGGGATGGGCCGGCCGTAAAGCATCATCTGGCGGGCCATCTGGCCGGCGCGGGCGGCCGGGCTTTCCTGGCCCATCAGCAGCTGCGCGCGAATCTGCGCCCGGGCGCGGTCGATTTCTTCCTGATGGATGGTCTGCGAGGACTTGCGAAGTTCCTCCAGAATGACGGGCACCAGTTCCGGCAGGTCGTTGCCGCCGGTGGCCGCATGCACGCCGAAGATACCGGTATCGGAAAAGCCCCAGTGGAATGCATAGACGGAATAGCAGAGGCCGCGATATTCGCGCACCTCCTGGAACAGGCGGGAGGACATGCCGCCGCCCAGTATATTGGCGAGAATCTGCGAACAATAGAAATCGCGGGCGTGATAGGCCTTGCCCTCGAAGCCGAGGAGCACCTGCGCATCCATCAGGTCGCGGGTTTCGCGGATTTCGCCACCGGTATAGATCGCTTTTTCCATAACCGGTGTGGCAATGGGCAGCTGCGGCAGCGAGGCGAAACGCTCTTCCACCTGCTTCACGAAGCTTTCGTGATCGACAGCACCGGCCGCCACGACGAAGATGCGATCCGTCGTGTAGTTGCGGGCGAGATAATGCCTGATCTGGCCGGTGGTGAAGGATTGAACGGTTTCCGGCGTGCCGAGGATCGGGCGGCCGATGGTCTGGTCGCGATAGGCGACACCGGAGAAATTGTCGAAGATCACGTCGTCGGGCGTATCGGTCGCCGCGCCGATTTCCTGCAGGATGACGTTTTTCTCCCGCTCCAGCTCGTCTTCGTCGAACAGCGATTCCGTCAGGATGTCGGCAAGGATATCGACGGCGAGGGGAACGTGGTCTTTCAGGACGCGGGCGTAGTAGGAGGTCGTTTCGGTCGATGTCGCGGCGTTGACTTCGCCGCCGACATTTTCGATTTCTTCGGCGATCTGCCGGGCAGTGCGGCGCGCCGTGCCCTTGAAAGCCATATGTTCGAGAAGATGGGCGATGCCGTGTTCGGCAGTCGTCTCGTTGCGGGAACCGGATTTGATCCACACCCCAAGAGCGACGCTTTCGAGATGCGGCATTTTTTCCGTCACAACGGTCAACCCGGACGAAAGCCGGGTCACATTTACTCTCATACTCAACGTCTTTCCGCGTCTCTATTTGCCGGCGCGTGCGTTTTTGCCGATGAAGGTTTCCACGGCTTTGAGCTCCGCATCCAGAATGTCGAAACGCTCCTCCCGGTTCATAATGTCAGCTAACCATACTGGAAGCGCAGGCTCGATTGCGCAAGCGGATTTTACAGCGGCCGGGAATTTAGCCGGGTGAGCGGTCGACAGAACGACCATCGGGCTTGACGCCTTTTCGTACTTTTCCGCCACGAAAACGCCGGTCGCCGTATGAGGGTCGATCAGGTAGCCGGTTTTCTCAAGCGTGTCGCGGATCGTTGCCGCCACCTGCTTTTCGGTGGCGCGGCCGGCGCGGAAATCGCGTCTGATGAATTTCAGCGCGTGCGGCGGAATTTCAAAGGATCCGGATTGCTTGAGGCCGTCCATCGATGCCTTTACCGCAGCGGAATCACGGCCATAGGCTTCGAACAGCAGCCGCTCGAAGTTGGATGAAATCTGGATGTCCATCGAAGGCGAGGTGGTCGGCTTGACGCCGCGCATCTCGTAACGGCCGGTCTTCAGCGTGCGCGCCAGAATGTCGTTGTCATTGGTGGCGATGACGAGCTTGTCGATCGGAAGGCCCATCTTCTTGGCGACGTAACCGGCGAAGATATCGCCGAAATTGCCGGTCGGAACGGTGAAGGAAATCTTCCGGTCGGGGCCGCCGAGCGAAAGCGACGCGGTGAAATAATAGACCACCTGCGCCATGATGCGCGCCCAGTTGATGGAGTTGACGCCGGAAAGCTTCACGCCATCGCGGAACTTCACGTCGTTGAACATCTCCTTCACCAGCGTCTGGCAATCGTCGAAATTGCCGTTGATCGCCAGCGCATGCACGTTGGAAGCGGTCGAGGTCGTCATCTGGCGCTGCTGCACCGGAGAGACCTTGCCGTTCGGGAAAAGGATGAAGATATCGGTGCGCTCGCGCCCGGCAAAGGCGTCGATGGCCGCGCCGCCGGTATCGCCCGAGGTTGCGCCGACAATGGTGGCGCGCTCGCCGCGTTCGGAAAGCGTATAGTCCATCAGGCGGGCGAGAAGCTGCATCGCCACGTCCTTGAAGGCGAGCGTGGTGCCGTGGAAAAGCTCGAGAACGAAGGTGTTCGGGCCGGTCTGCGTCAGCGGCACGACGGCAGGATGGCGGAAGGTCGCATAGGCGTCGTCAATCATCGCCTTGAACTTGTCTGCCGGAATCTCGCCGCCGGTGAAACGGTAGAGAACCTCGAAGGCGACATCCTGATAGGACTTGCCGCGCAGGTTGCGGATTTCCTTCTTCGACATGGAAGGCCATTTGCGCGGAACGTAAAGCCCGCCGTCACGGCCAAGGCCCGCCAGAAGCGCGTCGCAAAAACCAAGCGAAGGGGCCGCACCCCTGGTCGATACATATTCCACGAGATAGTCCCTTATCCGTTACCGATGCGATCGGCGTCTTTGTCCGCAGCGTCTCACCGGAATGAGGCGATTGGCGAGCTAATGAAGGGCTTTTCTGAAAATTCAAGCAAAACCGAACATGCCAATCGATTTTTTCCGGCGTCGCTGCTATAGACCATCGCCAACCTGGGTGAAAGGTCAATAAACAGCGTCTCCGGTTCTGTTCCGGGACAAGGGAGAGGATTTAGAAGAGTGTCAGGGAATTTCTTGCGTTTGTCCGCCGCGATGTCGCTTCTCGTCGTTGTTGCAGGATGCAATTCCTCCAACCCGTCGGACTCGCTTGCCGTCAACCCGCCGGCGGCGCAGGCCGCACCGACGGCTGCCGTGGTTCAGGCCAATTGCCCGGCCGTGACGGTTCTCGATGCCAACGCCGTTCATCGCGTCTACGCCGGTGGCGCCAAGGACGATCCGCAGAAACTCGCCTATCAGGTCTCGCTGTCCGATACGACGCGTTCGTGCACCGCCAATGAATCGACGCTCACCGTAAACGTGCTGGCCCAGGGCCGCCTCGTTCCCGGCCCGATGGCCAAGCCCGGCCGCGTGACCGTGCCGATCCGCGTGACGGTGAAGGACGGCGACGGCGAGATATACGGCGACACCACCGCCTTTGCCGTCGATGTTCCGGCAGGCGGGGCCGGCACGCAGTTCATCTTCAACAACGACCACGTCGCCATCCCCAACGGACCGGGCGGCGCACCGAAGTCGGTCAGCGTCTTCATCGGCTTCGCGGAGCAGGGCGCAAAGGCCAAGACCAAGCGCCGGTGATTTGACGGGCGAAATGTCAAAAAAACCGGAGGCTGCTCGGCAGGCTTCGGTTCTGATTGCGCGCAAAGGTCCGAATTCCGTCACCCCGGACTTGATCCGGGGTCCAGCGCGATCAAGTCATTGATCGCAAAAGACTCTTCTCACGGCGCAGACGCGCCGTGACTGGATGCCGGATCAAGTCCGGCATGACGGAGGAGAGGTCTACGACTTTCCATGCGTTTTAACCGGAGGGTTTTCCCACAGCCGTCGCCTTCTCCGCTGACGGGCGGCTACGGGAGTTTCGATACTCCTCCACAGCCTCAAAAAAAGCTGGCGGCAAAACGGCCCTCGCGGGACGCGCATTTGCCAGCTCTTCATCTGTCATTTCGGGAAAGTCGACAGCATCCCAATCCGCTTCGGTATAGCCTTGGCCGGGTACGAATTCCTTTTGCGTCTGGGATGCCACCACAGCTACCTCCTCAAAAAGCGCCTTCCCACTCCGCCATCGCCGCAATCACGGCCGGCAGGTCCTGCATGCGCGAGATCACCGTTTCGGCGCCCGCATCCGTCAGCCGGTCGGCGTGGCTCGGATAGGTGTGGGATGCGCCGGTGAAGCCGATGACGCGCATGCCGGCGGCTCTTGCGCCATGGATGCCGTGCACGGAATCCTCGACCACGACCACGCGGTCGGGGGAAACGCCGAATTGCGCCGCGCCATGCAGGAAGATGTCGGGCTTCGGCTTCACGCGGTCGGCTCCAAGGTCCTTGGCGGAATAGATATGCGGCGCGAAATAGGGCTTCAGGCCCACCTTCGTCAGCATCATGTCGAGGCGGTGGCTCGATGAGTTCGAGCAGATGCAACGCGGCGTGGTCAGGCGCGACAGGGCGAATTTCACGCCCTCGATGATTTTCACGTCGCGTTCCAGCCGCATGTCGAGCAGCTTTTCCGATTTGTCGAGCAGCGAGGCGGAGAGCGGAATGCTGGCTTCGCTTTCCACCTGCAGAAGAATGTTCTTCCAGGTCATGCCGGCGAAACGCTCGCCCATTTCCTCTACGGAGATCGGATATCCGGCTTCGGTCAAGAGGCGGGATTCCACCTGCGCCGCGATGATTTCGGAATCGACCAGAACGCCGTCACAGTCGAAAATAATGAGGTCGAAGCCGCTCATGGGCGCTCCCTGTATCGGATTTGGCTGGAAGAAAATGATGCCGGGCTTTTAGACCATGTCCGCGCCAAGCTCAACCGGTTCACCCGCAAAGGTCGGTCCCATCAGGCTCATAGCTCGGTCGGCCTGAGTAAGCGACTGTGCCGCCTCGAATATTTGGTTTGGCGTTCCTCTTTCGCGCAAAAACCGCTACACACGGTCGCGCCATATGCGTTATGGGATGTTATGCCCAAGACAGTGAAAAACACGCCCGAAGACACCATCGCCGCGCGCATCAGCCGCACGCTCGCCGAGCGCATCGTTCGCGGCGAGCTGTCGCCGGGCGAAAGGTTGCGGCAGGATCACATCGCCGCCGAATTCGGCGCGTCGCATGTGCCGGTGCGCGAGGCATTCCGCCGGCTGGAAGCGCAGGGGCTTGCCGCCAGCATTCCGCGCCGGGGTGTCCGGGTGGCGGATTTCGGCCTTGACGATGTGCGCGAGGTGGCGGAAATGCGCGCCGCCCTTGAAGTTCTGGCGCTGCGCCACGCCATTCCGAACATGACGCCCGCCATTCTCGACCACGCGGAGGCGGCAACGCTCGAGGGCGACAGCGCCGTCGATGTGCAGCATTGGGAGGAGGCCAACCGCCGCTTCCATCGTCTCATCACCGCGCCCTGCAACATGCCGCGCCTGATGGAGGCAATCGACGGGTTGCATGCGGCGAGCGCCCGCTTCCTGTTTTCCGCCTGGCGCGCCGGCTGGGAGCGCCGCACCGATACCGATCACCGCGCGATCATCGATGCGCTGCGCGGCGGCCGCGCCGAAGAGGCGGTGCGTATCCTTGACGGGCATGTGCAATGGATCGGCCGCAAGGCGATCCGCACCTCGTCCGGCTCGGTGCGCGACGCCTTCGCCATCGTCGGATAGGGCGGGCCCGTGACCGTCCGCCTCCGGCCCCACCATCTTCTCTGTATGCTCACCTATGTGGGCAAGGGATATACGTCCGGCTTCGTCGAAAATTACGACCGTGTCGCCGCCCGCCTGAACGCCGGTGAGGAAGATATCGAGCTGGTGGAGGGCCCGGACGATATTTGCGAGGGCCTGTTGTGTGAAAGCCATGCCCACTGTTTCAACGAAGGCGTGGTGCAGCGGGATGAGACAGCCCGCCTTTCGGTGTCGGCGCTTTTGGGCGAGGCACTGACTGCCGGCAAGCGGTTGCAGGCAACGCCCGACTTTCTTGCGAAGATGCGTCTGGCTTTCGCCGCAGGCGAGATCAGGCCTGCCTGTCGAGGCTGTCAGTGGATAAGACTGTGCGACCGTATCGCGGCATCAGGTTTCGCAGGCGTGAAAATCGGCGAACGTCCGGAGCTTTCGGCCGGCCGGAGGCCGAGACCTACTCCGGCACATCCGTCTCGGTTCTCTCGGCGGCCTTGACCGTCGCCTTGATCTCCTTCGGCTCGCGGCCGGATTTCTTGTCGTAGCTCACCTTCACCGAATATTCGCCGGGATGCAGGGTTTCCTGATGCTGCGTGCCGTAACGGCCGGAAATCTCCTTCTGCGTGCCCTGAAGATCCCTGGTGGTTTCAACGATATCGATCCGTTCTGCACCGGGCGCCTTGATGGCGAGAACGCCCGCATCGAGATCGAGGGTGATTTCGGTTCGTTTTCCGGCAGTCACGGTGAATGGTTGTTCCACCGTCACCTTGCCCAGACGCGCGCGCATGACGAAATCGCCGGCGGGCATTTCCATGATCTTGCCGGTGCCGTAAATGCCGTTGATGGTCTCACGCGTGCCGTCCAGCGTTTCCTTGGCCGACATCGCTTCGAAGCGGATATCGTCCGTTTCCACAGCCCTGCCGCCCTCCGCATAAACGGCCTTGGCGATCACCACGCCGCTTGGAATGACCAGCTCGTGGCTGATCTTTTCGCCCGCCTTGATGGCAAGCGTCTCCTCAGCCCGCGCCGGGCCGATGCTGCCGGTGAGGACGACGTTTCCGGCCGGCACGAAGACGGTATTCTGACCGTAGACGCTGTCCTTGAAATCGTCCTTGGTGATTTCCGTCTTCGCCTGCGTTTCCACATCGCCGCCGGCGCTACGTTTCGGCACGACGGTCAATTCCGCAGCGTCGAAATTCACCTTCGGCCTCGCGATGCTTCCGTCCTTCACCTCGAACGCCACTTCGCGGGTCACATTGCCCAGCGCCGCCACCCCGACATATTTGCCCGCCGGCAGTTTCGCCTCGAAGGTGGCGTCATAGGAGCCGCCGGCATTGTCGTCGGTAAGCCCGCCGGAACGGTCCGCCTTGTAGAAATCCCACCGCACCCTGTCGCTATTGCCGAGCGAGGGGCCGCCATCGAACAGGACCGCATCGGTGACGACGTTATATTGCGGGGCCGGTTGCTGCGCCTGCGATGGCGCCGGCAGCGCCGTTGCGAAAAGTGCGGCGCAGACGACATTCATGGAAAAAGAAGCCATTTTCATCACGGACCCCATTGCGGATTACCCCCTGCCATAATGGCTCTTCCTGCCGCGCCGATATGCGGGGACAGAAGAACCCGTTGTGCACAACGTTTTTGCCCGACTTCGGGTTCCCCCGCCGGCCGCCGCAAATCGCGCCTGCAGGCCGCGACAGCCATTTATTTCGCATTTTCCGTGACTTGTTCAGGCTTTGATAACCATCTTCGGTAACCATAAGCATCAGTAGAGAGTAAGCGTATGGAGCGAGTACCAATGGCAGCAGTTTTTCCGCTGGCCGATTTTCGGCGTGCCGGTTTTGATCGTGCGGGCGAGAGCGACGCCTGGAAAGACAGCATCATCAAAGGTGATTGTGTCGCTGCCTTGGATGCCCTCCCGAGCCAGTCTGTGGATGCGATTTTCGCCGATCCACCCTATAACCTTCAGCTTGGCGGCACCCTGCACCGTCCCGATCAGTCGCTGGTCGATGCCGTCGATGACGAGTGGGACCAGTTCGCCTCCTTTGAGGCCTATGACGCCTTCACCCGCGCCTGGCTGCTCGCCTGCCGCCGCGTCCTGAAGCCGAACGGCACCATCTGGGTCATCGGCTCCTATCACAATATCTTCCGCGTCGGCTCCATGCTCCAGAACCTCGATTTCTGGATCCTGAACGACATCGTCTGGCGCAAGACCAACCCCATGCCGAACTTCAAGGGCCGCCGGTTCCAGAACGCGCATGAGACCATGATCTGGGCCAGCCGCGATCCGAAAGCCAAGAACTACACCTTCAACTACGATGCGCTGAAGGCCTCCAACGACGATGTGCAGATGCGCTCCGACTGGCTGTTCCCGATCTGCAGCGGCAACGAGCGGCTGAAGGGTGACGACGGCAAGAAGGTGCATCCGACCCAGAAGCCGGAAGCGCTGCTGGCGCGCATCATCATGGCCTCCACCAAGCCGGGCGATGTCGTGCTCGACCCGTTCTTCGGCTCCGGCACCACGGGTGCCGTTGCAAAACGTCTCGGCCGCCACTTCGTCGGCATCGAGCGCGAACAGGATTATATCGACGCGGCATCCGCCCGCATCGCCGCCGTCGAGCCGCTCGGCAAAGCGGAACTGACCGTGATGACCGGCAAGAAGGCCGAGCCGCGTGTTGCCTTCAACACACTGGTGGAAAGCGGCCTCGTCCGCCCGGGCCAGGTGCTGACGGATGCAAGACGCCGTTATAGCGCCATTATTCGTGCCGATGGTACTCTGGCATCCGCCGGGACCGCCGGCTCCATTCACCGCCTCGGCGCGAAGGTGCAGGGTCTCGACGCATGCAACGGATGGACGTTCTGGCATTTCGAAGACGGCGACACGCTGAAGCCGATCGACGATCTGAGAGCGATCATCCGCAGTGAACTGGCAAAGGCCGAATAGTCAAAGCCCAAAAGGCTTAGACGCAACGATCCACCGCCCGCCCTTGTCAGCCTATGTCTCCGTCCGGTTTAGTACCTTCAGTCCCGGATGGAGAACGACCAACGCCCGGCACTTCGGTGTCGGGCGTTGGTGTTTTCGAGTATACTATTTTAGCAAGACAAGTTTCGCGCAAGAGATCGGCAATACTGTCTCAAATCAGAGCAATGGTTGTGAAAATCCGGTTCGGAAAAATCACAAAAACATTGCGTCCGATGCCGCTTGCGGCAGGACTGGCGCAGGCCGGAGACCGCCATTTCCGCCTGCGCCAATTTCTTTTCCCGATCTGGGAATTTATCGGACTTCCACCCCGAAGTCCCGCAGATCCTGCTTTAGCTTCTCAGCACCGGTAAAATGCACCGCCTGCCAGCCCGCCGCTTTCGCGCCTTCCACATTCACGAGCGTATCGTCGATGAAGAGGCTGTTGGCTGGATTGAGGTCGAATTCCTTCGCGTGCAGATCATAGATCGCCACGTCAGGCTTCAACAGCTTGACATCGCCGGAAACGGTGACGCCGCGCGGCAAAGTGAGGAAGGGGAACATTTTCCGCGCCTCGCGGAAGGTGTCGGAGGCGAAGTTGGTCAGCATTGTCACGTCGTAGCCGCTGTCGATCAGGGCGACCATGATCGCGACGCTGTCGTCATAGGAATGCGAGACCATCTCGTGCCAGAACTTGCGGAAGGAGCGGATGTGCTCTTCCCGATCCGGGAACTGCTCCACCAGCAGCGCTTCGGCATCCTCCCAGCGGCGGCCGCGATCCTGCTCGAGGTTCCAGTCATGGGTGCAGACATTCTCGAAGAACCATTTGCGCTCGTCGGCATCGGGGATGAGGCGGCTATAGGGAATATGCGGATCGTAGTGGATCAGCACCTTGCCGATGTCGAATACGATATGCTCAATCTTGGTCATCGAAATTTCCTGCTTTCATCGAATGCGGATGGAATAGCCTGCGTGATGACTTTTTTCATCACCGTTGGCAGCGCCTGCGCGTCAAGATTTGTAACCGGCTCCCACCATCCGTCATCCGGGCCGGTTTTAAGGCCGTCCGACACCTGCGCGCGATAGACGGTGAGCCGCAGTTCGAAATGGGTGAAGACGTGCACGATAACGCCCGCCGCCTGCCAGCCGGCGGCAAAGGGCGCATGGCTCGCCTCCGTGCCGCCGTCCACGCGGGCGGTCCATGCCGTTGTCGGCACCTCGGTCATGCCGCCGAGAAGCCCGCTTTCGATGCGCCGACGGAGCAGGATTTCACCGCTTTCATTCACCGCCACGAAGGCAGCCCCGAGCCGCACCGGCTTTGCCTTCTTCGCGGCCTTGACCGGAAAACGCTCCGGCTCGTCATGGGCAAGCGCAAGACAGTGGCCGTTGAACGGACAGAGCGCGCAGGCGGGCCGTTTCGGCGTGCAGATCGTTGCGCCGAGGTCCATCATCGCCTGGGCGAAATCCCCGGGCCTGTCGGCAGGCGTCAACTCTGCTACCTTAGCTTTCATCGCAGGCTTTGATCCGGGCAGGGGAGCATCGATGGCAAAGAGCCGGGAAATGACGCGCTCCACATTGCCGTCCATCACTGCCGCCTGACGATTGAATGCAATGGCCGCGACGGCGGCGGACGTATAATCGCCGATGCCGGGCAACTGCTTCAGACCTTCTTCCGTATCTGGAAAGACGCCGCCATGCTCATTCGCCACGGCTTCCGCGCATTTTTTCAAATTGCGGGCGCGGGCATAATATCCAAGCCCCGCCCAGGCGGCCATGACATCTTCGACTGGTGCCGCCGCCAGATCGTTGACGCTTGGCCACGCTGCGAGAAACTTGAGGAAATAGGGCTTTACCGCCTGCACCGTCGTCTGCTGCAGCATGACCTCGGAGAGCCAGACGTGATAGGGATCGGCGCGTTTTCCCCGTGCCGCCATGGCGGGAGACGTGCGCCATGGCAGTTCGCGATGGTGCCGGTCGTACCATGCGAGCAGCATCTGCGCATAAGACGACGAGGCGGTTTTTTGAAGCATTGTTTGCCGTTTCTGTTCGATTTGGCCTATAGTTGGGACATCCGTAGCGGGCGATCAAGAAAATGTGGATCGCCCTCTCCAAAATCGCGAGTGAAACATGCGTTATCCCCAGAGCGGCGCCGGCAAAAAGAAGGGCGTCGTCCAGATCGCCGAAGTCGCCAATGGCATCATGGACCCCGTGCTCTCGAAACGCGCCGGCATCAACACCGCGCTGCTCGGTTCCTGGGACGAGATCGCCGGTGACGACTTCGCCGATTGCACCCGGCCGGAAAAGATCACCTGGCCGCGCCGCGACGAGGGGCCGGATCGCGGCGGTTATCAGCCGGGCGTGCTGACGATTGCCTGCGAAGGCGCGCGCGCCCTGTTCCTCACCCATGCGCAGGGCGAACTGATTGCCCGCATCAACGGCTTTTTCGGCTTTCCGGCGGTGCGCCAGATCAGGATCGTGCAGAAGCCGGTCTCGCAAACCACTACCCGCAGGCGCAAACCGCAACCCCTGCGCGGCGATGCGGCAAAACGTCTCGATGACATGATGGACGGCATCGAGAGCGAGGCGCTGCGCAAGGCGGTGGAGAGGCTGGGCACGGCGGTATTGCAGAAGAAGCCACCGCAACGAACTTTGAAATAGGAAGAAATTTCAGAGGCGGCTTCTGATTACGCGGTAAATAGAATTTCATTCTCGATTTCAATTTGTTGGCCGACGATTTCCGAATTACTCCATGGCTCAAAGGAGTATGCCGATGGAAATCAAGGAAACACCAGAAATGTGGGGTGTGCGTTTTGGTCAACGTCCGCGGATACCCGATGTCAGGCAGGCTGCTGCCGAATATTCGGCAATCATAGACAGACAGCTGGCCGAGCACCGCCTGGAAGCCGATGGGCCTTGGATTTTCATTTCCCACAACCTGCCAAGAGATAGCAAAACCCTGTTTGATTGGGAGATATGCCGCCCGATAAGAAAACCCGTGCAGTGGGATGAGACAATCGAGCTTCATCATCTCGAACCAATCATCGTTGCAAGCAGGGTGTATCAAGGATCGCTGAGATCGTTATTCACCAAAGGATATGCCCCGCTGGTTGCGGAGATAGAAATGTCTCGCCACCATTTCTCGGGTGAGAGCCGTGAAATTTATCACGGCTGGAACGGGCACGGCTCGTCTTATCACAATATCGAAATCCAGTTTGGTCTATCGCGTTGAGCTCATAAGGGGCGCTCGCTGCGACCATTGCCCGCACCCTCTGTATTCAGGGCTTGTTTCTCTTCGTTGTTTTTGCGTTTTCGCCTTCTCGAAGTCACGATTCTTTGACAAGGAAGTTCCATAGCCCGCTTGTCGCGCTGCCGGTGCTGGTGGTATCGGGTTAGCGAATTGCGCATCAGGCAGTTTCAAATCAACACGGGTGTTTCCATGCCGATTTCCGAATTGAATATTACCAGACGCAGCCTCCTCGGCGGCGTTGCTCTTGCTGCCGTTGCCACGGCCCTGCCGTTCGCCTTCACGCCCGGTATCGCCGAGGCGCAGGAACTGCCTGAATCCACCGGCGATGTGGATATGGCTGCGGTGATGAAGCCCGGCCCGCTGCCGGAAGCAGCGCTCGGCGATGCCAACGCACCCGTCAAGATCGTCGAATATATGTCGATGACCTGCCCGCACTGCGCCAACTTCCACAACAAGACCTTCGAAGAGATCAAGAAGAAGTACATCGATACCGGCAAGGTCTATTTCGTGCTGCGCGAATTCCCGTTCGATCCGCGCGCCGCTGCCGCCTTCATGCTGGCGCGCTGCGCACCGGAAGGTCAATATTTCCCCTTCGTTTCCATGCTGTTCAAGCAGCAGCAGAGCTGGGCTGTCGCACAGGATGCGCGCGCCGCCCTGCTGCAAATGTCGAAAATGGCCGGTTTCTCACAGGAGTCTTTCGAGGCCTGCTTGACGAACCAGAAACTTCTGGATGATGTGAACGCAACGATGCAACGCGGTGCGACGGAATTCGGCATCAACTCCACGCCGACTTTCATCATCAACGGCAAGAAATACGCAGGAGACATGTCGGTTGAAACCATGTCGGCTGTCATCGACAAGCTGCTCTGATCGCCGGACCCTGAAAGAAACGGGCGGCGGATATTTCCGCACGCCCGTTTTTTATTGCCCATATTCTTGCCGGGGCGTGACGGCATGAAGTTCAACAAGCTCCGCCTCGTCGGTTTCAAGTCTTTCGTCGAGCCTTCCGAATTCATCATCGAGCCGGGGCTTACCGGCGTTGTCGGTCCGAACGGCTGTGGCAAGTCCAATCTGGTCGAAGCGCTGCGCTGGGTGATGGGCGAGAATTCCTACAAGAACATGCGCGCCTCCGGCATGGATGACGTCATCTTCTCCGGTTCCGGCAATCGCCCGGCCCGCAATACCGCCGAAGTCGGTCTCTATCTCGACAATTCCGACCGCACCGCACCCGCCGCCTTCAACGACGCCGATGAAATTCAGGTGACGCGCCGCATCGAGCGCGAAAACGGCTCCGTCTACCGCATCAACGGCAAGGAAGCCCGCGCCAAGGATGTGCAGCTTCTGTTCGCGGATGCCTCCACCGGCGCGCGCTCTCCCTCCATGGTTGGGCAGGGGCGCATCGGCGAACTCATCAACGCCAAGCCGCAGGCCCGCCGTCAGCTGCTGGAAGAGGCGGCCGGCATTTCCGGCCTGCATTCGCGTCGCCACGAAGCCGAGCTTCGCCTGCGCGCCGCCGAAACCAATCTGGAGCGGTTGGAAGATGTGACCGCCCAGCTGGAAAGCCAGATCGAAAGCCTGAAACGTCAGGCCCGGCAGGCCAACCGTTTCAAGATGCTGTCAGCCGACATCCGCGCCCGTGAAGCGACCCTTTTGCACATCCGCTGGGTCGAGGCGAAGGAAGCCGAAGGCGAGGCGGAAAGCGCGCTCAATCAGGCCACCAACATCGTCGCCGAAAAAGCGCAGGCCCAGATGGAAGCGGCCAAGCAGCAGGGCATTGCCAGCCTGAAGCTGCCGGAGCTGCGCGAGGACGAGGCGAAAGTCGCCGCCGCCCTGCAACGCCTGCAGATTGCCCGCACCCAGCTGGATGACGAGGCCAACCGCTTGCTGCGCCGCCGCGATGAGTTGGCCCGCCGCCTGTCGCAGCTTGGCGAGGATATTATCCGCGAGGAACGGCTGGTCTCCGATAATGCCCAGATACTCGCGCGGCTCGATGAGGAAGAGGCCGAACTTCTGGAAATCCTCTCCGATTCCGGCCGCCATGCGGAAGAGATGCGCGAAGCCTTTGAAGCCGCCGCTGTCAAACTGGCGGAAAGCGAAGCCATCTTCACCGCGATTACCGCCGAACGGGCAGAGGCGTCCGCCGCGCGCCAGCAACTGGAGCGGGCGATCCGCGATCTTTCGGATCGCAAGCTGAGGCTGGAACGGCAATCGCAGGAGGCATCCGCCGAGATCGATGCCATCGACGAAAAGCTCTCCGGTCTTCCCGATCCTTCCGAACGGCGAGAAGCGGTCGAGGCGGCGGAGATCGCGGTCGAGGATGCCCTGATCGTGGTGGAGGAAGCCGAAGCCGCCGTCGCGGAGGCGCGTTCCGCCGAAGCGCTGGCGCGCGCGCCGCTGGAAACGGCGCGGAACCGGCTGAACGCGCTTGACACGGAAGCGCGCACCATCACCAAAATCCTTGCCTCCAGCGCCGCCGCCAATGGCAGCTTTACGCCGGTGGCGGAAGAAATGACGGTGGAGCGTGGTTTCGAGGCGGCATTGGGTGCCGCCCTCGGCGACGATCTCGAAAGCCCGCTCGATCCCGCAGCACCCGCCTATTGGGCCGGAAATGGCGATGGCGCGGGTGATCCCGCCTTGCCTCAGGGCGCGAAACCGCTTCTGGATTATGTGCAGGCGCCGGAAGCCCTACGCCGCGCTTTGGCGCAGATCGGCGTCGTCGCCGACACGGCGGAGGCCCTGCTCCTGCTGCCGCATTTAAAGGCTGGCCAGCGGCTGGTGACGCGTGAAGGCGCGCTGCTGCGCTGGGACGGTCACATTGCCAGTGCCGATGCGCCGGGTGCCGCAGCACTTCGCCTGTCGCAGAAGAACCGCCTCGCTGAAATCGAGACAGAACTGGATGAGGCCCGCTCCATTCTGGACGAGGCCGAAGACCAGCTTGCCGCGAAAACCGAAGATATCCGCAGCAGCGAATTGCGGCTCTCGGAAGTGCGCGACAGAAGCCGTCTTGCGACCCGCCATCTTGCCGAGGCGCGCGAGGCGCTGACTGCGGCCGAACGGGCCTCTGGCGATCTGCTGCGTCGTCGCGATATCGTGTCCGAAGCACTGAACCAGATCGGCGCGCAGATCGATGAGATCGCCGTTCAGGAAGAAAACGCCCGCATTGAAATGGAAGACGCGCCCGATCTTTCCGTGCTGGATCTGCGACTGCGCGAAAGCCAGCTTGAAGTCGCGACCGACCGCGGCCTTCTGGCGGAGGCCCGCGCCCGCCATGAAGGCGTGAGCCGCGAGGCGGAAAGCCGCCAGCGCAGAATTCAGGCAATCGGGCAGGAGCGTTCCACTTGGGCATCGCGGGCGGCAAGTGCGGCCGATCACATCGCCACCCTGCGCGAACGCGAGGAAGAGGCGCGCGAGGAAATCGCCGAGCTGGACATAGCGCCGGAAGAATTCGACGAGAAACGCCGCAACCTCCTCAATGAGTTGCAGAAGACCGAAGATGCCCGCCGCGAGGCCGCCGACCGGCTGGCCGAGGCGGAAAACCTGCAGCGCGCCGCTGACCGGCTGGCCGCAACGGCGCTTTCTGAACTGGCCGAAGCCCGCGAAAAGCGCGGCCGCGCCGAAGAACGGCTGGTCTCCGCCCGCGAAAAGCGGCAGGAAACCGAACACCGCATCCGCGAAACGCTGAATACCGAGCCGCATATGGCGTTGCGCCTGACCGGCCTCGGTCCCGACCAGCCGAAGCCCGATATTCGCGATGTCGAGCGCGATCTCGACCGGCTGAAGATCGAACGCGAAAGGCTGGGCGCGGTCAATCTGCGCGCCGAGGAAGAGCAGGCCGAGCTTTCCGCCAAGCTCGAGGCGCTGATCAAGGAGCGCGACGACATCATCGATGCCGTGCGCAAGCTGCGTGCCGGCATCCAGAACCTCAACCGCGAAGGCCGCGAACGGCTGATCGCCGCGTTCGATGTGGTCAATTCGCAGTTCCAGCGGCTGTTCACCCATCTCTTTGGGGGCGGCACGGCGGAATTGCAGCTGATTGAATCCGACGATCCGCTGGAAGCGGGCCTGGAAATCCTCGCCCGCCCGCCGGGCAAGAAACCGCAGACCATGACGCTGCTTTCCGGCGGCGAACAGGCGCTGACGGCCATGGCGCTGATCTTCGCGGTCTTCCTCACCAATCCCGCGCCCATCTGCGTGCTGGACGAAGTGGATGCGCCGCTCGACGACCACAATGTCGAACGTTACTGCAACCTGATGGATGAGATGGTGGCCTCCACCGAAACCCGCTTCGTCATCATCACCCACAATCCCATCACCATGGCGCGCATGAACCGCCTCTTCGGCGTCACGATGGCCGAACAGGGCGTGTCGCAACTGGTGTCTGTCGATTTGCAGACCGCCGAACAGCTGCGCGAAGCCGTCTGAAACTGCCAGGCCGCATTTCGATCCTGACTTTTGCTCAACATGAATTTATCTCGTCGTCTCACCCATTCGGGTGAGCGCAAACCCGCGGCATTTTGCTATGTCTTGCCATGAGCCTCAGTGTGCTTTCCCAACCCCGCCATCCGGTTTCCTGTACCGGGTGGACTGCCTTGCGAGGCCGCTGCAACGGCCTCGCAAGGTCTTTTTGCCGGCTGACGAATACGACTGACTTGATGAGGAAGGGGGCGGTGAGGCTCTGTGGTGTTCAGACGACGTTGTGTGAGCATTTTTTGTAGCACCCGCTTCGCATCGAGCGTATGGACCACTCACCCTGGCACCAGCCGCAGCCGCGTGCCCCAGGGGTCTATCGCTTCCACGACGTTATTTTCCATCTCCACCAGCACATAACCGGCGGCCCGCAGCCGCGTTTTCTGCGCCTCCAGATCGGCGGGGTTGCGAATGGTGAGGGAAAACCAGTCGAGGCCGGTTTCCATGGCGTTGCGTTCCTTCGCGCCACGGCTGTTCCATGTATTCACCGCCAGATGATGATGATATCCGCCGGAAGAGAGAAACGAGGCATCGGAGCGCGCATCCTGCGTCGGTTGCAGGCCGATGGCCGTTTCATAAAAGGCACGGGCGCGGGCGATTTCGCCGACCCGCAGGTGAACATGCCCGATGCGCATTCCCGGCGGGGCAGCCTCGTAATCGCTTCTTTTGGTATCGGTCAGCTTCACCAGATCATCGACATCGAGCGGTTCGGTGCCCATTTTCACCACGCGGCCGCTCCACACCCATGTATCCTTCGGCCGGTCGCTGTAAACCTCGATGCCGTTGCCCTCGGGATCGTTGAGATAGATCGCCTCGCTGACATTGTGATCGGCAAAACCGGTAAGCGGCACCTGTTTCAGCGCCGCATGTACCAGCCAGCGCGCCAGATCCTTGCGCGAGGGCATCAAGTAGGCGATGTGGAACAGGCCGGCGGAGGTGGGGCTTTCGAAATCCGCCGCCGGCTTGTGCACCAGATCGAGCAGCGGCACGGTGCCGACGCCAAGCGTCACGCCTCTGGCCGTGCGCTCCACCTCGTTCATGCCCAGCACTGAACGGTAATACTCGATCATCTGGTCGAGATCGCGCACGCGCAGCGCGGCCTGGCCGATATGCATCGGCGTCGTCAGCGCGAAGGGAAGGGCGGAGGCGGCGCCTGCGACGGGCACTGCGCCTTCGGCTCTGAGCGCCCCGGCAAGCGCGCTGGCGGCACAGGAAATTCCGGCAAATTTAAGCGTATGGCGGCGGGTAAATTGCATGAATAATCTCTTTGTCGGCGATTTGAATGGCTTAGGCAACACTCCAGTTCAGCGCATTACACGAATGCGTCAATCATGCCGTTATTCGGCCTTTGCGGCAATTCTTGCGCGCAATTTGCCGCAATTATGCTGCACTGCGATGTAAACTGCACGTTGCGGCGTTTCCAACGTGCCGCCAATGCTGTAGATGATAGAAAAATGACAACGCTTCTGGGTGGAGAGCGTGGAATGAAAAAGTGGGTTTATACCTTCGGCAACGGTGCTGCCGAAGGCAGGGCAGGTGACGTTGCGATATTGGGCGGCAAGGGCGCGAACCTTGCTGAAATGGCAAGTCTCGGCCTTCCCGTTCCCCCCGGCCTCACCATCATAACCGATGCCTGCGCGCTTTATCACAAGAACGGCCGCGATCTTCCCGAAGAGCTGAAGCTGCAGGTCATGGCTGGCCTGCACGGCATGGAAACCGTGACCGGCAAGACCTTCGGCGGCAGCCACTCGCCGCTGCTCATCTCCGTCCGTTCCGGCGCGCGCGCCTCCATGCCCGGCATGATGGATACCGTGCTGAATTTGGGTCTCAACGACCGCACCGTCGAGGCGCTGGGCCACGATGCGGGCGACGCCCGTTTTGCCTGGGACAGCTACCGCCGCTTCATCCAGATGTATGCAGATGTGGTCATGGGCCTCGACCACGAATTGTTCGAGGAAATTCTCGAGGACGAGAAAGGCCGCCTCGGCCACGAATACGATACCGACATGTCGGCCGTCGAATGGCAGCATGTCGTTTCGCTTTATAAAAAGCTGATCGAGGATGAGCTGGACGAAGCCTTCCCGCAGGACTGTCATGTCCAGCTCTGGGGCGCAATCGGCGCCGTCTTCGCCAGCTGGACCAACCACCGCGCCGTGACCTACCGCCATTTGCACAATATTCCGGGCGACTGGGGCACGGCGGTCAACGTTCAGGCCATGGTCTTCGGCAATCTCGGCTCGTCCTCGGCAACCGGCGTCGCCTTCACCCGCAATCCTTCGACGGGCGAGGCGGAGCTTTACGGCGAATTCCTCGTCAACGCTCAAGGGGAAGATGTGGTGGCGGGCATCCGCACGCCGCAATCCATCACCGAGGCCGCGCGTCTGGCCTCCGGCTCCGACAAGCCCTCGATGGAAAAGCTGATGCCGGAGGCGTTCAGCGAATTTCTGGCGATCTGCAAGCGGCTGGAAAACCACTATCGCGACATGCAGGATCTGGAATTCACCATCGAGCGCGGCAAGCTCTGGATGCTGCAGACCCGCTCCGGCAAGCGCACCACCCGCGCGGCCATGAAGATCGCCGTCGATATGGTGGAGGCAGGGCTGATCTCGCAGGAGGAGGCCGTCTGCCGCATCGAGCCCTCGTCGCTCGACCAGCTGCTGCACCCCACCATCGATCCCGGCACATCGCGCCCGATCATCGGCTCCGGCCTGCCGGCTTCGCCGGGGGCGGCGACGGGCGAAATCGTCTTCACTGCGGAAGAGGCGGTTGCGGCGGAAGCCGAAGGCCGCCGTGTCATTCTGGTGCGCATCGAAACCAGCCCGGAAGATATTCATGGCATGCACGCCGCCGAAGGCATTCTGACGACGCGCGGCGGCATGACCAGCCACGCCGCCGTGGTGGCGCGCGGCATGGGCATTCCCTGCGTCACCGGCGCCGGCTCCATGCGCGTCGACATGCGCAACAAGGTGCTGATCGGCGTCGGCTGTATGCTCAAGCGCGGCGATGTCATCACCATCGACGGTTCTTCCGGCCGGGTGCTGAAGGGTGAGGTGCCGATGACGCAGCCGGAACTCTCGGGCGATTTCGGCAAGCTGATGGAGTGGGCAGACAGCCTGCGCCGCATGACCGTGCGCACCAATGCCGACACACCCGCCGACGCCCGCGCTGCGCGCGCATTTGGCGCGGAAGGCATCGGTCTCTGCCGTACCGAACATATGTTCTTCGAGGGCGACCGCATCCACGTCATGCGTGAGATGATCCTCGCCGAAAGCGAAAAGGGCAGGCGGGCGGCGCTGGATGAGCTTCTGCCGATGCAGCGCTCGGATTTCACCGAGCTTTTCCAGATCATGCACGGCCTGCCGGTGACGATCCGCCTGCTCGACCCGCCACTGCACGAATTCCTGCCGAAGACCGATGGCGAAATCGTCGAGGTGGCGGCCGCCATGGGCATGCCGCAGACGGTGTTCCGCCAGCGGCTGGATGCCCTGCACGAGTTCAACCCCATGCTCGGCCATCGCGGCTGCCGCCTTGCCATTTCCTATCCGGAAATCGCCGAAATGCAGGCCCGCGCCATTTTCGAAGCGGCGGTTGCCGCAGCACGTATCACCGGCGCGCCGGTCGTGCCCGAGATCATGGTGCCGCTGGTCGGTCTGCGCTCGGAACTGGATTACGTTACCGAAGTCATCGACGGCGTCGCCGCTGCGGTGGCGCAGGAAACCGGCATGGAGATCGAATATCTGACCGGCACGATGATCGAGCTGCCGCGCGCGGCCTTGCGCGCCCACGTCATTGCGGAAGCGGCGGAATTTTTCTCCTTCGGCACCAACGACCTGACGCAGACCACCTTCGGTATCTCCCGCGACGATGCGGCGCGTTTCATCAATACCTATCAGCGCAAGGGCATCATCGAGCGCGACCCGTTCATCTCCCTCGATTTCGATGGCGTGGGAGAATTGATCCGCATCGCCGCCGAACGCGGCCGCCAGACGCGGCCGGAACTGAAGCTTGGCATCTGCGGCGAACATGGCGGCGACCCGGCCTCGATCCATTTCTGTGAGGATGCCGATCTCGACTACGTGTCCTGCTCGCCCTTCCGCGTGCCCATCGCCCGGCTTGCCGCCGCGCAGGCAACGCTGGCGGCGAAGAGGGATGAGGGCAGGGTGGCGAGCAATGTCGCCTTCATTCCCGTCAGGGGTTCTGTTGGACGATGATGCGCCGCTCCACCACCACGGGGCGGTAGAACATGTCGCGGTTCATCTGCGCCTGCCAGGCGCGGTTGTCGGCGCGGCGGTCCATTTCCAGATCGAGAAGGCAACCGGCCATCGGGTCCGTGCCGGGGCGGAAACCATAACCCCGGCAAGTCGCCTCATCCCGCGCCCGACGCTCTTCCGGCGTCAGCGTCTGGCAGGCGGTGAGCGCCAGCATGGCGGCAAGCGCACCGAAGACGATGGAAACACGCATTTTGTTTCTCCCTTAACATGACAGCCGTACGGCACTTTTATTGCCGCGATTGATACGCCTGTTTTGGTACGGGGAAAAGCCGCGTTGGGGCGGAAAGTTGCGTTTGGTAAGCGAACCTCTTCGCGTCATGCGAGCCTTGAACCGGCATCCACTTGCCTGAGCCTCGGCATCATGACTGTCTGGAACGCGCCATTTCAGCGCGCATCCAGCTTGAGTCTCCCCATGTCGAGAGCCAGATCATCAGATCGGTGAGAAAGCCGATAATCGGCAGCAGAAGCATATGGCCCAAACCGCGCGTCGTCTGGTTTTTCTCTGCCTCGTGCAGATGAGCCAATTCCTGTTCCTGAATCGAAGCGATAAGCTTATGCAGCTCGGGATCTCTTGTTTGCAGGAAGGCCAATTGATCTTCCAGATGGCGGTGAACGGTGCTTTCAACGGCCTCGGTGCAAATCCAGACCATGTTGCGTCCGCCGAGCGCCGTCATAAAACCGAGCAGGAGACCTCCAAGGCTCCAAAACGCCATGACGCGACAAGGCCTTGCGTTTCTGGATGGCATGGCGTCCCGAAACCGGCGGCAATGATCGATCTCGTCTTCCCGCATTTCCTGAAGAGCGGGTACTATGTCCGGAAACAGCCGGCGAGCCATCCATATCTGCGCGCCGTAGATACGAATAGCGCCAAACTCACCGGCGTGATTGACCTTGAGGATACGCCGAACGGTAAGCGCCGGGTCGTATTTGCCGGGACTGCCGGACGTTCGAAACATTACCAAGGCGCGTTCCATTCCAGCTAAATGCAGCAGATGTTACCGGCACTATGAGAGGCGGCTGTGACCACGATTGATAAGCCTGTTTCGATGCTAGGAGAACCCCATTTGGCGCGGAAAGTTACAGCCGCGGGAGCGGAGATGCAGATATCGCACCCTCCGTCGGTTTCGAAACGAAACATCCTGATTCCGCTCAGGAATCACGCAGGAAAGACGGCGGGAACAAACCCTGTTGAATGAGCCAGTCGCCGAGGAGAACCGTGAGGATGGCGATGAGGACGATGCCGCCGATAAAGGCGAAGAGGTCGAGCGTGGCGCGGGGCCACCGGCGGGTTTGATAAAGGTAAATCGCAAGCCCGATGGGTGCGAGCAGAACGGTGGTGATTTTGGCGGCGGAGCTGCGCCGGATGTTCCGCTTTTCGGCATCCTCTATCTGCCACCAGGCAAATAGCGTGATGATGCCGATCATCTGCACCAGATCGTTTGCGGTAAAGGATGCTGGAGGCCCGGCAGGCCAGACGGCCGCATCGATCAGAAGCCCGAGTGAGATGAAAGCGAGCAAGCCGACATAGATCCAGTTGCGTTTCGCCATGCACAGTTTCCGCTCTAAATTGCGCTATTGCCCGTGCCGTTATCGCTATCGATCAAATTGGCACCGTCAACCCCAAACTATCAGGGAAGAAAGAGAGTGGTCGGCATGGGGCGTCTCCCTGTTCCGGAAACGCCCCATGATTGTCGCCGTCAGGCCGGCGCTGCTTCCCGGTCGTCGAGTGCGTCGATATCCTTGGCGTTGTTATAGACGGCCTCATTGAGAATGCCCTCGCGCTTGGCGACGAGGGTGGGCACCAGCGCCTGGCCGGCGACGTTGACCGCCGTGCGGCCCATGTCGAGGATCGGGTCGATGGCGAGCAGCAGGCCCACACCTTCCAGCGGCAGGCCGAGCGTGGAAAGCGTCAGCGTCAGCATCACCACGGCACCCGTGAGGCCGGCGGTTGCGGCGGAACCGAGCACCGAGACGAAGACGATCAGCACATATTCCTGAATTCCGAGCGGCACCTGGAAGAACTGCGCGATGAAGATCGCCGAAATCGCCGGATAGATGGCGGCGCAGCCGTCCATCTTGGTGGTTGCGCCGAGCGGCACGGAGAAGGCGGCATATTCGCGCGGCACGCCGAGGCTCTTTTCCGTCACGGTTTCGGTGACGGGCAGCGTGCCGATGGAGGAACGCGACACGAAGGCGAGCTGGATGGCCGGCCATGCGCCCGCAAAGAAGCGCGACGGCTTCAGGCCATGGGCGAGAAGCAGCGCCGGATAGACCACGAAGAGCACCAGTGCGAGACCGATATAAACGGCCGCCGCGTACCAGCCGAGCTGCGACAGCGTCGTCCAGCCATATTGATCGACCGCGCGGCCCAGCAGGCCGATGGTGCCGATGGGGGTGAGGCGGATGACCCACCACAGGATTTTGCGCACGATGGCGAGCAGCGACTGGTTGAAGGCAAGGAACGGCTCCGCCGCCTTGCCTGCTTTCAGCGCCGCGACGCCGAAGGCAATCGAGACGACGAGCAGCTGCAGCACGTTGAAGTTCAACGAGGTGCTGGCCGCGCCATTATTGAGCTTGGTAGACGCTTCGAGGCCGAAGACGTTGGCCGGGATCAGCCCCTTCAGGAAATCCAGCCAGGAGCCGGTGGAAGAGGGTGCCGCCGCTGCCGTATTGGCAATCGCCGTGTTGACGCCGGGCTGAATGACAAGGCCGAGCACGATGCCGATGACGACGGCGATCAGTGCCGTGATGGCGAACCAGAGAAGTGTCTGCCACACAAGCTTCGCCGCATTGGAGAGGTTCTTGAGATTGGCGATGGAGGCGACGATGGCCGTGAAGATCAGCGGCGGAACCAGCGCGCGCAAAAGCTGCACGAAAATGCTGCCGATGGTTTGCAGTGTCACCGAAAGCCAGTTGGGGCTGCCGGCGGCGTCGGGACCGATATTGCGCGCAACGAGGCCGAGCAGCAGGCCGATGACCATTGCGATCAGAACCTGAAAGCCGAAATT
Source organism: Agrobacterium sp. 16-172Ci (assembly GCF_053522725.1). Lineage (NCBI taxonomy): Bacteria > Pseudomonadati > Pseudomonadota > Alphaproteobacteria > Hyphomicrobiales > Rhizobiaceae > Agrobacterium > Agrobacterium sp. 16-172Ci. The sequence continues at coordinate 115,832 of NZ_JBNWBW010000006.1, forward strand.
GCGATAAAAAGGTTTAGGCCCGGAGGGGGCGGCGGACGTCGTTGCCTGTGACATGACATGTCTCTTTATTGTGCAAGAAAACGAGAATGTTGCACTTTTTACACGCATTCTCGAGGGAGGTCGCCGAGAATACGCCGATTTCCTCAGCAATTAAGGGATGAACGTGCGTATTTGTTGCGTTGTCGGGGAATAATTCTCTTAAGTAGCGACAATGCGGAAAAATATTCCCGCTTCTTGTTGCCTTCGACGTCAGAGTCCTAAAACCTATAGATATTCCGTCACCCCAGACCTGATCCGGGGTCCAGCGCGATCAAGTCCTTGATCGCAAAAGACTCATCCTCACGGCGCAGCATGGCTGGATGCCGGATCATCCTCGGGCTTGCTCCGGGGACCGGCATGACGGAGAAGTTCGCGCGCTTTAGCGTAGGGATCGCCTCCTCCTTTGTTTTCCTCGCCGCAAATCCGGTCTATGACATCATATGCAGGTGATTCCCTGCCAGAATTCGGGTGCAACGCTTTTTAGCCAATGCGATCTAACGGATATCCGCTTTCATGACTGTGCGTTTCGTCCGGCCTTTTTCGGTTGCAGCCTATCTTTCCCGCTATCTGGGTCTTGCGGCGCTTGTGCTGTTTCTCATCGCCGCCGGCATTCATCGTTTCGGGCCGCTGACGACGCCAGATTTTGTCGGTCTCCTCATTATCGCCGCTGGCATCGCTCTCGCGGCCGTACTTCTGGCGTTGATCGGGCTTGAGCGGCTGTGGACAAAGGGCGCACGCGGCGGCCTTTCGGCGCTGGCGGCGCTGCTTCTCTCGGCCCTGCCGCTCGGCGTGGTCGGTTACGGCGCTTTTCTTTATTGGCAGCAGCCGAAGATTTACGACATCTCCACCGATCTCACCGACGTGCCGGAATGGCTGGTGACGCCCGCCGCCAACCAGCAATGGCTGGTTCGGCCCGCGACTATCACCAAGGAAGACCGCGACGCGCAAACCGAAGCCTATGCCAGCCTCGCCGGCCGCCGTTATGAAGGCGCAATCGACCGCATCTACGCCGCCGCCAAAAAAATGGCCGCCGCCCAGAATATCCGCATCGCCCACACGAAGGGCGTGATCGGGGCGGAAGATGCGCCCGCCGTCGGCGTTCCGGAGCAGGACAGGACGCAGCCTGCGGAAGAAGGGCCGGTCGAGGATCTGCCCTCCATCGTGCCGGTGCCCATGGCCCGCCCGACGGACGCGCCTTTGCCCACCTTCTTTAACGGTAGCGGCGTGGTGCTGATGCAGGGCGAAACGCGCACGCGCATCTGGGGCCTGCGTTTCGATATCCTCATCCGCCTCAAGGAAGAGGCCGAAACCACCATCGTCGATGTCCGCGTCGCCTCCCGCTACGGCCCGCACGATCTCGGCATGGGCGCTGCGATTGCCGAAGCCTATCTCGATGCGCTGGATGCGGAGATGCAGGGGTTGAACGACAATTGATGTGTGGCTGACGCTACGCATCGTCTTGATGGGGACGAGCGGGAGCCGCCTGTTTCTTCTCCCCGCCGGGGAGAAGGTGGCCCGAAGGGCCGGATGAGGGGGAGCCCTCTCCGAAAACTAGCGGCATCCGCTCGATCCAATCAAGGCTTGGAGTGAGAGGTGAGGTCGCAACGCGCCCTGAAATCTCGCGTGCCAGAAATATCCGCTATGCCGGAAAATACTCACCCAGCAGTGAAGGCGCACCATCCGTCTGCACTTCACCCTTTTCGATCAGGTCTTCAATATGCGCCAGCACGGAAAGTGCGGCGGCGCCATGCAGGCGCTTGTCGGTGCTGGCGTAGATCACCTTCACCATGTCGGCGATCAGCCGGTCGCCCTCGCGGATACGCTTCAGAACCGCCTTTTCCCGCATACGGCGGTGGGCGCGCAAGCCCCGCATGAAGGCGGCGGGGTCGGTGACCGGGCCGCCATGGCCGGGCAGGAACAGCCGGTCGTCGCGGGTAAGCAGCCGTTCCAGCGAGGCCATGTAATCGCTCATCGCCCCATCCGGCGGCGCAACGATGGTGGTGGCCCAGGCCATCACATGATCGGCGGAAAAGACGATACCGCTGCCATCAAGCGCGAAGGCGGCGTGATTGGCCGTGTGTCCCGGCGTATGCAGCGCAGTAAGCCGCCACCCGTCGCCGGAAAGGCTTTGGCCGTCGCCAAGCGCGATATCGGGCACAAAAGCCGTATCGGAACTTTCGGCAAAGGGGTTTGTCTCGCCCACGTGCAGCGGGCGGGCGGCACGGTGTGGACCCTCGGCCACCGTTATCGCCCCGGTCGCCTCCTTCAGCCGGCGGGCAAGCGGCGAGTGATCGCGATGGGTATGGCTGACGAATATATGGGTGACCTCGCGGCCCGTCAGCGCCGCCATCAGCGCCTGAAAATGCGCCTCATCCTCCGGACCGGGATCGATGACGGCGACGGAACGGTCGCCGACGATATAGGAGTTGGTGCCATGGAAGGTGAAGGCGGAAGGATTGTTGACGGTGATGCGCTGGATCAGCGGAGCGACGGGAACCGCCTCGCCATAGGCCGGCTGGAAATCGAGATCGAATGCCGGGTCCGCCATCGAGACCTCCTGAAAATGCCATGCCAGCTTGAGCCGCAGCCTCAACCGCGCCATCGCCAAGCCCTAACATGCGAACTTCGCCACGGCACCCAAAAAGCTTGAATTTTGTGAAAAAATAAGTCGCCGGGTCATTGCCGGGCCGGGCAGGCTTTGCTAATCAGGCGCGGTTCAGGCAGCGGCGTTTCGCCTTCGCTGCCCTGTTGGGGCGTCGCCAAGCGGTAAGGCACCGGTTTTTGGTACCGGCATTCCCAGGTTCGAATCCTGGCGCCCCAGCCAAAATTCTCATTCTATTTTATCGCATATAGTTTTCACGCTTTTTACGAGAATATGTAAATAGTAACAATTTTAGATTGTACTTTGTAGATTCCGCAACACTTTTATGATTGTCTGAATTCAGACATTAGGAGTGTATAGCAGTGACCCAGACGTTAGAACCCAGACCATCCCCCAACGAACTTCCAAAGAAGCCCGATTTCGAATGGATTTTCTGGGTGCTTCCCATCGTCGTGTTTGCTGTAATTGCATATCTCGGTGAGTTGAAATGGGCGTGTATCATCGGAGGGGGAATTGCTGCGATGCTCTATGTCTATTTCAAGTTTATTAAGCGGAAATAGCCTTATAAGAAGTTAGGTGATCTAAGCACCGAGTTTTGCGTATAGATTTCATAAAAACGCCGCGCATCCAGAGACACGCGGCGTCCAATCCTAAATCGCAGCCAAGCCTTAAAGCGCGATATCCGGCACCTTCTTCACCGGCGCACCCGCAGGCGCCGCACCGGCGCCCTTCAGTGCCTCAAGGTCGATCTGTGGAGGGGTGGGCAGCTGCAGGTGCTCGGCGGTATAGGCCCATTCCTGCTGCACCTTTTCCGGGTCGTCATTGAGCTTCGTACCGTAGCTCGGCACGATCTGGCGGATCTTGGCCTGCCATTCCGGTGTTGCCACCTTGTCCTTGAAGACCTTTTCCAGAACGCTGAGCATGATCGGGGCGGCGGTGGAAGCACCCGGCGAGGCGCCGAGCAGGCCGGCGATGCTGCCGTCCTTGGCGGCGACGACTTCGGTGCCGAGCCGTAGCACGCCGCCCTTTTCTTCGTCGCGCTTGATGATCTGCACGCGCTGGCCAGCCTGCCACAGACGCCATTCGCCCTGCTTGGCATTCGGGAAATATTCCTTCAGCGCGGCAAAACGGTCGTCATCCGACATCATCAGCTGGCCGGCGAGATATTCCACCAGCGGATATTCATCGATGCCCACACGCACCATCGGCCAGGCATTGCTGGTGGTGACGGAGGAGACGAGATCGAAATAGGAACCTTCCTTCAGGAACTTGGTGGAGAAGGTGGCGAAAGGTCCGAACAGGATGACGCGCTTGCCGCCCAGCACGCGGGTATCGAGATGCGGCACCGACATGGGCGGCGAGCCGACCGAGGCCTTGCCGTAAGCCTTGGCCAGATGCTGCATCGTCACGTCGGGGTTCTCGTTGATGAGGAACGAGCCGCCCACGGGGAAGCCGGCATAATCGTCAGCTTCCGGAATGCCGGACATCTGCAACAGATGCAGCGCGCCGCCGCCTGCGCCGATGAACACGAATTTCGCATCCACCACCTGTTCGGCATCGGTCTTGGTGTTGGTATAGGTCACGCGCCAGCTGCCATCGGCATTGCGCTGGATGTCAGAGACTTCGCTATTGACCTGCAGGTCGAAATTCTGGTCGCCCTGCAGATGCGAGACGAATTGCCGGGTGATTTCGCCGAATTCCATGTCGGTGCCGAGCGGCGACCAGGTCGCGCCGATCTTCTGGGAAGGATCGCGGCCTTCCATCATCAGCGGCACCCACTTCTTGATCTGCTCGGGATCGGTGGAATATTCCATGCCGGCGAAAAGCGGGCTGGCTTTGAGCGCCTGATAGCGCTTTTCCAGATAAGCGACGTTCTCGTCACCCCAGACGAAGCTCATATGCGGCGTGTGGTTGATGAAGGAACGCGGGTTCTTCAAAACGCCGTTGCGCACCTGCCAGGCCCAGAACTGCCGGGAAATCTGGAAGGATTCGTTGATGTTGACGGCCTGGGTGATCTTTATGTTGCCGTTGTCGTCTTCCGGCGTGTAGTTGAGTTCGGCAAGCGCCGAATGGCCGGTGCCGGCATTGTTCCAGCCGTTAGAGCTTTCAAGCGCCACGCCATCCAGCCGCTCCAGCATCTGCATCGACCAGGTGGGCTCCAGTTCACGCAGCCAAACACCGAGCGTCGCGCTCATGATGCCGCCGCCGATCAAAAGCACATCGACCTTCTTGGCAGCCGTGTTGGCGAGAAGAGGTGTAACTGGCAGTGCCGCTGCGGCAATTCCGGCGAGCGCGCCGCCCAGAACCTGTCGGCGGTTCATGGGAAATGCGTTGGAAAGGGATGTTTCCTGGGAAAGATCAGTGAGCTGGGATTTGTCTTGATCGATGGGAGTCACGGCCATACCTGATTCTTGTTTTGTGTTAAAAACATTCCTCCCGTTCGCCCCGTTACAGCAAAGCGTAAACCGGCACAACCCGGACTCTTTCACTCCAGTTCAAGCAGTTTTGCAGGGATTTTGCGGGGACATATGGTCGCAACGGCCAATTTTGCGGTTTTGCCGATCGTCATTTTTATGACGGCGAAGATTAGACGGCGCTTTCAAACGGTTGAAAGGGTTCTGTGAGCGGGATATCGCGCAAAGGCGGATATAACGCTGTTTTCGGCGCGTTCCGGGTCGCAGGGTGCGGCTATAGGCAAAATTTTTTTTCAGAAAAATGACAATAATCCCGAAAAAAGTGAAAAGGCCCGCCGGTTCGGGCGGGCCTTGCTGCATCTGGCCTGTGGCCGAAGATCAGTCTGCGGCGAGGAATTCCGCGCAATAGCTCGGGCCGTTGACGCCGGGGCGGTCGGAAACCGTGCGCACGGCGGTAATCTTGTAATCGCTGGAAACGACGAGCTGCACCGTGCAGGAGAGCGAAGCGGTGCGGGCGGGCGAGATCTGGCGACCCTTCTTGCCATCCTTGCCTTCTTCGAACCTGGCCGGAATGGTGGCCTTTCTGTAGCCCCCGCGCCAGTTATAGACGGTGGAGCTGCCGGTTTCCGTATCGCTGAGCGGCGGGCCGAATTTTGCGAAGAAAATGCCTGCGGACTGGCCGACCCAGCGGGTCTCAACGGGGCTCTTCTGGGTGAAAGAGGGAGTGGAGCCGCCCGTGGAAGTGGTGCAGGCCGAGAGCGCAATGGCAAACGCTGCAAGCGTTACGCTGCGAGATAGCATGGTGAAATGTCCTTTGTGCCGTGTCCGGCTTCCCGCCGGTCATTCCGTTCCCCTAGCAGATTTGGAGACGGCGGGCAGGGGAGGTGTGCTGCTCGATGAAAATTTCCTGCCACAATTGCTTTTTTGTAACGTTTTGAGGCCTTCCATCCGGTGCCACAGGCCCCTGGCAGGGTTGTTTCAACAGATGGGAAAAACTTGTCACAAAAAATGCAATAAGCCGCTTGTCGAATGCCGGAGGCTGGTCTATAGAAGCGCCGCTGGTCACGGAGTGTAGCGCAGTCTGGTAGCGCACCACGTTCGGGACGTGGGGGTCGGAGGTTCGAATCCTCTCACTCCGACCAGCTTGAAGCCCAATAGATACAGCGGCTTGCAACTCATCCCGAAAATTCCAAGATCGAAATCTCGCACCGGAACCGGACCTGTGAAAACCTGTGCCGGCTGGACTGCATTCGCCGCTCGCGTCTGAAAATCAGGGCGCAGATGCGAATAACTGCATTCAGATCGCCGTTCTTCAACCGGTATGCGTTTTGGGAGAGAGTGTTTCTTTCCACATCCCTCACGGATGCGAATCGTCGCCGTCAGACAGCAGATGGATCGCTTCGCCGGGCTTTTGTTGTCGCCACCGGGCACCCCAACAAAAGAGGCCCGTCGCTCCGCCAAGCGCCAGGCCTCAATGTCGCGGCCTGTTTCAGGGGACGCGCGACAGGAATCGTCTTAGAAGCCTCAATTCTTCTTCACAATCCAAGAAGTTATCCATCACCGTCATGAGCCCTGAATTTCAGGGGCATCCTCGCGATCAACTTATCGCGATCAAAAAGAGGCCCGCTGCTTTTTCAAACAACGAGCCTCTGTTGGGCCGCTTGGCGGAGCGACCGCATGCAAATTCGTCTTTCGTGCATGAACGTCGAATGAACAAACAGCTTTTATGCCGCCGAGAAACAACCCGTAAAAATCAGGAGAGCGGCATGGATCGGAAAGCCGCCTCAGCCGTTATCTAACCATACAACAATGGAGGATAGCATGCTGAAGGGTATCGCATTGTGGGCTATGGGCGTTCCGATCTTCGTGATCATTCTGCTTTATATGTTCGTATTCTAAGCCATCCGCAGTCTCTGACACGGAATGGGCCCTGCAACGAAAAAGGCGACCGGTTTGACGGTCGCCTTTTGTTTGTTTGAGGGGGCGTGTCAGCCCAGATCGCCGATCAGCCGCGCGGCCGTTGCGCCGTCCGTGCGGCGGATGTCGATCTCGTCGCGGTGCTTGGCGAGGAGTTCGCTGGCCAGCAGCTTTTCGGCAAGATCGGCGGGCAGCGAGAGAATGACCCGGTCGCCCTTTTCTTCCGTCGCACCGACGCTGCGCTTGCCGGCGATCATGCCGCCCGCAACCGTGTTGTTGGTGTCGGGATCGATCAGAATGAAGGACCCGGTCGAGCGGTTCTGTTCATAGGGATCGAAGATCGCCGTCTCGTCGAAGGAAAGCCGCACCTTGCCGATGGCGTTCATCGGCAGCGAGGTTTCATGCGCCTGCCATTCGCCTTCCTTCAGGTTCAGCTGGCTGACGGGCTGCACGCTGACGCGCTGACGGCGGCTGCCGCTTTTCAGCCAGTAGCGCTTGCCTGCCTCGATGCCGCCAGGCTGCAACGCCACGATCTGGGCATCGAAGGCAAGGCCGGTCTGCGGCTGCGCCTCGATGGAGACGATCATGTCGCCGCGCGACACATCCACCTGACGGTCGAGGACGAGCGTGACCGCATCACCCGCGACGGCGGCGTTGCGCACCAGATCGAAGGTGACGATCTGCTTGACGTTCGCGACCATGCCGGAAGGCAGGACGACAACGCTGTCACCCGGCTTTACCGAACCGCCGGCAACCGTGCCCTGATAGCCACGGAAGCTTTCACCGGGGCGCGAGACGCGCTGTACGGGCAGGCGGAAGCCGCCGGATTGCGCGGAGCGCACCGTGGCAAGCTCCAGCGTCTCCACCAGCGTCGGGCCTTCATACCAGGGCATGGAGGCCTTGCCGGAGAGAACGACGTTTTCACCCTTCAGCGCCGACATCGGAATGGCGGTGATCTGCTTGATGCCGAGATTGGACGCGAAATCGCGGAATTCATGGGCGATCAGCTCGAAACCGGCCTTGTCGTAATGCGTCAGGTCGATCTTGTTGACGGCCAGCACGAATTGCCGGATGCCCATCAGCGCCGCAATGGTGGCGTGGCGGCGTGTCTGTTCCAGAATGCCGGTGCGCGCATCGACGAGCAGCACGGCGAGATCGGCGGTTGAAGCGCCGGTCGCCATGTTGCGGGTATATTGCTCATGGCCGGGCGTGTCGGCCACGATGAAGGCGCGCCGGTCGGTGGCGAAATAACGATAGGCGACATCGATGGTGATGCCCTGTTCGCGCTCCGCCTGAAGACCGTCAAGCAGCAGCGCGAAATCGGGCAGGCCGAGATCGTTCTGCTTGCCGCTGTCGCGGTGCAGGGTGGCGGCCTGGTCTTCCTTGACGGCCTTGGTGTCCCAAAGAAGACGGCCGATCAGGGTCGACTTGCCGTCATCGACGCTGCCGCAGGTGATGAGACGTAAGGGGCGCGTATCTCGCGCCGCCTTCGAATGCTCGGCAAAGGGCAGAATGGTTGCGGAAGAGGGGGTGTTGGCGGCGGCAGTGCTCATCAGAAATACCCCTCGCGCTTCTTCTTCTCCATCGAGCCGGACTGGTCGCGGTCAATCGCGCGGCCCTGCCGTTCGGAAACGGTGGCGATTTCGAGTTCCGCGATGACTTCCTGAAGCGTCGCCGCCTCGGACCGGATCGCGCCGGTCAGCGGGAAGCAGCCGAGCGTGCGGAAGCGGATCGAGCCATGCTTGATCTCTTCGCCGGGCAGCAGTTCCAGCCGCTCGTCTTCGGCAAGGATCATCATACCGTCGCGTTCGACATAGGGGCGCTCGGCGGCGTAATAGAGCGGCACCAGCGGAATGTTTTCCGCCTCGATGTAACGCCAGATGTCCACTTCGGTCCAGTTGGAGAGCGGGAAGGCGCGCACGCTTTCGCCCTTGCGGACCATGCCGTTGTAGATGTTCCACAGTTCCGGGCGCTGGTTGCGCGGGTCCCATTTATGGTCGGGCGTGCGGAAGGAGTAGATGCGTTCCTTGGCGCGGCTCGCCTCCTCATCGCGGCGCGCGCCGCCGAAGGCTGCATCGAACTGGCCGGCATCGAGCGCCTGGCGCAGCGCTTCGGTCTTCATGATGTCGGTGTAAAGCGCCGAACCGTGGGTGAAGGGCGTTACGTTTTCACTCGCACCGCGCGGGTTGGTGTAGGAAATCAGATCGAGATCGTATTCCTTGACGATATTGTCGCGGAATTCGATCATTTCCTTGAACTTCCAGCCGGTATTGACGTGCAGCAGCGGGAAGGGAATGCGGCCGGGGAAAAACGCCTTGCGCGCGAGATGCAGCAGCACGGATGAATCCTTGCCGATGGAATAGAGCATCACGGGCTTGTCGAATTCGGCGGCGACTTCGCGGAAAATATGAATAGCTTCGTTTTCAAGCGCCTTCAGATGGGGATCGAGCGGCGGCTTGGATGCGACAGTATTCTTGCTGTCCGTCTCGTGGACTGCGTTGGACATTGTGAACTCCGGGAATGTACTGAATGATTATCGTTGCGGGATGGCGGAAACGGCGGATGTCTGCTCCGCACCGGCGACGTGAAGACCGCATTCGCGCTTCTCGTCGTTTTCCCACCACCATCGTCCGGCGCGCTCAGGCTCGCCGGGCTTGATGGCGCGCGTACACGGCTCGCAGCCAATGGAGGGGTAACCGCGCTGATGCAACGGATTGACGGGAATGTTCTCCTTGGCGACATGCGCCCGGATGAGGTCGATGTCCCAGTCAGCCAGGGGATTGATCTTGATGAGATTGCGCTCCGCATCGAACTCGGCGAAAGGCGTCGTGGCGCGATTGCCCGACTGGCCGCGTCTGAGGCCGGTGATCCAGAAGGCGGCGCCTTCCAGCGCCTTGCCGAGCGGGATCAGCTTTCTGACATGACAGCAGGCGTGACGGGCTTCGACGCTTTCGTAAAAACCGTTCAGACCGTATTTTTCGGCGTAAGCGTCGATATCGTCCTGTTCCGGGCGGAAGCGGCGGATTTCGATGCCGAAACGCTCTTCGGTCTCATCGATGAGATCGACGGTTTCCTTGAACAGCCGTCCGGTTTCGAGCGTCACGACGTCGATCGGCAGGCGATGCGTGCCGATGGCGGCCGTAATGACCTGATCCTCGATGCCGAGGCTGGTGGTGAAGACCACCCGCCCGCCGAGGCCGGCGATAAACGAAAGCCGACCCGCCAGATCGAGCCCGGCAAGCGTGGCATCGAGGGAAGCGGCATCGGCAGAGGCATTTGCTGAATTGATCGTCATTGTCACGTCCGGGATTTCCATGGCCGATTATTGTTGAAATCCGGCCTCTGGAACAGAAATGACAGTCTTTGTGCGCTGCACTTGAGAGCAAAAATGCCTCACGCGCGCAGGGTATGAGCAAAAGATACCCGTTCACCTTCTTCGCAGCTTGGATTTGAATTGTGACAACTTCTGCGCTAAGCCGGAATTGCCGGGTTTCCGGGCTTGTGGTCTACTGGTTTTACGATGATTTCGCAGAAGGCAAAATATGCGCTGAGGGCGCTCCTTTCGCTGGCCAAGGCCGACGGGGCCTGTCCTGTGCAGATTTCCGACATCGCCCGCGAACAGGCCATTCCGAAAAAGTTTCTGGAACAGATCCTTCTCGAAATGAAGAAGGAACGCCTTGTCGAAAGCCGGCGCGGCAAGCAGGGCGGTTATCTCTTGGCGCGCCCGGCCGCGGATATCACCTTCGGCGAGGTGCTGCGCCTCATCGACGGGCCGCTTGCCCCCTTGCCCTGCCTGTCGCAGACCGCCTATCGCCGCTGCGAGGATTGCGACGGCGAGAAGCAGTGCGAGATCCGCCACGTGCTTGCCCGCGTGGCCGATGCCACCCGCAACATCCTTTTCAACACCACCATCGCCGATGCCGTGGCGGGTGTCGAAGTGCCCGAGCTTTTGACGGCCTGACGAAAAAATCGTCTAAAACCCCATAATATTTTTCGCCGCCAGCGCAAAAAATCGTCAAAAATGTGAAACGGTTTTGCATTCAGCAAAGTTTTACACGACGCTTGTTGCGCCTTTCGCTTATGCTGCGCTGTATTTGTTGCCTGGGAAAACGCTCTCGGGAAACACTTTTTCGATCGTATTCGGCCTCATTGACCAACTCTACTCAACCGGTAGAGTTAAGCCATCGCAATCAGGAGGGAATACCGATGTCCAAGCTTCTGTCCGGTTTGAGCGTTGTTGCGCTTAGCCTCTCACTGGCACTTGGCGCAGCTGGCTCGGCCGCCGCGCAGACCAAGCTGCTCAACGTGTCCTACGATCCGACCCGTGAACTCTACAAGGACTTTAACGAAGCCTTCGCCAAGAAGTGGAAGGCCGATACCGGCGAGGACGTCACCATCCAGCAGTCGCATGGCGGCTCCGGCAAGCAGGCGCGTTCGGTCATCGACGGTCTGGAGGCGGATGTGGTGACGCTGGCGCTGCAGAGCGATATCGACGCCATCGTTCAGAACTCCGGCAAGATCAACAAGGACTGGCGCACCCGCCTGCCGCATAATTCCTCGCCTTACACCTCGACCATCGTCTTCCTGGTTCGCAAGGGTAACCCCAAGGGCATCCATAATTGGGGCGATCTGGTGAAGGGCGACGTGCAGATCGTGACGCCGAACCCGAAGACTTCTGGCGGCGCGCGCTGGAACTATCTGGCGGCCTGGGCCTGGGCCAATGAAGAATTCAAGGGCGACAAGGACAAGATCAAGGCCTATGTCGGCGAGCTCTACAAGCGCGCCCCGGTTCTCGACACCGGCGCCCGTGGCTCCACGGTCACCTTCGCCCAGCGCCAGATCGGCGATGTGCTGCTCGCGTGGGAAAACGAAGCCTATCTCGCCGGTCAGGAATTCGGCGCTGACGCCTTCGATATCGTCGTGCCGCCGATCTCGATCCTTGCCGAACCGCCGGTCGCCGTGGTGGACGCCAATGTCGACGCCAAGGGCACGCGCAAGGCGGCGGAAGCCTATCTGCAATATCTCTATTCCGACGAGGGCCAGAATATTGCGGCGAAGCACTTTTACCGCCCGTCCAACCCGGCCGTGGTCTCCAAGGATCTGCTCAAGCAGCTGCCCGACATCAAGCTCGTCACCATCGACGACCCGCAATTTGGCGGTTGGGCCAAGGCGCAGCCCGAACATTTTGGTGACGGCGGCATCTTCGACCAGATTTACAAGCCCGCAAAGTAAGCGGATGATAGGCTGAAAAGCGATCGTCCGTCCGCTGGGACAAGCGAAACGAAAAACCGATCGACCGGACACAGTGCCGGTCGATACTTTATAATAAGCGCCGGGGAACACCGGCTCCCAGAGAGCATTTCCAGGAAAAGTGGACCCCGGTTTCCTGTCCGGAAATGCGCCAAACTAAAGATTATCCGGAGCCTTGATGAGCAATAATACTTCCGGAAACAGGTGGAAATGGCGGCAGTCGAGCGTCATACCGGGCTTCGGCCTGACGCTTGGTTACACAGTGACCTATCTGTTTCTCATCATTCTTATTCCGCTTGGCGGCCTTGTCTGGTCCACGGCGAAACTGGGTTTTTCAGATTTCATTGCGATTGCCACGGATAGCCGCACGCTGAATGCGCTGCGTGTCAGTTTCGGAACGGCATTTCTTGCCGCGCTGGTCAACGCGGTCTTCGGCGTCATCGTCGCCTGGGTGCTGACGCGTTACCGTTTTCCCGGTCGCCGCTTCGTCGATGCCATCGTCGATCTGCCTTTCGCCCTGCCAACGGCGGTCGCCGGTATCGCGCTGACCACGCTTTACGCCAATCGCGGCTGGGTCGGTTCGCTGTTCGAACCCTTCGGCATCAAGATCGCCTTTACGCCGACCGGCATCGTCATCGCGCTGATTTTCATCGGCCTGCCCTTTGTTGTGCGCACCGTGCAGCCGGTCATGGAAGAAATCGACCGGCAGGTGGAGGAGGTGGCGGCAACACTCGGCGCCAACCGTTTCCAGACCATCACCCGCGTTCTGCTGCCGAGCCTCACGCCCGCCATCCTCACGGGTTTTGCGCTCGCCTTCGCGCGTGGTGTGGGCGAATATGGCTCGGTCATCTTCATCGCCGGCAATATTCCGTATGTCTCGGAAATCGCGCCGCTTCTCATCGTCATCCGGCTGGAAGAATTCAATTATGCGGCCGCGACCGGCATCGCCACCATCATGCTGATCATCTCGTTTGCCATGCTGTTCCTCATCAATCTCATTCAGGCCTGGAGCCGCAAGAGGTACGGTTATGTCTGAGACCGCTTCCCGTACGTCCCCCCGGCCGTTCCGCGACCCCGCCAGCGAGAGCTTTCCCGCCCGGCTGGCGTTGATCGCGATTGCCTTCGTGTTCCTCGCCGCCTTTCTGGTTCTGCCGCTGGTCTCGGTCTTCTTCGAAGCCTTCCGCAAGGGCACGGAAAGCTTCTGGGAGGCGATTGTCGAGCCGGATGCACTCTCCGCCATTCGCCTGACGCTGCTCGTCGCCGCCATTTCCGTGCCGCTCAACCTCATCTTCGGGGTGATGGCCGCCTGGGCGATTGCGAAGTTCGAGTTCAAGGGCAAGGCATTCCTGATTACGCTCATCGACCTGCCGTTCTCGATCTCGCCGGTCATATCGGGCCTCGTCTATGTCATCCTGTTCTCATCCCACAGCGTGCTGGGGCCATGGCTGAAGAGCTACGGCATCGAGATCCTCTTCGCCGTGCCGGGCATCGTGCTCGCCACCATCTTCGTCACCTTTCCCTTCGTCGCGCGCGAACTGATCCCGCTGATGCAGGATCAGGGCAATGGCGACGAGGAGGCGGCGATTTCGCTTGGCGCTTCCGGCTGGCAGACCTTCTGGTACGTCACGCTGCCCAACATCAAATGGGGCCTGCTTTACGGGGTGCTGCTCTGCAACGCCCGCGCCATGGGTGAATTCGGCGCCGTCTCGGTGGTCTCGGGCCATATTCGCGGTGAGACCAACACCATGCCGCTGCATGTCGAGATACTCTATAATGAGTACAATATGGGCGCGGCCTTTGCCGTGGCGACGCTGCTCGCCGGTCTCGCGCTCGTCACGCTCATTCTCAAAACCATTCTCGAAATACGCTTTGGCGCGGGCAACGCAGCCGGCAAGCATTGAAAGGCATCTTCATGGAAGTGAAAGTTTCCGGCATCACCAAGCAGTTCGACCGCTTTCCGGCGCTGAACGATGTGTCGCTCGACATTCGTTCCGGCGAGCTGATCGCGCTGCTCGGTCCTTCCGGCTCCGGCAAGACGACGCTGCTGCGTCTCATCGCCGGTCTCGAACAGCCGACGCAGGGGCAAATCTTCTTCGGCGACGAGGATGCGTCCCACCGCACGGTGCAGGAGCGCAATGTCGGTTTCGTGTTCCAGCATTACGCCCTGTTCCGCCATATGACGGTGGCCGACAATATCGCTTTCGGCCTCAAGGTGCGCCCCTCCGCCAACCGCCCGCCGAAAGCCGAGATCCGCAAACGCGTATCCGAACTTCTCGACATGGTGCATCTCTCCGGCCTCGAAAAGCGCTATCCGACCCAGCTCTCCGGTGGCCAGCGCCAGCGCGTGGCGCTCGCCCGCGCCGTCGCCATCGAGCCAAAGGTCCTGCTTCTCGATGAACCTTTCGGCGCGCTGGATGCCAAGGTGCGCAAGGAACTGCGCCGCTGGCTGCGCGAATTCCACGACCGCACCGGCCACACCACCGTTTTCGTCACCCACGATCAGGAAGAGGCGCTGGAACTGGCCGACCGCGTCGTCGTCATGAGCCAGGGCAAGATCGAACAGGTCGGCACGGCGGATGACGTCTACGACACGCCCAACTCCCCCTTTGTCTTCTCCTTCATCGGCGAATCTTCCAGCCTGCCGGTGACGATCCGCGACGGCCACGTGCTGTTCCAGGGCGAAAGCATCGGCATCGATGAAAGCGGTTCTGGCGAGGGTGAGCTTTTCTTCCGCCCCGAAGATGTGGCGCTGACGGAAGAAAAAGACGCGCTTTACGGCAAGGTCACCACCTGTCGCCGCCTTGCCGGCACCCGCATCGCCGAAATCGACATCGCCAATAACGGCCATGAGCCCTATCACCTCGAAATCGAAGTGCCGCTCAACGCCGCCGTGGCGGTAGGCGCGGAGCTGCGCTTCCGGCCGACGCGGTGGAAGGTTTTCGGGAAAAAATAAGGGAGAGGTGACCGCAATTGACGGTCGCTGATCCGGCGCGCGCTCCCCAGTTCTCCGTCATACCGGCCTTGAGCCGGTATCCAGCCAGCCCAAGTCTTTGGGCTGAAAGGAGTCCTCTCGCGCGCAGACTCGCGCTAGCTGGATGCCGGGTCAAGCCCGGCATGACGGAAGAGGCGTGTCGCGAGTAGTGTCGAGCACCGAGCTTGCCGCACCGGCACCCGAGGCGCAGATTTCCCCAATCGTCGAAGAAATAAGCAAAAACGGAAAAGGGCCGCCTAAGCGACCCTTCCATGAGTTTGGTCCTGTTTACAGACCCGGGACTGTTTCTCAACGTTCCGAAGGCAGAAGAGGTTTTACAACGAGGGCTGCCCCGTCGAAAACACACCCTTTCCATTGCCTGCACCAGAGACCGAAATCTCACTAGACATTGGATCACCTCCTTCCGATACGTTGAACATAACTAGAAGGTAGTACGATTCGTCAGTAATGCAAGTTCTTCTCCTGAAATTGCTCACTGCCTCCTAATCGCTTGCCAAAATAAACTTGACTTAAGTTCTCATGTTAAATAAGTATTTATCAATATTTTTTTGGAGGTTGCGCGAGGTATATTCGTGTTTTTTACTATTAAAATAAACCACATTAGAATACTTCTCTATTTATCGTCCATGTTTTCTATTATTCCCAGCGTAAGTTACGCTCAATAAGTGCCGCGAGAGCAGGATGGATTGGGATTTGCGCTCGAAGAGCTGCTGACGGACAAGGGTAAGCTACGTCTCGATGTCGGTGTGACCTATAATGCCAAGTCTGGCGACGATATCTCTGCTGCTTATCAAACAATTGAAACGGGAGCTGGAGAATTTGTATCCGTTCCAGTCAATGTCGGATTAGGCAAACGGGAAGCGGACATTGCGATAGGCACCGTAAGCGCGCTTTACGGGTTGACATCGAAAACGGAGCTATTTGCTCGCACATCGTTGTACACCGCGAATATCCGGATGTCGGGTGGCATTATCGATTTCAGTAAAAATGAAACAAATTCCGGATTTCTCAATCTGGCCCTCGGTGTAAATCAGAGATTTATTGAGGAAGGTAAATATCCGGGCCTTATTGGATTTATTGATGTAACGGCTGCAGAAAAAGCGGATTCAGCAGGTTCGACCGTAGTGTTTGGAAAGTCAGTTGCCATCGGTCTGACTGCTTACAAAACCTTGGACCCGGTCGTCTTGTCGTTTACCGCCGGCTTTCGACCGTCTCTTTCTCGCTCTGTCAATGGCGACGACATCAACCCCGGCGACACCGTTTTCGTTAATCCAAGCATCGCTTTTGCAGTCAACAATGAATTGACCCTGACAGGTGGACTCTCTCTCCGCTTTCAAGGGGCAGACGAAGTCAACGGCAAATCCCGCTCGGTCCGTCAAACACGAGGCGAACTGGAATTCGGGGTGGCCTATGCTGTGAATCAGACAACGACATTTAGAGCCAATGCCCAAGCCGAAGTCGTTGGTCAGAACGGACTTACCCTTGGCGCTTCTATTGCCAAAAAATTTGGTGGAGCAACGCCTTAACCCAGAAAGGAGCAGTAGAATGAAGTTTATTGCGCATGCCTTATTGCTATTTATTTCGCTTGTAGCCGCGCCAGCGATGGCTGATAAACTTAATGCAACCGATATTCAGTTTGCATTCGGTGGGGTTCACGCTACGGCCAAAGAATCTCGTTCTCTGAAGCCCGTAAAGATCAAGTCAGAGGCGGCCCAGAAGCGAATTCAGTCCTTTGAAGTAGTTTCTGCGACTCCGCTTTCGCAAAAGGAAATGAAGGAAACCGAGGGCTCTGCATTTAAATTGCTCAGTCCGGGCGGCGGTGGAAGGATATGCGGCGTTATTTGCGGTGGCTATGGCTTCCGAATGGACTATCGAGCCAATCCATCCCCGACGATGCGACATTTTCACTTGGGAGCTATTTCTAGCCGCGATTGGGGCGGGCACCGACCATGGAACGCTCCTTGGCGGACATACTGACAGTAACACTTGGAGCAATTTACGTGTGGGATGACGAAAGTTCCGCACCTTAAAGAATAATCTCCCGGTTCCACCGGGAGCCTTTCTAACTTACGGAGGTAAATATGCGCGTAGTGAAGTCAATCGCACCGGAGTACTTCGACGAAGTCCGAAAAATGCTTATGGAAACGAAAGATCAATGGAGAATAGTTATAAAAAAAAATAGTGAGAAAATTCTGCCTATCGAAAAAAAATTCATAGACGAGATAGTTGATAAAGATCTTTGGGGAGAGATTCCAACTGTCATAGCGACTAAAGGAACCCCTGAAGTTCCCGTCAATTACAGAGAATATCTGGAGAAGAATGCACAAGATACATTATTGTTCAGATACGACGATGATAGTTTCATCCTCGTAGCCAATCCGGATGACGATATAGCTCGCAGATTTCCCCTTGCCGACGCGAGTTGGTACTATTCAAAATGATAAAATTTGAGAGTTTGGCGATTGCAGTAATTGGATTTATTGCAATCGTCTCTAATCCGATGTCGAGGGTTGTCGCTGCCGATATTGGCAACCCGCAATATGGGGGACGAATAAATGTAACGTCCTGGAAAGCGCTAAGGGACTTTAAGGTCGTAAAGCAAGAGCTGGACTATTCTTGCGGGGCAGCATCTCTGGCTACAGTTTTTAATAGTTTCTACGGTATGGCTACTACCGAAAAAGAGCTTCTTGATTCCATAGGCAAGGACGGTAAGGCATCTTTTGAAGATATGGCGGCGGTGGCTCCTCAATACGGGTTCAAAGGCGCTGGTTTGGCCCTGTCGTTTCAAGATTTGAAACAATTGAAAATACCCGCTATCGCATATCTCAAATATCGGGGAGAGGAACATTTCACCGTTATTCGAGGCATACGCCTGGATGGGGTGGTAAATCTGGGTGACCCGTCTTGGGGGAACCGTCAACTTACAGAGCATCAGTTTCGCAGCATGTGGGAAACCCGCGAGGACCCCAAAGCACGTGGGAAAATCCTTTTGCTAGTTCCATTGAACATACAAACCACGAAAATAAACGAGACTTTTTTCAGCCCCCCAAAAGGCTGGCGGCTTGCTTTAGAAACTATCCCTTTGTCACCATAGAAACATTTGCGCCCTTACATCGGCACCTCCGGGCGCGAGGCAGGTTGGACGCTCTTGTGTTTTTAGATGCATCGATAACCTCACGACACCCGCATCACGATCTTGCCGATATGGCTGCTGCTTTCCATCAGCCGGTGCGCTTCCACGACCTCATCCAGCGTGAAGACCCGGTTGATGACAGGTGCCAGCTGACCGCTTTCAATGAGTGGCCAGACCTCTGCGACGAGGTCGTCGCGGATGGCGCGTTTTTCGTCGGCCGTGCGGGGGCGCATGGTGGACCCAGTGACGGTAAGGCGTTTGACCATGATGGGGGTGAGGTTGACCTTTTCGGCCACGGCGCCGCCCAGAAAGGCGATGATGGACAGGCAACCGTCCTTTGCGAGTGCCGAAAGGTTCTTTTCGAAATAGGCCGCACCGATCATGTCGAGAACGACATCGACGCCCTTGCCATCGGTTTCAGTCTTGATAACGGCGGCGAAATCTTCCTCGCGATAGTTGATCGCCCGTCTGGCGCCGAGCTTCACGCAGGCCTCGCATTTTTCCGCTGAGCCCGCCGTCGCATAGACTTCCGCGCCGAAAGCCCTGGCGAGCTGGATCGACGTCGTGCCGATGCCGCTGGTACCGCCGTGGATGAGGACGCTTTCCCCTTCGGTGAGGCCTGCCATCTGGAAGAGGTTGGCCCAGACGGTGAAGAAGGTTTCCGGCAAAGCCGCGGCTTTGACGGCGTCGTAGCCCTTGGGGAAGGGCAGGGCCTGCCCGGCCGGCACGGTGCAATATTGCGCATAACCGCCGCCATTGGCGAGCGCGCAGACTTTGTCGCCCAACTTGAATTCGGTAACGCCTTCACCCAGAGCAACCACCTCGCCGGCGATTTCAAGGCCGAGGATCGGGCTTGCATCCTTCGGCGGCGGATAGGTGCCCTGCCGCTGCGCCACATCCGGCCGGTTGACGCCCGCCGCCTCGACCTTCACCAGAACCTCGCCTTTCGCGGGCTTCGGCAAAGGCGCTTGCGAAAGCCGCATCACCTCCGGGCCGCCATGGGAGGGAAGGTCGATGAAGCGCATTGTTTCGGGCAGGGTCTTGGTGTCGGGCATGGCCAGGGGCAACTCCTCACGTGTCGACGTCGCCTGAAGATGTAGGTCAGATGCGCCGCTTAGGGAAGGAGGCCGTTTGTCACGAGTGTCAATTTGTCTCGCCGAAGACCCGGACGACGAGACCGCCTTCGTTTTCCTTCGCAGCCGCCTTCACGCCAGCGATCTCGCTGCCGATCCGCTCGGGATTGGCGATGATCAGCCCTTTCGGCAAGGTCAGAACGCCGATGGAGCAGCGCAGCAGCGCGAAGTCCCGCTCATTGCCGTGGCGGTCCTGGCCCTTCATGCAGCCGGCGGCGCGGTCCTCGTCCGAATAGAGTTCGGCGACGTCGTCGTGAAAATCGCTGAGCAGTCGCTCGAGGATTTCCGTCAGCTCTTCCACCGTCCAGTCGCGCACGCCGATGAAGAAGTCGTCGCCGCCAATATGGCCGAGGAAACAATCGCCGGCAAAAAAGTAACGGCGCATCAGCGCCGAAAACAGGGTGATGGCGTGGTCGCCGGCGTTGAAGCCGTATTTGTCGTTGAAGGGTTTGAAATTATCGAAGTCGCAATAGCAGAAGAAGCGCGCCTCGTCGCCATCGCTGCAACGGTCGGCAATGAAACCGCCAATCGCGCGGTTGCCGGGCAGCGCCGTCAGTGGGTTCTGATCCTGCGCCATCTTCAGCTGTTTTTCATTGATGACCTTGATGAGCGAAGCGGCGGAAACGATGCCGGCGTAACGCATGTTTTCGGTGAGGATGATGCAGGCGCTGCCGCCCATGCTGGCGAACATGTTCATCAATTGGTCGGCATCGGCATCGAGACCGACAATCGGCGCGGGATCGACGAAGTGGGAAATGGTGCGCTCGTAGATCTTGTTCTTGAGCAGGTCACGGCCGAAGGGCCGGTAGATATATTCCTTAAGGTGATATTCGTTGATGACGCCGCGCGGTTCGCCATTGGCGTTGAGAACCGGGAAAAACGCCTGCTGCGGATTTCTGCGGAACAGTTCGAAGACGCTGTCGACGCTGTCATGCTCGAAGACGGTCGGAAGACGCTCGATTTCGCGGCGAATGAGAATCTCATCCAGCGTCTGGCTGCTGCGCCGCGCCACGCCCATGCGGTTGATGTGGGGAAAGCTCTCCGGCAGCTCGCTGGTGAAGACCGTGGGCCTCGCGATCAGCCAGCCCTGCACCAGATCGACGCCGAATTCGCGGCAGGTCAGAAACTCCGCCTCCGTTTCGATGCCTTCTGCAATGACCCTGACGCCAAGAACATGGGCGATGTTGACGATGTTGCGGACAAGGTGCTGCTTGCGCGGCAATTGGTCGACTCCGGTGATGAAATGCCGGTCTATCTTCAGGTAATCCAGCGGAAAATCGCACAGCAGCTTCATCTCGCCATGGCCGGCGCCGAAATCGTCGATGGCCAGCTTGAAGCCTTCCTTGCGCATGCGGGCAATCAGCGCCGTGAATTCCGGCACGCTGGTATTGTCGAAACGTTCGGAAAGCTCAAAGCAGATGGAGGAGGCGGGAATGCCGGCCCGCGCCAGATGGCCGACGAGCTTGTCGAGAATCGCGTCGCCATGCGGGATCAGCCGCACATCCAGATTGAGGAACAGGGTGGCGGAGGAGAAATCGCGCAGGGTGGAAAATTTCGCCAGCGCCCGGCTCGCCAGCATCTGCTCGAAGGCCTTCAGTTCGCCATCGGCGGCAGCTTGGTCGAGAAGCGCCAGCGGATTGGAAAAACCGAGCCGGTCATGGCCGCGCATCAGCGATTCATAACCGAAAATCGTGCCTGTCGTCGCCTCGACAATCGGCTGAAACGCTGTTTCGAGCACCAGTTTCGCCATGGGAAACATGTGCCCGGAGGCAAAACGCCTTATGACATCGTTCTCCAGCGTGACGGCCTGCATATGTCTCTCCGCTCATGTTCTTACGCCCGGTATTAAATCCTTGGGCGCCCATTATTTTTGGGCAAACAATTGCAGATCACAGGTCAACAAAAGCTTTCACCACTGTGAAGCTTTCGTGAACCTTTTATAACAACCCCTTGGATATTAAAGGTTGTTGCGCGGCGGTTCAGGCCCTTCGCGCATGTCCGGTGTGTGCGGCGTAAAGGTCCGCAACGTTGAGCCGCTCCCGGTCCGCATCCGCCGCTGGTCTTGAAGCCGCTCCGTGCGCGGTGGAGGCCGCCCACAGGCGCAGGGCCTCACGAACGACCTCACTGCCGGAAGCATAGGCTCCGCAATTCACGGCCTCACGCATCCTTGCTGCCTGTTCCGGGGAAATCGATACTGTTACCATTGGCATGATATCACTCCCTTCTTTAAACGCTGCGATCGGTCCTTCGATGTCCGGTTTACGGATCGGGCGCCGTCGTGGTCTAGGCGGGCGTTTTTATCGTCTTTCGTCTGGCGCCGCTTCCAGCGAAATTTGTATCATCAGCGATATTAGCACGAAACGCATTCCATTCCCAATTCGCAGTATATCACGGTTTAGTTTTTCCCCCGTGAACCGGGCGGCAGCATGGGGCTCGCCGCGCTGGCCGATGCCTGCGAAACTATCACTGTCCGTCGGCGGAAAATATGATCCATCGCAAATCAGCGACATAAAATGGCGCGTTTTTTATTGATTGATCGATCAATCAAGAATATTTTGCGACCATTAAGGAGACGCTTATGCCCAAGATCGGAATGGAGCCTCTGCGCCGCAAGGCGCTGGTGGATGCGGCGCTTCGCACCATAGGCCACCATGGTTCGCTGAATGTGACGATGTCGGATATCGCCCGGGAGGCGGGCGTGTCGGCGGCGCTCGCGCATCATTATTTCGGCAGCAAGCAGCAGCTTCTGCTGGAAACCATTCGCAGCCTGCTGCGCGATCTCAGGCGGGATGCGGTCGCGGCTTTGACCCGCGCTTCCGGCCCGCGCGAAAGGCTGAGCGCCATCGTGCATGTCTCCTTCCAGAGCGACCAGTTCACGCCCGAAACGGTGGCGGCGTGGCTCGCCTTTTATGTCGAGGCGCAGCGCTCGGAAGAAACCCGCCGCCTGCTCGTGCTCTATTCGCGCCGCCTGCGCTCCAACCTCATGGCAAGCCTCAACCGGCTCTGCCCGCCGGACGATGCCGCGCGCATCGCGGAGGGCGCGGCCGCCCTGATTGACGGGCTTTATATTCGCCACAGCCTGCGCTCTGCCCCGCTCGGCCTTGCCTCCGCACCGGCGCTTGTAGAGGATTATTTCGACATGCAGCTCAAATCATTTCCCGATGGACAGCGCCCAAAGCCGTCCATCCGCGTTCTTTAAGGAGACTTCGACATGACCATCGCGACGCCGCTGAAGGCGCAGCCGAAAGCCTCGCATTTCATCGACGGGGACTATGTCGAAGACACGACCGGCACGCCGTTCGAGAGCATCTTCCCGGCCACCGGCGAGGTGATCGCGCGGCTG
This sequence comes from Agrobacterium sp. 16-172Ci, assembly GCF_053522725.1. Taxonomy (NCBI): domain Bacteria; kingdom Pseudomonadati; phylum Pseudomonadota; class Alphaproteobacteria; order Hyphomicrobiales; family Rhizobiaceae; genus Agrobacterium; species Agrobacterium sp. 16-172Ci. The sequence goes on from NZ_JBNWBW010000006.1 coordinate 138,655, forward strand.
CATGCGGCAACACCCGCCATCGTCGAGCGCGCCATCGCCTCGGCCAAACGTGCGCAGAAGGAATGGGCGGCGATGAGCCCGATGGCGCGCGGCCGCATCCTCAAACGCGCCGCCGATATAATGCGCGAGCGCAACGATGCGTTGTCCACGCTGGAGACGCTGGATACCGGCAAGCCCATTCAGGAAACCATCGTCGCTGACCCGACCTCCGGCGCGGATGCCTTCGAATTTTTCGGCGGCATCGCCCCTTCCGCGCTGAACGGCGATTACATCCCCCTCGGCGGCGATTTTGCCTATACCAAGCGCGTGCCGCTCGGCGTCTGCGTCGGCATCGGCGCGTGGAACTATCCGCAGCAGATCGCCTGCTGGAAGGCCGCGCCTGCGCTGGTCGCCGGCAATGCCATGGTCTTCAAGCCTTCGGAAAACACCCCGCTCGGCGCCTTGAAGATCGCCGAAATCCTCATCGAAGCCGGCCTGCCCAAAGGCCTGTTCAACGTCATCCAGGGGGATCGCGATACCGGCCCGCTGCTCGTTAACCACCCGGATGTAGCCAAGGTCTCGCTTACCGGCTCAGTCCCGACCGGCCGCAAGGTGGCCGCCGCCGCTGCCGGGCATCTGAAGCACGTGACCATGGAACTCGGCGGCAAGTCGCCGCTGATCGTCTTCGACGACGCCGATATCGAAAGCGCTGTCGGCGGGGCCATGCTCGGCAACTTCTATTCCTCCGGCCAGGTCTGCTCCAACGGCACCCGCGTCTTCGTGCAGAAAAAGGCGAAGGAGCGTTTCCTCGACAATCTGAAGCGCCGCACGGAGGCGATGATCCTCGGCGATCCGCTCGACTACGCCACCCATCTCGGCCCGCTGGTCTCCAGGGCCCAGCAGGAGAAGGTACTTTCCTATATCGAAAAGGGTAAGGCAGAGGGCGCGACGCTCATCACCGGCGGCGGCATTCCCAACAACGTCTCGGGCGAGGGCGCTTATGTGCAGCCGACCGTCTTCGCCGATGTGACCGACGACATGACCATCGCCCGCGAGGAAATCTTCGGGCCTGTCATGTGCGTGCTGGATTTCGACGATGAAGACGAGGTTCTTACCCGCGCCAACGCCACCGAATTCGGTCTCGCCGGCGGCGTCTTCACCGCCGATCTCGCCCGCGCCCATCGCGTGGTCGACCAGCTGGAAGCGGGCACGCTGTGGATCAATACGTATAATCTCTGCCCGGTCGAAATCCCCTTCGGCGGTTCCAAGCAATCTGGCTTCGGGCGAGAGAATTCGGCGGCTGCGCTGGAGCATTATAGTGAGTTGAAGACGGTTTATGTGAGCACGGGGAAGGTGGACGCGCCTTATTGAAGCGTGGCGGGTGGGGCTTACCCCCCTCTGTCCTGCCGGACATCTCCCCCTCAAGGGGGGAGATCGATATGCGGCGAGGTCGCGCCCATCTCAACGTCAGCGAATGAAGCGGCGGTAGCGCCGCTTGCCGATCTCCCCCCTTGAGGGGGAGATGCCCGGCAGGGCAGAGGGGGGTGAAACCCCAGCCGCATACGGTCATCGGAACCAACGCTCATCGGAGAGAGCAGATCATGCAAGCAGATTACGTCATCGTCGGTTCGGGTTCCGCAGGCTCCGCCATCGCCTATCGCCTGTCGGAAGACGGCCGCTATTCGGTGATCGTCATCGAGGCCGGCGGTTCGGATTTCGGCCCCTTCATCCAGATGCCGGCCGCACTCGCATGGCCGATGAGCATGAAGCGCTATAATTGGGGCTATCTCTCCGAGCCCGAGCCGAACCTCGACAATCGCCGCATCACGGCCCCGCGCGGCAAGGTTATCGGCGGTTCGTCCTCCATCAACGGCCTCGTTTACGTGCGCGGCCATGCTGAGGATTTCAACCGCTGGGAAGAGCTTGGCGCGCATGGCTGGGCCTATGCGGATGTGCTGCCTTACTTCAAGCGCATGGAACACAGCCATGGCGGCGAAGAAGGCTGGCGCGGCACGGACGGGCCGCTGCATGTGCAGCGCGGCCCGGTCAACAATCCGCTGTTCCACGCCTTCATTCAGGCGGGCGCTGAGGCCGGTTTCGAACTGACCGACGATTACAACGGCTCCAAGCAGGAGGGGTTCGGCCTGATGGAGCAGACCATCCACAATGGCCGTCGCTGGTCCGCCGCGAATGCCTATCTCAAACCGGCGCTGAAGCGCGGCAATGTCACGCTGGTCAACGGTTTCGCCCGCAAGATCGTCATCGAGAATGGCCGCGCGGTTGGCGTCGAGATCGAGCGCAAGGGCGTGGTGGAAACCATTACGGCCAATCGCGAGGTCATCGTCTCGGCATCCTCCTTCAATTCGCCGAAACTGCTGATGCTCTCAGGCATCGGCCCCGCCGCGCACCTGAAAGACATGGGCATCGAGGTGAAGGCGGATCGCCCGGGCGTGGGCGAGAACCTTCAGGACCATATGGAGTTTTATTTCCAGCAGGTCTCCACCAAGCCGGTCTCGCTTTATTCCTGGCTGCCATGGTTCTGGCAGGGCGTGGCGGGTGCGCAATGGCTGCTGTCGAAAGGCGGGCTTGGCGCTTCCAACCAGTTCGAGGCCTGTGCTTTCCTGCGCTCAGCAGCCGGTCTGAAGCAGCCTGACATCCAGTATCATTTCCTGCCCGTTGCCATTTCCTATGATGGCAAAGCGGCGGCGAAAAGCCATGGTTTTCAGGTGCATGTAGGTTACAACCTGTCGAAATCGCGCGGGAATGTTACCTTGCGTTCCGCAGACCCACATGACGACCCGGTCATCCGCTTCAACTATATGAGCCACCCGGAAGACTGGGAAAAATTCCGCCATTGCGTGCGCCTGACGCGCGATATCTTCAGCCAGAAAGCCTTTGACGATTTTCGCGGACCGGAAATCCAGCCCGGCGAAAATGTGGAGACGGATGAGGAGATCGACGCCTTTTTGCGGGAACATCTGGAAAGCGCCTATCACCCCTGCGGCACCTGCCGCATGGGCGACAGGGACGACCCGATGGCCGTCGTCGATCCCGAATGCCGGGTGATTGGCGTCGAGGGTTTGCGGGTGGCGGACAGCTCGATCTTCCCGCATGTGACCTATGGCAACCTCAACGGCCCATCGATCATGACCGGCGAAAAGGCGGCGGACCACATTCTCGGCAAAACCCCGCTGCCGCGCTCCAATCAGGAACCGTGGGTAAACCCGCGCGCGGCCGTGAGCGACCGGTAAGGATCAATGGTAATCGTCCTCGCGCTGGTGGCGGACGGCGGCAATGGTGACGGTTTTCGGGCCATCAATGCGGAACAGCACGATATAGCCTGATGAACCGAACGGTATGAGGAGTTCGCGTATCAGGCTGTTTTCCGGGGATGCCTTGCGGCAGCTGAAAGGAAAATCGCCGAGAATCTCCAGTCCTGCTCTTATGGCGCGGATCGCTTTCTCAGCCACGTCGATGTCGTAGGCGATCAGAAAATCATAGATGCGATCAAAATCAGCCAAGGCTTCTTCGGTATAGCGAAGCTCATACGTCATTTCCGCTTCGCGGCTTTCGCAGCATCAAGTTTCTTTTGCATCATCGAAAGAACATCGTCGGTGCTATAATAAACGCCGGTGCGCTCCGCTTCTTCGAGTGACGCCAGCCCGCGCGCAATGAATTCCGCCTGGGATTTACGGATTTCCACCTGCCTGCGCACGGACTCTTCAACGAAGGAAGAAAGCGTCTCGCCTTCCTTCAGCACGCTTTCAGCAGCCTCGCGAAAATCCGCCGTCACCCGCAGCGAAGGGATCGTTGCCGTTTTCATGTCTACGTCTCCGTGCGTTGCAATTGCGATGCAAAGAATGCGCCGATAGGGGCGACCTGTCAAATGCAAAACCTTGCAATCGAGCCCAGGGAGGCAGATAAACGGGCATCCCGCCCGAGAAACAATACCAAAATCACCGATCTGGACCGCCATGCCCGTCGACTACAAAAAGCTGAAGATGCTCCGCCGTTCCCGTGTTGTGTGGGGTTCGTGGCGGGTGTGGAGGCCGAGGGCGGTTTTCTGGATTGGCGCGATTGCCGTTGGCCTTATCAGCGTCGGGTTTGCGTGGGCGGCGGATCGGGCCCAGCACCTTTTCTTTGCGGCGACATCATCGGGCGAATGGGCGTTTCTGCTGCCGCTCATCATCACGCCGCTCGGCTTCACGCTCTGCGCCTGGCTCGCGATCACTGTTTTCCCCAATGCCGGCGGCAGTGGCATTCCGCAGGCCATCGCCGCGCGGCACCTGCGGGAAGATGCGGACCGTTCGCGGCTTCTGTCGCTGAAACTCGCTTTCGGTAAGGTGGTGTTGACGGTGGCCGGGCTTTTGTCCGGCGCCTCCATCGGCCGTGAAGGCCCGACCGTTCAGGTTGGCGCCTCGATCATGCTGCAGGCCGCCCGCTGGGGCGGCATGGCGCAGGCGAAGGGTCTCATTCTCGCTGGCTCGGCGGCGGGCATCGCGGCGGCCTTCAACACGCCGCTCGCTGGCATCGTCTTCGCCATCGAGGAAATGAGCAAGACCTATGAATCCCGCGCCAATGGCCTCGTTCTCACTGCCGTCATCCTGTCGGGCCTCGCTTCGCTGGCGCTGGTCGGCAGCTATACCTATTTCGGCACCAGTTCGGTGATGGCGAAAACGACGATGGACTGGCTACTGGTGCTGGTTTGCGGCATTGGCGGCGGCGCGTTCGGTGCGCTGTTCAGCGCAGGCGCCTTGCGTCTTTCCGCCCGCATCCGGCGCTTCGCCCAGGCCATGCCGCTGAAGCGAATGCTGGCGGTCGCCGCCGCCTGCGGCCTTGCCTCCGCCGTCCTCGGCATCGCGACTGGCGGCGCGACCTTCGGCACCGGTTACGAACAGGCACGCGCGGCAATCGAGGGCGAGGCCGCGCCGGCATTCTTCTTCATCGAAAAACTGGCGGCGACGTTCCTCGCCATGATGTCGGGCATTCCGGGCGGCATTTTCGCGCCGTCGCTGTCGGTGGGCGCGGGTTTCGGCAGCACCATGGCCACCCTGCTCGGCACCAGCATCGGCCTTGGCGCCATCGTCGGCATGGCGGGTTATTTTGCCGGCGTGGTGCAGGCGCCGATGACGGCCTTTGTCATCATTCTTGAAATGACCGGCAATCATGAAGGCGTCATGCCCATCATGGCCGCATCGATGCTCGGGTATCTGACATCGCGGCTTTTCTCCCGCGAGCCGCTTTATCATGGCCTGTCGCGGGTCTTCATCGCCCAGAGCATCCGCGCCCGGCGCGCCGCTCAGGCCAGCGAAACCTAACCGCTTATGCGCGGATGCCCGCCACGCCGAAGTAACCGAGCCCCGGTATCTTTACGCCGGGCCGGCTGAAATCGATGCCGGCGACAAGACCGAGAAAATTGATCTCGAAACCGCTGCGCGCACCCGCCGAAACGCCGAACAGGCCGCCGAGCGAAACGCTTGCATCCTTCCAGTCATCGGCGATGTGATAAAACGCGCCGTCCGGCAGATAGTCGCGGCCGACCGCGTCCGGCGGCAGCACGACGCCGAGCTCGGGCACGCTGCGCAGCACATGCGCGACGAACGTGTTGGAGTTGGGGCCGGGATAGATGCGATAGCCGCCCGGCTTGCCATAGGGGTAATCGGCAATCGCCTTTTCGATCTTCGGGATCAGCTTTTCCGCCTCCGTGCCATGAATGGCCACCACCTGGCGCGGCGTGTTGGAATACCAGAAGGCATCCGCCGCATAACCATTGCGGCGGATCGGCGTGCCCCAGCCCACCTTGTCATAACGGTCATAGCTCGCGGCACCCGGCTTTTTCAGCACGACCCAGGCGTGGCTGGCGACGGAGCCTTTGAAACCGCCGGTCATGGCGGAAAAGACGTAGACGGCGGCTTCGCCGTTGCTGGACGCCGCCGGCAGCATGCCGGAGGACGACCATCTTGCGGCGTTCCAGCCGCGCGGATGGTCTTTCATGGCCCACAGCCCGGCCGATGCCAGCGCGGGAAGCAGATAGATAACGGCAATCGCCAGCAGCAGACGTTTTGCAAATTTCACGAACAGCCCCGTGCATCGAAAAATCAATTGCGGTATCAACCACATGAAATCAGAATTTTTTGAGGCTGCGAAAATGAACAATTCCGTTACCGTCGAAGTCACCCGCGGCAACCTCGTGGAAAGCCGCCATCATGGCCTTACCGTGGTGGTGGATGGCGATGGCGGCGTGCTGTTTTCGGCGGGCGATATCGAGCGCGGCATCTTTCCGCGTTCCGCCTGCAAGGCCATGCAGGCGCTGCCGCTGGTGGAAAGCGGCGCTGCGGATGCCTACGGCTTCGGCAACCGCGAACTGGCGCTTGCCTGCTCCTCCCATTCCGGCGAGGACGCGCATGTGGAGCTCGCCGCTTCGATGCTGGCGAAGGCGGGCAGGGATGCCGATACGCTGGAATGCGGTGCGCACTGGTCTTCCGACCAGAAAACCATCATCCATCAGGCCCGCACGCTGGAAAAGCCGACCGCGCTTCACAATAATTGCTCCGGCAAACATTCCGGTTTCATCTGCGCCTGCTGCCACACCGGCACTGACCCCAAGGGCTATGTCGGTTACGATCACCCGCTGCAGCAGGAAATCCGCGCCACGATGGCAAGCCTGACGGGTGCTGCTCTCGGTCAGGACAATTGCGGCGTGGATGGCTGCTCCATCCCCACCTATGCCGTTCCGCTCAAAGGGCTGGCGCACGGTTTCGCAAAGATGGCGACGGGCAGAGGGCTGGAAGCGGGCCGTGCGAAAGCCTCGCGCCGTCTCGTCGAGGCCTGCATGGCAGAGCCCTTTTACGTGGCGGGCACCGGCCGCGCCTGCACAAAACTGATGCAGATCGCGCCGGGAAAAATCTTCGCAAAGACCGGCGCTGAAGGCGTCTTCGTCGCCGCCCTGCCGGAAAAGGGCATTGCCATGGCGGTGAAATGCGAAGACGGCACGACGCGGGCGGCGGAAGCCATGGTCTCGGCACTGCTGGCCCGCTATTTCGATGAAGGCAGCGCCGAGCAACAGGCTTTGAGCGGCATGGCGAACCGGCAGATGCGCAACTGGAACGGCATCCATGTCGGCGATGTCAGAGTCGTCGGGCTTTAAATAACCTTTGACGCGGCCGGTTGCGGGCACGATGATGACGTGCCCTGCGTGTGACGGTCATCCCATGGCCGCCGAGGGGCGGCGTCCGCATGAGGAAGAAACGGACGCTTCATTGCTTTGGAGGTCGCATATCCATGTTCACACTGTTCTTCTCCCCCGGTTCCTGCTCCCGCGCCAGCCATATCGTGCTTGAGGAATCCGGCCTGCCTTACAAGGCCCACCGCGTCAATTTCGCGGAGGGCGAGCAACGCTCCGAGGCATTTTTAAAGATCAATCCGAAGGGCCGCGTGCCCGCACTGGCCACGGCAAGCGGCGTGCTGACGGAGACGCCCGCCATCCTCGCCTTCATCGCCCAGATGGCGCCGGAAAAGAAGCTCGCGCCGCTCGACGATCCATTCGAATTCGCGCTGATGCAGTCGTTCAACGCCTTCATTTCCTCCACCGTGCATGTCGCCCACGCGCATGGCCGGCGCGGCAGCCGCTGGGCGAATGAGGATAGTTCGCTGGCCGATATGAAGGCGAAAGTGCCGCAGACCATGGGCGAGTGCTTCGAACTGATCGAGCACGGCATGCTGCACGGCCCATGGGTTTTGGGCACGGCCTATTCGGTTGCCGATCCCTATCTTTTCGTCATGTCCGGCTGGCTGGAAAGCGATGGCGTGGATATTGCCCGCTTCCCGAAGGTACACGACCACTTCCGCCGCATGAACGACCGCCCGGCGGTGCAGCGGGCGCTGGCGGGCGAGAGGGGCTGAGGGGCTCAGTATTTCCGTCATTCCGGCCCTGAGCCGGAATCCAGCCGACGCGCGTCTGCGCGGCTAGAAGAGTCCTTTCAGCCCAAGGACTTGGGCTGGCTGGATGCCGGATCAGGTCCGGCATGACGGAGGGAAAAGCGGCTTAACCGCTCAGGCCGCCTCGGCCGCACGCGTATCCCACATGGTCTTGAACGCTGTGCGGGCCTGGCAGCGATCCAACCAGGCTTTCAGCGCCGGATGGGCATCGAACAGCGGCTTGTGGCCCTGGGCGTAACGAACGATTTCCGCCGCGTTCAGATCGGCGACGGTGAAACGGTCGCCCACCAGATAGTCGTGGCTGGAAAGGTGCTGCTCCAGCACCCGGAAGGGGCGCTTCAGCAGCCGGGCGGCGACATCGATCACGGCCTTGCCGCTATCGCTTTCCGAGAGGCCTTCGGCGATGGCGGAGGAAATCTTCAGCGAATTGGTCTCGATTTCGGTGGCGGCAAAGAAGGACCATTGCAGCATCGCCGCATCTTCCTTCAGGTCGATGGGGGCGAGCGGCCCGCCATATTTGCGGGCAAGGTAGAGATTGATGGCCATGGATTCGTAAAGCACCATGCCGTCATCCTCGATGCAGGGAATGGTGCCCATCGGGTTGACGGCGAGAAATGCGGGAGACAGCGTGTTGAGCGGCGCATCCGCAGCCAGCGGATCGGCAAGGCGGCGGGCCTGTATCACGGGCACATGCTTGAATTCTATGCCCAGTTCAACCGCAAGCCACAACGTGCGCGTGGCACGGGAACGGTAGACACCGTAGATCGTCAACATCGAAATTACCCCTTGACCAGTTCGATGCGCGGCACGTTACGGTTTCGTCGTTTTAAAGTGAAGTTGCAGATCGCCGGGGCAGCTATGATTTTTTCTGATCCGTGAAGAAGTCCGTATCCGGCGACAGACGATTTTCGAAACGGTCGATAAAGCGTTCGAACAGGCGTGCGAATGTCTCCACATCCTCCGCGGGCCATCCATCCATCACGTCCTCGATGACGCTCATCTTCGTCCGGCGCATTTCCTGCAAAAGACTGGTGCCGAGCGGCGTGATTTCGACAATGCTGCGGCGGCCGTCTTCCTGGGAGACGCCGCGTTTCAGCAGGCCGCGCCCCACCATATCCGCCACCACCCGGCTGCCGCGTGAGGGATCGATGCGCATGCCCTCGGCAATCGCACCCACGGTAACATCGCCTTCCGCCCGGCGCAGAATATCGAGAACGTCGATATGGGAAAGTTCGAGACCCGGAGCGAGCTTGGCAAGCGCCATGCGGCCGATGATGCGGCGGCCGATCATGATGCGCATGCGCGTCATCGTATTGCCGATCCGCTTGATGTCCTCGGGCAGATCCTCGTTCCAGTTTTCCTCAGTCGCCACGCTTCATCGTCCCTTTCGATGCTGTTTTCCGATCACATTTAGCGGCATTAGCACAGATGTCAAAAACTTGCCATTGACATATATATGCTGATAGCACACAAATTGTCGCAGCAAAACCGCCGGAAGCCAACGAGATTTTTCATGGATATGTCCACCGCCCCCGTGGCGCCGCTTGTGTCGGATCATCGGCGCAGGCTCATCGTCTTTCTGTTCCTGATGCTGGCCATGTTCATGGCGACACTCGATAACCAGATCGTATCGACAGCATTGCCCACCATCGTCGGCGAATTCGGTGCGCTGGAGCGTTTCGGCTGGATCGGTTCGGCCTATCTTCTGGCGACAAGCGCCGTCATGCCTGTCTACGGCAAGCTCGGCGATCTGTTCGGCCGCAAATATGTGATGATCGCGGCGGTCGTCATCTTCACGCTCGGCTCGCTCGCCTGCGGGCTGGCATGGTCGATGGACAGCCTAATTGCCGCCCGCGTGTTGCAGGGGCTTGGCGGCGGCGGCATCATGGTGTCGATCTTTTCCGTCAATGCGGATCTGTTCGAACCGCGCGAGCGCGCCCGCTACCAGAGTTATTCCAGCCTCACCATCATGGCGTCAGGCAGTGTCGGCCCGATCCTCGGCGGCACGATGAGCGACCTGTTCGGCTGGCGGTCGATCTTCCTCATCAACCTGCCGCTTGGCATTATCGTGATTGCAGGGCTGGCGCTGATGCTGCCGTACCGTCGTCCGGCCCGCCAGCCGAAGATCGATTATCTCGGCGCGGTGCTCTTGGCGGCCACCATTGCCAGCGTGGTCTTCTGGGCAGACAGCAGCGAATTGTTCGGCTCGCTGATTGCAGGCCCCAGCCTCGGCATCATCGCTTTCGCCGTCATCGCCGCCTTTCTCTGGGTGCAGGTGGAACGCCGCGCGCCGGAACCCGTGGTGCCGCTGCGTCTCTTCAAGGACAGCACCTTTCCGCTGTTGATGATCGTGTCGCTGACCAGCGGCGGCATCGGTATCGGCATGGTCAATTATTATGCTCTGTTCCTGCAGACCACGACCGGGCTTTCGCCCCCCCATGCCGGCCTGTTCTTCATCGCCGTCACCGGCGGCATCGTCATGGGCTCGCTTTCGGCGGGACGGCTGATTTCGATCACCGGCGTCTACAAGCCCTTCTCGGTGGCGGGTCTCTCCATCAACGTCATCGCCATGCTGCTCTTCACGCAGATGCATGCGGGAACGCCGCTTTGGGTGATTGCGGTCCTCATGTTGGCACAAGGCTTTGCTGTCGGCCTCGGCCAGCAGGCGCCGATCATCGGCGTGCAGAATTCCGCGCCCAAGGCGGATATCGGTGCGGCGAGCGGCGCGGTGACGCTGACCCGCATGGGTGGCGCTGCCATTGCCATTTCGGTCTATGGCGCCATCGTGTCATCGAGCCTTAAGGGCGTGGCGGTCGATATTCCCGGCGTCGGCAAGATCGAGGAACTGACGCCGAAAATGCTCTCCGAACTCCCGGCGGCCTCGCAGGCCGCCGTCGCCTCGCTCTATTCGGATGCGTTTACGCCGCTCTTCTTCGCCGCAGCCGCAACCGCCGCCATCGGCCTTGCGGCGGCGCTGATGCTGAAACCGGTGCGACTGCCGGCGGCGGCGCAGGCGAAGCCGGCCGAAGGGGCGGGGGAGTAGGCAGGTAGGCAGTTGTGAATGCTGGTTTTGTGCTGAAACCTCTCCTCCGTCATACCGGCCTTGCGCCGGTATCCAGTCAGCCCAAGTCCTTGGGCTGAGAGAGCTCTTCCCGCCGCGCAGACGCGCGACTGCTAGATTCCGGCTCAAGGCCGGAATGACGGGAGATGCTTACAAAACAAAAACACCGCCGCTGGAAATTTAACGCCCGTTCCGCGTTATGCTCGCAGCACTTTACATTCGCGCGGGCGGCCCTATCTCAATGAAAATGAAGCCGGAACAGCTCCTGAACTCCACGCCCAAGGGCCTTTATTGCCCGGCGGGCGATTTTTATATCGATCCCGTGCGCCCGGTGGCGCGGGCGCTCATTACCCATGGCCATTCCGATCACGCCCGCGCCGGCCATGGCGCGGTACTGGCCACGCGCCAGACGCTGGATATCATGCGTATCCGTTACGGTGAGGATTTCTGCGGCAGCGAGCAGGCGGTGGCATTCGGCGAGACGGTGGAGGTGAACGGCGTCACCGCCGGTTTCCATCCCGCCGGCCATGTGCTGGGTTCGGCGCAAATCTCGGTGGAAATGAACGGCCTGCGCATCGTCGCATCGGGCGATTACAAGCGCGGCGTCGATCCCACCTGCGCACCCTTCGAGACTGTTCCCTGCGATGTCTTCATCACCGAGGCCACCTTCGGCCTGCCGGTGTTTCACCATCCGCTGCCGCGCGTGGAAATCGGCAAGCTGCTCACCTCCATCAAACAGTTTCCCGAGCGGACGCACCTTGTCGGCGCCTATTCGCTGGGCAAGGCGCAGCGCGTCATCCGGCTTTTGCGGGACAACGGTTATTCCGATCCCATTTATATTCACGGCGCGCTGGCGCGGCTTTGCGATTATTACGTCTCGCAGGGCATCGATCTCGGCGATCTGCGCCCGGCCACGCTCGAAAAAAGCGATCCTTCCGCCTTCAAGGGCGCGATCGTCGTCGGTCCGCCCTCGGCGTTTCAGGAGCGCTGGGCGCGGCGCTTCAACGAACCGCTGATTGCCTTCGCTTCCGGCTGGATGATGGTGCGGCAACGCGCCAAACAGGGCGGCGTGGAGCTGCCGCTGGTGATATCAGACCATTGCGACTGGCCGGAACTTCTGGAGACGATCAGGGAAATTTCCCCGCAGGCCGTCTGGGTCACCCATGGCCGTGAGGAGGCGCTGGTGCGCTGGTGTCAATTGCAGGGCATTGCCGCCAAGCCGCTGCATCTTGTCGGTTACGAGGATGAGGGGGATTGAGATGAAAGCCTTCGCCACGCTGCTCGACCGCCTCGTTCTCACCCCTTCGCGCAACGGCAAACTGAAGCTGCTGACCGATTATTTCCGCGATACGCCCGATCCAGACCGAGGCCACGGGCTGGCGGCGATTGCCGGCACGCTGGACCTCAAAAGCGTCAAACCGGCCCTGCTGCGCGAATTGGTCTTGGAGCGGATGGATGAGGTTCTGTTCCGCTATTCCTATGATTATGTTGGCGATCTGGCCGAGACCATTTCGCTGGTCTGGGGCAATATTGGCGGCGCGGATGATGCAGAGGCCCAGGACCCGCGCCTCGGCGACGTCGTGACACTGATGAATTCACTCGGCCGCACGGAGGTGCGCGGCGCAGTGCGCGATCTTCTCGACCGGCTCGATACATCCTCGCGTTTCGCTTTTCTCAAACTCGCCACCGGCAGCCTGCGCATCGGCGTTTCGGCGCGGCTGGCACGGCAGGCGCTGGCCGATTTCGCCGGGAAAGACATCACCGAAATCGAGACCCTCTGGCACGGGCTGACGCCGCCCTATACGCCGCTTTTCGCCTGGCTTGAGGGCAAGTCTGATCGTCCGGTACTGGCGACGCCCGCCATCTTCCACTCGGTGATGCTGGCAACGCCGGTGGCGGATGGCGACCTCGATGCGCTGGACCCGGCCGATTACGCCGCCGAATGGAAGTGGGACGGCATTCGCGTGCAGCTCTCCCGCGCAGGCGCCACGCGAAAACTCTACTCCCGCTCCGGCGACGATATTTCCGGCGCCTTTCCCGATGTTCTGGAGGCGATCGATTTCGAAGGCGTGATGGATGGCGAGTTGCTGATCGGCGGCACAGCGCGCTCCAACAATCTCACCCGCACCTTTTCCGACCTGCAGCAGCGGCTTAACCGCAAGTCGGTGACAGCGAAGATGCTGGATGACTATCCAGCCTTCATTCGCGCCTATGACCTGTTGTTTGATGGCGAGAGCGATATTCGCACCGAAAGCTACATGGAGCGCCGCGGCCGCCTGTCGGATATCATCGAGCACGCGCCGCATGACCGTTTCGACCTCTCGCCGCTGATCGGCTTTTCCAGCTGGCAGGAACTCGACACGCTGCGCGCCGCCCCTCCCGATCCGGTGATCGAGGGCGTGATGATCAAGCGCCGCGACAGCGCCTATCAGGCCGGCCGCGCCAAGGGGCCATGGTTCAAGTGGAAACGCGATCCCTATAATATCGACGCCGTGATGATGTATGCGCAGCGCGGCCACGGCAAGCGCTCTAGCTATTATTCCGATTTCACCTTCGGCGTCTGGGCGGAAGGCGAGGACGGCGAACAGCTCGTACCGGTTGGAAAGGCCTATTTCGGCTTCACCGATGCGGAGCTGGAGGTGCTGGACAAATTCGTGCGCGACAATACGGTGGAGCGTTTCGGCCCGGTGCGGGCGGTGCGCGCCACACCGGATTTCGGTTTCGTGCTGGAGGTGGCCTTCGAGGGCATCAACCGTTCCACCCGCCACAAATCCGGCGTCGCCATGCGGTTTCCGCGCATTGCGCGGCTGCGCGCCGACAAGCTGCCGGCGGAGGCGGACAGGCTCTCGACGCTGGTGGCGATGATCGATGGCGTGGAAGTGTAGGCCCCTCATCCTCCGTGGCAGGCACGGAAACGGGGAAGATTCTGTCCAGAAATTGCCATGATGGCTGCGAATACATTGTTGTCATTCGCGAATCCGTGATTGGACAGCCTCCCGCCGCAGTGTTGAACTGCTGTTACAACCATCCCTTCAGGTGACCATATGGCAGACAAACGCTTTCTTTCTTCAGCCTTCGGACAGGAAGAGAGCGGCACCATCTTGCCGAGCCTGACCCGGCGAAGCCTGCTGGCCGGCGCCATGGGGCTGTCGGCGGCCGCATTTTTACCACCGCGTGCGAAAGCGGGCATTGCCGCGCCCGAGGTGTTGCCGCTGGAGCGGCAGGATTATGCGGAGGCACGCAAACGGTTCCACACCCATCTCTTGCGAAAAATGGCTGCGCCGGAAAAATCCTCGGCGCTCGGCACGCCGCCCGGGGCGGAACGTGTCACCTATCCCGGCGGGCCGGATGGCTCCATCGAGCTTGTCGCCTGGCTCTCCCACTACCAGCCGTCAAAAACGCTTAAGCCCGCCGTACTTTTCCTCCATGGCGGCAACGCCACCGGAGACGGCCATTGGGCGCTGATGAAGCCCTATTGGGAAGCGGGCTATGTCGTGCTTCTGCCGTCCTTCCGTGGTGAAAACGGCCAGAGCGGCAATTATTCCGGTTTCTATGACGAAACGGCGGATGCGCTGGCGGCGGCCACCTATCTGGAAAACCTTCCCGGCATCGACAGAAACCGCTTCTTCATCGCCGGCCATTCCAATGGCGGCACGCTGACGCTTCTGGCCGCCATGAGCCGCAGGTTCCGCGCCGCGGCACCCATATCCGCCGGCGTCAATTCCTGGCGTTATTTCAACCGCTATAGCGACGAGATCTGTTTCGACGAGACCGACGAGCGCGAATTCATCATGCGCTCCTCCGTCTGTTTCGGCCCCAGCCTCAAATGTCCGGCGCTGCTTCTACGCGGCACGGAGGAGCGGCCTTTCGATGCCGATCACCAGCTTTTCGTGGATCGCGCCCTGACATCCGGCTTCAAGGTCGACAGGAAGCTGTTGCCCGGCACCCATAACGGCGTGGTGCCGCATGCGGTCGAGGAAAGCATCCGCCTTTTCAACGCCTTCGTTTGAAATGCGAACTGTGCCGCTGTCTAGGAACGTCTGAGGTTCAGGAGCATGTCCGGTAAAACCGCTTCGCACGTTTACCGCAGATGCCCTAGTTCTTGACGATGGACGTCTTTGCCTGCTCCGCCCACCATGCGCCGTCTTTTTTGTCGGCATATTGGGCGCGCTTATTGGTGAACTGCCCCTGGGTGCACATTTCGCGGTAATTGCGGACCGGCAGGCCGAGCTCCTTGACGACGGCATGCACCACCGTCGGGCCGGTCATGTCATAGACGCTGGCGAGCGTTCCATCTTCGATATTCTGGGAAATACGGTCGGCCATCAGCCTGAGCGCCGGGTGGCCGGGCCTGGAGGCCATGAAGTAATTCGTGATCTCGCCGCTTTTCATGGCGATGAAAACGGCCTCTTCCTGCGAGCCGATCACATCCTCGGGGCGGGCCGCAAAATTGGAATCGATATCGAGATAGATGCCGCCTTCCTGCAACAACACCAGAATACGCCAGAAATCCGCCTTGGCGGCACCCACCTGCAGGCGACGGAAGGCGTCGGCGTAACGTCCGGGAAAATGCCGGTCGATATAGGTCTGGCACGCTTCGTCATCATGGTAGCGATATTCGAATTCCGGCGTCAGCCAACGGTTGAACAGGAAATTCGCATAGATCGGCGTCGTTACCCGGTTGGAGTAATTCGTCTGCCAGATGATGCGGGGAATGGCCTTTTCCGATTTCGGGCTGCGTCTGGCTGGCTGATATTGCGGAAGCGTTTTTCTTCTGCCGGGCCGGATGAACAAATCGATGGAAAAGATGACCTTGGCGATGTTTCCACCGATCTTGATCGCGCGGTACGCGATGCGGTTATAGCCATGCTTTGCCAAGTTCAGCGCTCCTGCGCGTGGAATCGATTGTCACGCACGTGGAAACGGCGGTACGCGGTATTTATTGGACGCAATTAGTTTGTCAATATGCCGTAAATGAGACGGCCGGGCCTCGATTGACGAGACCCGGCCGTCTTGCATGCGAATGGAATGTCAGCCCTTGTTGCGGTTGAAATAGCCGAGCAGCCGCATGGCATTGGCGGTCACCAGAACCGTCGCGCCGGTATCGGCGAAAACGGCGAGCCACAGGCCCGAAACGCCGGTGACGGTAGTGACAAGGAAGACCGCCTTCAGGCCGAGCGCGATGGTCACGTTCTGGCGGATGTTGCTCATGGTGGCGCGCGACAGGCCGATCAGGCGGGCGGCGTCGCCGACATTGTTGCGCATCAGCGCCGCATCCGCCGCTTCCATCGCAACATCGGTTCCGGAACCGATGGCGACGCCGACGCTTGCCGCCGCAAGGGCAGGCGCATCGTTGATGCCATCGCCCACCATCACCACGGTCTTCTTTTCGGCAAGCTTGCGGATTTCCTCGACCTTGTTCTGCGGCAAGAGTTCACCGCGCGCCTCAAGGCCCAGCTTGTTGCCGATGGCGCGCGCCGTGCGGGCATTGTCGCCCGACAGCATCAGCGAGGAAATGCCCATTTCCTTCAGCGCTTTCACGCCTTCGGCCGCATCCTTGCGCGGCTCATCGCGCATGGCGAAGAGGCCGCTTGCCGCGCCGCCGGTCATCACGACCGCCACCGTCTTGCCTTCGCTTTCCAGCGCGGAAATACGGTCGGCAAGATCCTTCGAGAGGGTGCCGACCTCCGTCGCAAAACGCGGTGCGCCGATGAACAGCTCCTTCCCACCGACATTGCCCTGCATGCCGCGACCGGAAATCGCCTTGATGTTGGAGCCGGGCAGGGGCTTCACGCCCAGCTTTTCGGCATGATTGACGATGGCGCGGGCGAGCGGATGGCTCGATTCGTGCTCGATGGTTGCGGCCTGCGCAATCAGCTCTGCGTCGTTGCCGTCAAGCGCCACCACGTCGGTCACGACAGGTTCGCCGAGCGTCAGCGTGCCGGTCTTGTCGAAGGCGACGGTTTCGGTGCGCGCCAGCATTTCGATGACCGCGCCGCCCTTCACCAGCATGCCGTGGCGTGCCGCGGCCGAAAGGCTGGAGGCGATGGCCGCGGGAACCGAAATGACCAGCGCGCAGGGGCAACCGATCAGCAGCAGGGCGAGACCGCGATAAATCCACGTATCCCAGTCGCCGAGGCCGACAAGCGGCGGCACGATGATGGTGAGCACCGAGATCGCCACGATCAGCGGCATGTAATAACGCGAGAAGCTCTGGATGAAACGCTCGGTCGGCGCACGCGCATCCTGCGCTTCCTCGACGAGCGTGATGATGCGGGCAATGGTGTTGTCTTCCGGCGCGCGGTCGACGCGGATGCGCAGCGATCCGTCGTGGTTGATCGAGCCGGCAAAGACGCGCGCGCCCTTTTCCTTGGCGACGGGGATGCTCTCGCCGGTCATCGGCGATTCATCGACGCTGGACTGGCCTTCCATGACAACGCCATCGGCGGCGATACGGTCGCCGGGACGCGCCACGACCACCTGGCCGATGCGCACCTGATCGGCCGCAACCTGTCGCAGCGCGCCGTTTTCCTCCACCAGAGCCGTTTTCGGCAGCAGCGAACCGAGCGCCTTGATGCCCGAGCGTGCGCGGGCAGCCGCGAAACCTTCCAGCAATTCGCCGACGGAGAAGAGCAACACGACGATGGCCGCCTCTTCCGCCTCGCCGATGATGATCGCGCCGATGGCGGCAATCGTCATCAGCATTTCGATGGTGAAGATCGCGCCGAAACGGGCGGCGTTGAAGGCGTTCTTCGCGATGGGGAAGAGCGTGACCAGCGTGGCGATGATGAAAGCGTAACCGCCCCATGCCGGGAAGCTCAGTTCCGCCGCATAGGCGATGGCGACCAGAACGGTGCCGGTGAAGGTGTTGCGCGCCTTTGCAGTGCGCCACCACGCGCCTTTTTCATCCGCGCCATGGGCGTGCCCCACTTCCGCGCTCTGCACTGCAGCCGCCGGAGCGGAGCCATGCGAATGGCCCGCATGGTCGTGGCCGGAATGATCGTGACCAGAATGGTCATGCTTGGAGTGGTCATGATCATGCCCGCCGCAGGACGCGTGATCGTGCGCGGAATGGTCATGCCCCGAATGGTCATGATCTGAATGATCATGGTCGTGGTGATGGCCGCTGCATGACCCGTGATCATGGTCGTGATTGTGATCTGCCGCTTTTTCTCGCGCGGTCTTTTCCTGCGGCAGCAGGGCCGGCTTGAAACCGAGCTTGCGCAGCGTGTCTTCGATTTTTTCGACCGGGGTTTTGCTCTCGGCAAGCGAAAGGTTCAGCCTTTCGCGCGCAACGGAAACCTTGACGTCGGCAACGCCGGGCAGGCGGGAAAGCGCGGTCTCGATCTTGGCGGCGCAGCTGCCGCAATCCATGCCGCCGACCGAAAAGGTCAGCGCATTGCTGCTGTCGGCGCTCGCTCCGGTATCGGCATGGTGGCCGCCGCAGGACGAATGATCGTGGTCCTCATGGCCGTGGCCGTGATGATCCGCTTCGACTTTTGCGCGGGAGACTTTTTCCTGTGGCAGCAAAGCGGGTTTGAAACCGAGCTTGCGCAGCGTGTCTTCGATTTTTTCGACCGAGGTTTTGCTTTCGGCCAGCGAAAGGTTCAGCCTTTCGCGCGCAACGGAAACCTTGACGTCGGCAACGCCCGGCAGGCGGGAAAGCGCGGTTTCGATTTTCGCCGCGCAGCTGCCGCAATCCATGCCGCCAACGGAGAAGGTCAGTGGCTCCCCGTCTTTGCCCTTGATGTTTATGCCTGTCGAAATATTCATGGTTTCCGCTCCTGAATTCCAGTCGACAGCCAATCTGGCACCTCTAGCAACTAGAGCTTCAAGAGCAAAAATGCGGTTTTTCGATTTTTTTTGAAAAACCGACGCCAGCTTCGCGCCAGCCGCACGGTTCATCATGCCGGCAGATTGGATTCCATGAAGCGGTTCAGATGATAGCACTCCTTTTGAAAAACGGTCGCCGGGCGGCCTCTCTGGCGGGGCTTGCCCTGCTGCCTCTCATGAGCGGCTGCCTTTTCGTGACGGATACGACCCGGATGGACCCGGATGTTTTCGTCAGGGAAACGGCGCCGGTATTCAATTTCAACTCCGTCAGCTCCAATCGCCAGCCGGAACTGCCGCCGCAGCCGGGCCAGCTTTCGACACGCCCGCCGGATCTGTTCAGAACCCGCTTCCATCAGGAATACGGTCCGCCGGTGCGCGGGCAGGGGCTGCAAGCCCCGCAGGTGCAGGGTTATAACGCGCAGCAGCCGCAGGGTCAGGCGATGGCCTATGGCCTGCCTGTCTCCAATCCGCTGCACCGGGTCATGTATGGCCCGATCCGCGATGAGGACCGCTCGCTGCCGGCCATTCCCTATGGCCGCATCGATCCGCGTTATCTGAGGCAGGAAGTGAGCTACCAGACGGCGGAAGCCCCCGGCACGATTATCGTCGATACCAGACAGCATTTTCTCTATCTCGTGCAGTCCGGCGGCAAGGCGATCCGTTACGGCGTTGGGCTGGGGCGCGACGGTTATGCTTGGTCGGGCCGTGGCAAGATCCAGTGGAAGGCGAAATGGCCGCGCTGGACGCCGCCCGATGAAATGGTCAAGCGCCAGCCGGAGCTCGCCTCCATCTCCGCCGCCAATGGCGGCATGACGCCCGGTCTCAACAACCCGCTCGGCGCGCGTGCGCTTTATATCTTCAAGGATGGCAAGGACACGCTTTACCGCGTGCATGGCACGCCGGACTGGCAATCCGTCGGCAAGGCGACGTCCTCCGGCTGCGTGCGCATGCTCAATCAGGATGTGATCGATCTCTACGAGCGTGTGCCGCAGGGGGCGCAGATTGTGGTTATCTGAACACGTTCTAAAAGAAAGAGATATTGGACCCATTCCGCCAGCGCCTTGTGACTGGCTTTTAGCGGTCGGTTAACTATTTTCGCAATACGCATGAAACGGAACAAATGACGTACAACGGCGATATAGCCGTTCGAAATGTGGGACAAACCGGCCTTATGACAAGCACCGACACAGATCTTTCCAGACGCACCTTCCTTTCCTTTCTCGGCATCTCCTCCGCTTCGCTTCTCGCAGGCTGCGCCTCGTCGGGCACGGGAGACGCCATTCGCCAGCAGGCAAGCGCCATCGGCAGCGATTTCCGGCAGATGTTTTCGCCGGGCGTCAGCGATGCGGAACTGGCCGTCATGTACGGCTCGGTTGAGGATGGCGGTTACGTCATTCCCGCCGTCCCCTATCAGAAAATCGACCGCCGTTATTACCGCCAGCGGGTTGTCGACCCGACCGGCGAACGCCCCGGCACCGTGGTTGTCGATACGCGCTCGCGCTTCCTTTATGTGGTGGAGCAGGGCGGCAGCGCCATGCGTTATGGCGTCGGCATCGGCCGCGAAGG
This sequence comes from Agrobacterium sp. 16-172Ci, assembly GCF_053522725.1. Lineage (NCBI taxonomy): Bacteria > Pseudomonadati > Pseudomonadota > Alphaproteobacteria > Hyphomicrobiales > Rhizobiaceae > Agrobacterium > Agrobacterium sp. 16-172Ci. Next base: position 159,032 of record NZ_JBNWBW010000006.1, read on the forward strand.
TTTCGCCTGGTCGGGCGAGGGCGTCATCCAGTGGCGTCAGAAATGGCCGAAATGGACCCCGCCGGACGAAATGGTCGCCCGCCAGCCGGAACTGGTCAAATATTCCTCCAAGAACGGTGGCATGCCGCCGGGCCTGAAAAACCCGCTCGGCGCCCGCGCGCTTTATATCTTCCAGAACGGCAAGGATACGCTCTACCGTCTGCACGGCTCCCCGGAATGGAACTCCATCGGCAAGGCCGTCTCCTCCGGCTGCGTGCGCCTGATGAACCAGGACGTCATCGACCTTTACGACCGCGTGCCGCAGAAGGCGCGTGTGGTGGTCTGGCAGTAAGCCGGACTTCCCTTGCATAAGAAGGCGGCCTCTGGGGCCGCCTGGTATTGCTCCCGGTGGCAAAACGATGGGCGAAAATGTCTCATCCGCACACCGTCACCCCGGACCTGATCCGGGGTCCAGCGCGATCAAGTCCTTGATCGCAAATGACTCTTTCACGGCGCAGACGCGCCGTGGCTGGATGCCGGATCCAGTCCGGCATGACGTGGAAATGTTGCGCCCTGTTTTTTTCGAGATCACTGACGGCTGAGATTGTCCTTCAGCGCATTCACCCGGTCGCGAATCTGCACCAGCTCTTCCAGCCCGCAGCCAGTCGCGCTGCCGATTGCCGCCATGATCTTCACGCCCTCTTTTTTGAGGTTCGCGCCCTTCGGTGTCAGGGCCACCAGCACCTGCCGCTCATCCACCGTGCCGCGCTTGCGGGTGATCAGCCCCGCATGTTCTAGCCTTTTCAGCAGCGGCGACAGCGTGCCCGAATCGAGGCCCAGCATTTCGCCGAGCGCCTTGACGGTGGATGTCTCTTTTTCCCATAGCGCCATCATGACGAGATATTGCGGATAGGTGAGCCCGATCGGATCAAGCAGCGGCTTATAGGCGCGCGTGAAGGCGTGTGCCGCGCCATAAAGGGCAAAACATATCTGCTGGTCCAGCCTCAACAGGCTTTCCATCTTCTTCTCGTCGCCCTCTGCGTCCATTTTCCTGCTCCAAAATCAACCGGGAAGGGAACAATCAGCCCCCGCTTTCGGTTCCTGCCGCATGGATGCGCGGCGAAATTTCGTGAAAATTATCGCAAAAAACAAAATCTCATTCAATGTGCAAAACTATATTGCGCACAATTTAATTGTGCGTTATAAGATGCCCAACACCAACCCGAAGGAGTAAATGTCATGCCCATTCTCTACACGACCAAAGCATCCGCCACCGGTGGCCGCGCCGGCAACGCCAAGTCGGAAGACGGCGTTCTCGACGTGACGCTGACCGTTCCGAAGGAGCTGGGCGGCGATGGCGCCCGTGGCACCAATCCGGAACAGCTTTTCGCAGCCGGTTATTCCGCCTGCTTCCTGGGCGCGCTGAAATTCGTTGCCGGCAAGGAAAAGGTAAAGATTCCTGAAGACACGACTGTGACGGCAACCGTCGGCATCGGCCCACGCGAAGACGGCGGCGGCTTCGGCATCGAAGTGTCGCTGAAGGCCAATATTCCGGGCGTTGAGCGCGAAGTCGCCGAAAAGCTGGTTGCCGCCGCTCACATCGTTTGCCCGTACAGCCACGCCATGCGCACCTCCACGGAAGTGCCGGTCTCAGTGGCCTGATCGAATTCGTGTAATTATCTATCTGAACAATGGGGCCGGGTTCATCCCGGCCTTCTTGTTTTCAGAAAGAAAAATGCTATATTCTTTCCAAGGAAAGGATATGCGCCATGAATATTCACGCCAAGAGCGCCATGGATACCGCCTCGCAGGGCAGGGTCGTCACCAAGGCCGTTATCGCCGCCGCCGAGCGGCTGGGCCTGAATGCCGCGCGCACGGCTGATATTCTCGGCGTTTCCGCCCCCACCGTGTCGCGCATGAAACGGCTCGATTTCCTGCTGGAGCCGGGCGCCAAATCCTTCGAGTTGGCGGTGCTGCTGATCCGGGTTTTCCGCTCGCTGGATGCGATTGCCGGCGGCGATGAGGCCGTGGCGAAAAACTGGCTGCGCAATCACAATGTTGCGCTGAACGCCGTGCCTGCCGACAAACTGACCACCATTACCGGATTGATCGATGTCCTCTCCTATCTGGACGCCCGACGCGCTCCTGTCTGAAAAACGCGCCGTATCGGGAAAATACTGGCGGCTGGTGGAAGCGCAGCATCAGGTCTCCACCATGAAACTGGTGGATACGGTGGAGGAGCAATCGCTGCTGGAAGATATTCTGGAGACGAGCAAGCGGCCGTTTCCGCCGGAATGCGCCGGTTTCGATTATCTTCTCGCCACGCCCTTCCGGTATGGAGCCGCCTATCCGCATGGTTCGCGCTTCCGCCGCGCGGGCTATACCGAAGGCGTTTATTACGCCGCCCAGAAGGTGGAGACGGCGCTCGCCGAAATGGCCTTTTACCGGCTGCTGTTTTATGCCGAATCGCCGGGCACGCCGCTGCCCGCCAATCCCGCCGACTATTCCGCCTTCGCCGCCCGTATCGCTACCGATGCGGCGCTCAACCTGACGAAACCGGAACTGAGCCGGGATGCTCGCCTGTGGACCGATCTGCAGAATTACGAGCCATGCCAGGCGCTGGCCGATCAGGCGAGTCTGGCGAAGATCGAGGCTATCCTCTATCGCTCGGTACGCGACCCCGCCGGCGGCCTCAACATCGCTGTTCTGTCGCCGAAGGCTTTTGCCGCGAAGACGCCGGTGGAACGGATGAGCTGGCGTATCCACCTGTCGAAAACGGGGGTGCAGGCGCTCTGCGAATTTCCGATGCGCAGAACGGGTTTTGCGGTTTTGGATTTCGCCGGCGATCCACGCCTCGCCAGCCTTTTGGGCTGACGGGCGTTTGCTTGTCAAGTCCATCAGGCCGAGGCGAAAAACCCTTCCGGATCATCGACTTCCACCAGCCTGCGCTTTTCGATCAGCCAGAAGCGGGTTCCGACCGTCCGCACGAAACTCCTGTCGTGCGAGACAAGCACGCAGCTGGCCTCACGGCTGATGATTTCCGCCTCCAGCGCTTCCTGCCCCTCAATATCCAGATGGTTGGTGGGCTCGTCCAGCAGGTAGAAATTCGGCTCCGCCAACCGCAGCGCCAGCATGGCAAGCCGCGCCTTCTGCCCGCCGGAAAGCGCGGCGATGCGGCGTTTCTGCATTTCCATGTTGATGCCCGCGCCCGCGAGCAGGCCATGGATGCGCTGGTCGCCAATATCGAAGCGGCGGGATAGCAGCGAAACGGGCGTGCTGTCGTCATCGATCTCGGCGAGCGACTGGTCGACATATCCGGCCACCAGCGAGGGCGTGGCCTTGATGCCGTCTATCTGGCCTGCGCCCGATACGGCCGCCTGCAGAAGCGACATCAGCCGCGTTTTGCCGACGCCGTTGCGGCCGAGAATGACGATGCGGTCCCCCTGACGGACAAATTGCCGGCCGGTGCGAAACAGCACTGTTCCGTCCGGCGTCGAGACCGGCGCGTCTTCCAGAGTGACCAGAACCCTGGCATGGGTGCCGCGATTGGCGAGCTGGATTTTGCCGGCGGATCGCTCGATATGGGCGGGCCGGGCCTTTTCCTCGATCTTTTCCGCCCGCTCACGCAATTGCTTGGTCTTGACGGTCAGAAGATCGCTGCCGGAATTGATGCCGATATTGTTCAGCTTGGCGGCCTGACGGCGCAATTGCTGGGCGGTTTTCATGTCGCGCTGGAAACGCCGCTCATCGGCGGCATCCTCTTCTTCCAGCACCGCCCGTGCGTGGCCATAGGCCAGCCGGAACAGCGCCGAATTTTCCGGCCGCAGGAACAGCGTGCTCCTGGTAACATTGTCGAGAAAGGCGCGGTCATGGCTGACGATGATGACAGCCGTATCGCGCGGCAATTCACCGAGCCAGTTTTCCAGCACATTGATCTTTTCGAGGTCGAGATGGTTGGTCGGCTCGTCGAGCAGCAGCACATCCGGCTCGGTGATCCATGCCCGCGCCAGCATGGCAAGCCTCTGCCAGCCGCCGCTCAGCTCTTTCAGGCGGCGCTCGCGGAACGGCTCCGGCACCAGCATGGCGTCGAAAATAATGTCGGCACGCCAGCTCTCGCTGTCGATCGTATCCGCCGGCAAGGCGGAAAGCACGGCGTCCCGCATCGTCTGTTCCATAAGCGGCAAGGGCAGATGCTGGTGGACGATGGACTGCGTCAGTCCGCGCAGCCGGGTGATATCGCCGCTGGTGGGCTCCATATCACCGGAAAGGCAATGGAGCAGGGTGGATTTGCCGCAGCCATTGGCGGCGACGATGCCGATGCGGTCTCCAGCATTCACCGTGAGGCTGAGATTTGAAAAAAGCGGCTTGCCCAGAATGATTCCGAGGTTTCGAAGCGTGATGATGGTCATGAAGTCGTCTCTGGCAGGACGGACCCGTGACGAACCGTGGTCTGCCACAGGCAGTACGGGGTTTCGGTTCGGGGTGATCCGTCGTGAAAACATGCGCAACGGCAGACAAGCTGCATTCTGCGCGGCCTTTTGGGCAAACCAGAGTGTTGGTGTTCCGGTCAGCCCTGCAAACGTGTCTGCAGGGCAAAAAGGTGGCAGAGCTGACGATTGCGCCAGAAGCAGGAAATATCCATGCGAAGCCTCCTTTCTTGAAACGGGTTGAACCGTTTCACCATTAACAGCGGCGGTTGTTCGAGGCAACGGCTTTTGCAATGGCAGGCGGTGGGGGAGAATGCGGCAAGCCCGCACTCTCCCATTTTAATCCGGCGCTCGCCTGAGCGGCCTTTATTGCTTCGCGACACGCGCGCGCAGTTCTTCCACATGCGCGGCGATTTCCGGCGTTACGGCGTCGCCGAAGTCTTCCATTTCGAACATCGGGCGAATTTCGATTTCGCTGCGCTCCAGCATCGGGTTCGGGCAACGTTTCACCCAGGCCACGGCCTCGTCCATGTCCTTCACAGTCCAGATCCAGAAGCCGGCGACCAGCTCGTTGGTGTGCGGGAAGGGGCCGTCGATCACCGTGCGGCTGTCGCCGTCGAACACAACCCTCTTGCCCTTGGAGGAGGGATGCAGGCCGTCGCCGGATTGCATGATGCCGGCATTGACCAGTTCCTCGTTGAATTTTCCCATCGCCTCGATCAGCTCGGTCGTGGGCATGACGCCGTCTTCGCTGCTTTTGGTGGCTTTTACAAAAACGATTGCACGCATGATCATTCCTCCTTGATTGCGCTTTCTTCGTAGTTTCGCTCCCCGGCACGACGGCCGGATGACATTGTCGCCGACAAAAGTGGCGCCATGCCGTCAATCCTGTCAGCCGAGGTCGACAAGGTCGCGGCGCAGCCGGTCGGGGTCGCCGCTGCCGATGCGGGCTTCGATTTCGGCATGGGTCCGTTCCCAGATGGGGAAGGCGGCGGCGAGCACGGCCATGCCGTCCGCCGTCAGCCGCAGCCGCTTGCCGCGCTTGTCCTTCGGGTCCTGTTCGATGCTGACCAGCCCGCGCCGCTCCAGCGGCTTCAGCGCCGCCGTCAGCGTCGTGCGGTCCATGGCCAGAAGATTGGCGACCGGTCCCATCGGCGGCGGCTCCGGCCGGTTGAGCGACATCAGCAGCGAAAATTGTCCATTGGTGATCCCGACCGGCTTCAGCGCATTGTCGAACAACCGCGCCAATGCCCGTGCGGCGCGCTGCGCATGCAGGCACAGACAGGCATCCCGCACGAAAAGAGTTGTCGAAAAAGGAATCACGCTGGCGTTTGACATGGGATAAATATGTTGATATCAACCTAATTAGTCAAGCGGAACTTGATGTCCCCGCAGACTGTTTATTGACTTTCAGCACAGAAATAGCCGGCGCCCACCGTCAAAGCGGGGCGGTGCCGTGGTGAAAGACGGATCCAAGGAGGAAAGATCATGTCTCATCCCGTCGTTTCGAAAGAGGAGTGGCTTGCGGCCCGCCGCGATCTGCTGGTGAAGGAAAAGGAACTGACCCGCGCCCGTGACAGGCTGAACGAGGCCCGGCGTGCGCTGCCCTGGGAAGAGGTGACGAAGGATTATATCTTCGATGCCCCTTCCGGCCCCAAATCGCTGAAGGAACTGTTCGGCACCTGCAGCCAGCTCATCGTCTATCACTTCATGCTGGCGCCGGACTGGGAGGAGGGCTGCGTCGGTTGCTCCTTCTTTGCCGATCATGTCGACGGCGCGCTGATCCACCTCAAGCATGGCGATGCGGGTTTCGTTGCGGTTTCGCGCGCGCCGCTTGAGAAGATCGAAAGCTACAGGAACCGCATGGGCTGGAAATTCCCCTGGGTTTCGGCCGAAGGCAGCGATTTCAACTACGATTATCAGGCCTCGTTCCGCGACGAGGACATGGCCAAAGGTGAAATCACCTATAATTACCGTGACATGGCGCCCTATGGCGACCTGAAGGACCTGCACGGTATCAGCGTTTTCGCCAAGGGCGACGACGGCAAGATCTACCACACCTATTCCACTTACGCCCGCGGCGCGGAACAGACGCTCGGCACGCTGATGCTGCTCGATCTGGTGCCAAAAGGCCGTAACGAAGAGGAGGTAATGGATTGGGTGCGCCGCCACGACCAGTATGAGGACGCGCCGAAGGCGGCAGCCTGCTGCCACTGAAAACGGACGGACGAGGAGGAAACAACAATGGAAATGGAAATCGCCAAGCCGCAGAAGGAACATGAGTTCCTCAAGAGGATCGTCGGAGACTGGGTCATGACCTCCAGTTCCGGCCATGAGGGCTACGATGCCGACGACCCGTCGCAGCAATTCACCGAGACCGTCCGCTCCGTCGGTGGCTTGTGGATCATCGGCAACGGCACCGGCAAGATGCCTGACGGCACGGATATGACGGCCGTGATCACGGTCGGTTTCGACCCGGCCAAGGGCAATTTCGTCGGCACCTGGGTAGGGTCGATGATGACCAATCTCTGGGTCTACAAGGGCTGGCTGGAAGAGGACGGCAAGACCCTGACGCTGGAAGCGGAAGGCCCGGCCTTCGACGGTTCCGGCCGCACCGATACCTATCACGACGTGCTGGTGCTGCATGACGACAATCACCGCAGCTTTTCCGGCAGCGTCAGGCAGCCGGACGGCACATTCAAGACCTTCATGACATCGGAATTCCGCCGCAAGGCCTGAGGCCCTGCGAAAATTCACCCGACAACCACCGGCGCCGCCGCATCCTGCGGCGGGCGCTTGCCGAAACACACCCGCCAAACACTCCATAGGAGACGACAATGTCCGATACACATGGAAAATTCATCTGGGTCGAGCTGATGACGCCCGACATGGAAGCGGCAGCCCGCTTTTATGGTCATGTCGTCGGCTGGCAGACCAAGGATTTCGGCTCGCCGGAAATGCCCTATCTGGTGCTGGAGGCCGATGGCAAGGGCATGGGCGGCGTCATGGAGCTGACCAACGAGCACAAGGGCCAGGGCATTCCCCCGAACTGGACCGCCTATGTCGATGTCGACGATGTGGACGCCACGGCGAAACAATTCGCTGAAAAGGGCGGCGCGGTCAGACGTCCGCCGCAGGATATTCCCGAAATCGGCCGCTTCGCCGTGGTCGCGGATCCCTTCGGCGCGGTGCTCTGCATCATGACGCCGCTGCCGATGGAAACCGGCGGTTTCCCCGAGGATATGCAGGAAAAGCAGGGCCATGTCGGCTGGCACGAGCTCTTTACCGATAATGTCGACGAGGCCATGGCCTTTTATGGCGATGTGTTCGGCTGGACCAAGGACCATGATTTCGACATGGGCGACATGGGCCCGTACCGTATCTTCGCCCATAAGGGCAAGGCTGTCGGCGGCATGATGAAACGCATGCCGCAGGTCCCCGTCTGCCATTGGGGTTATTACTTCAATGTGGACGGTATCGATGACGCCATCACCCGCGTCAGCACCGGCGGCGGCCAGGTCGTCAACGGCCCGATGGAGGTTCCCGGCGAAAGCTGGATCGTCAATTGCGTCGATCCGCAGGGCGCTTATTTCTCGCTGGTTTCGCAGAGGAAATAGCCCTGTTTTCTAACAATCTGCCGGGGCTCGCTCCGGCAGATTACCGCTCTCTCGACAGGCGGACGTGATCGATGAAGGCGCGCAGCTTCGGCGCAAGATTATGGCGGCTGGGATAATAGAGATAAAATCCCGCAAAGCTCGGGGAGTGGTCTTCCAGCATGGAAACGAGCTGCCCGCTTTCCAGATAGGGGCGGAACGTCTCTTCCATACCGAATGTGATGCCCGCACCGGCGCAGGCCAGCTTGATCATCAGCTGCATGTCGTTGGTGGTGAAGGCCGGCTCCACCGCCACTGCGAATTCGCGGCCGTTTTCCGCAAATTCCCACCTATATGGCGCCACACCCGGACGGGGTCGCCAGCCGATACACCTGTGCCCTATCAATTCGCGGGGCTGCGCCGGCAGGCCGAAGCGGTCCCGATAGTGCGGCGAGCAGACGGCGAGCTGCCGCTGTGGAGCGGAAACCGGAACCGCAATCATGTCCTGCGCGATCAGTTCTCCCAGACGCACGCCGGCATCGTAGTGCTCGGCGACGATATCGAATTCCTCGTCCGTCACGACGATATCGAGCTGCACTTCGGGATGTATTTCTGCAAAGCGCGCAAGCAATGGTCCGGATAAAAAGCGCTCGGCTATCGAGGAAACCGCAAGCCGCAACTGCCCGCGCACGGCGCCGCTCAGGGATGACGCGGCATTGGCAGCCTCAACGAGAGTGCCGATGGATGGCGACACATCCGCATAAAGCTGCTGTCCCGCTTCCGTCAGGCTGACGCTGCGCGTCGTGCGCTGCACCAGCGCTATTCCCATCGTTTCTTCAAGCTTGCGGATGGTCTGGCTGACGGCGGAGCGGGTTACGCCGAGCCTGTCTGCGACAGCCCGGAAGTTGCGCTCCTCGGCAACCATGCAGAATGTCGAAAGCGCGTTGAGATCGATATTCATTGGTTAGAAATTCTACCCATTGAGGTTATGATTGAGGCGGTTATCACGACAATGCACAAGCTTTATCTTCTCCGCAATGGCCGCTGCCAGAAAAGCCGGCCATAACACCAAGGAGAAAGCCATGACATTGAACAAAGTCGTTCTCATCACAGGTGCATCGAGCGGGATCGGTGAGGGTATCGCAAGGGAACTGGCCGCGGCCGGGGCGAAGCTGGTGCTGGGCGCGCGCCGCATGGACCGCTTGCAGGCGCTTGCCGAAGAATTGCGCGGCAAGGGCGCCGAGGTCATCATCCAGCCGCTGAACGTGACGGACAGACAGAGCGTCGAGGCCTTTGCGGAGACGGGGCGCAAGGCCTTCGGGCAGGTCGACGTCATCGTCAACAATGCCGGCATCATGCCGTTGTCGTTAATGTCGTCCCTCAAGGTCGACGAATGGGACCGCATGATCGACGTCAACATCAAGGGCGTGCTTTATGGCGTCGCCGCCGTTCTGCCCGAGATGACCACCCGCGCTTCCGGCCACATCATCAACATCGCCTCCATCGGTGCGCTCGCCGTTTCGCCAACGGCGGCCGTCTATTGCGCCACGAAATTTGCCGTGCGGGCGATTTCGGACGGGTTGCGGCAGGAAAACCGCGACCTGCGTGTGACCTGCATTCACCCCGGCGTGGTGGAAAGCGAACTTGCCCACACCATCACCGATCCCGCCGCTGCGGAACTGATGCAGACCTATCGGGCCATCGCCCTGAAGCCCGACGCCATCGGCCGCGCGGTGCGCTACGCCATCGAGCAACCCGACGATGTGGACGTCAATGAAATCGTCGTCCGCCCCACCGCCGCTTAAGGAGGATTGGCAATGAACATTGTTTCGACATCCGTTGCGCTTCTGCTCGCAACGGCTTCCACCGATACGGGCTCCAGCAAAACGAGCAACGCCATGGACGTGAATATGACCGAAACGTCTCAAACCCGGAACCACCCCTATATCGGCATGTGGGTCACCGGCGATGGCCACATTCGCCAGGAACTTCTGCCCAATGGCCGGTATGACGAGGCGCGGGGCAACCGCAAAAGCGCCTATCAGGGACGGTATGAGGTGAAGGGAAACCATATCGACTATTGGGACGATACCGGCTTCACCGCCGACGGCGAATTCGTCGACGATGTGCTTTATCACGGCGGCATGATCTTCTATCGCCAGAAGTAAGTCCCGCCAATCAAGCGCCGCCCGCCCCATCGAGGGCGGGCGGCGTGTCTGTTTTATCGCTTCAAACTACCGAGAATCCCGCGCACGATGGCGCGGCCGACCGAGGTGGCAACCGAGCGGGCCGCGCTTTTCATTGCCGCCTCGATCACCGTTTCGCGCTGGTATCCGGTCTTGCGTGCACTGCCATTGCGCGAGCCGGTGGAGGCCGGTGCAGGTTCTTCATCGCCGAAGCCGGGCAGGCGCCAGCGGCCGGAAGCACTCTCGGACTGGTTGGCGGCGTTTTCTTCTTCCGCGCGTCTGGCAGCTTCTGCATCGGCAGCCTTCTGGGCGCGGGCGGCGAGGATTTCGAAGGCCGATTCCCGGTCGATATCCTTGTCATATTGCCCGGCGACGGGGCTCACATCGATCAGGGACTTGCGCTCCGCATCGGTGAGCGGCCCGACACGGCCGGATGGCGGACGTACCAGCGTGCGCTCGACGATGGAAGGTGCGCCCTTGTCGTGCAGGGTGGAAATCAGCGCCTCACCGGTGCCGAGCGTGGTGATGGTGTCGGCGGTGTTGAAGGCCGGGTTCTGGCGGAAAGTGTCGGCCGCGGTGCGCACCGCCTTCTGCTCTCGCGGCGTATAGGCGCGAAGCGCGTGCTGCACGCGATTGCCGAGCTGGGCGAGAACGGTTTCTGGCACGTCGAGGGGGTTCTGCGTCACGAAATAGACGCCCACGCCCTTGGAGCGGATGAGCCGCACCACCTGTTCCACACGTTCCACCAGCACCCGCGGCGCATCGTTGAAGAGCAGATGCGCCTCGTCGAAGAAGAACACCAGACGCGGCTTTTCCGGGTCGCCTACTTCCGGCAGCTCTTCGAACAGTTCCGAAAGCATCCAGAGCAGGAAGGTGGCGTAAAGGCGCGGGTTCATCATCAGCCGGTCGGCGGCGAGAACAGAAATCGTGCCGCGCCCATCCGTGCCCACGCGCATGATGTCGGCGATCTTCAGCGCCGGTTCGCCGAAGAAATTCGCCGCACCCTGCTGTTCCAGAACCAGCAGCCCGCGCTGCAGCGAACCGACCGAGGCCTTGGAAATCAGGCCGAACTGGTTGGAAAGCTCGGTTGCGTTTTCGCCCATATAGTTCAGGAGCGATTGCAGGTCTTTCAGATCGAGCAGCGGCAGTCCGCCCTGATCGGCAATCTTGAAGGCGATGTTGAGCACGCCTTCCTGCGCTTCCGAAGCATCCATCAACCGGGCAAGCAGCAGCGGCCCCATCTCGGCGATGGTGGCGCGCACGCGATGGCCTTTTTCACCGTAGAGATCCCAGAAGATCACCGGCGATTTGCCATAGGCAAAATCGGTGAAGCCAATCTGCTCGGCGCGTTTCTGCACCCAGTCCTTGGCTTCGCCCTGCGCGGCGATGCCGGAAAGGTCGCCCTTGATATCGGCGCAGAAAACCGGCACGCCGGCCTTGGAAAAACCTTCGGCCAGAACCTGCAACGTCACGGTCTTGCCGGTTCCTGTCGCGCCGGTGATGAGGCCGTGGCGGTTGCCGAATTTCAGCTCCAGATATTCGCCCTTGTTCAGGCTGTCGTCCGGATTGCGGCTGGTCCCGATATAGAGCTGTCCGTCCTGCAACATCGACCATTTTCTCCTGCGGCTGGTGCATGACCCTTAAAATCGCGTTGGATTTTGCAAAAGTCATCTCCGAATTTAAAGCGTCACTACCATGTTGCGGCCACTTCTGACGATAGCGGCCTTTTCATAGCTTGGTTGTGATGATCTTATAAGGACAGTTTCAAGGCGCAACAACTGCTTGATGGCGATGAATAAAAACCGCTTGATGAAAGTTGCCGCACCTGACCCTGGCCGCTTGAATGCGGCATGATATTGTTTTACGTTGACGTTAACGTCAGTTATTCGATGTTGGCGTCGTTTTTCAACAGGAGGCAAGAATGAACGAAGTCGTAAGCCAGATCGCCGAGAAGGCGGGAATCAGCCCCGAACTGGCCGAAAAGGCCATTGGCATGATTCTCGGTTTTCTCCAGCGCGAGGCTGCAGACGGCCCGATCGCCCGCATGATCGAAGCCATACCCGGCGCCAGCGAACTGGTGGCGCAGTATAATGGCGAAGGTGCCGGCGGCGGCGGTCTGCTCGGCGGCCTGATGAGCGCGATCGGCGGCGGCGGCATCATGGGGCTGGGCCAGCAGCTGATGAGCCAGGGCCTCGGCATGAGCGAGATTTCCACGCTCGCCAAGGAAACCATCTCCGTTGCCCGCCAGCATGCCGGCGATGAGGTTGTCGATCAGGTGATCGCCTCGGTTCCGGGCCTCAGCCAGTTCGCCTGAGGCGAAACTACTCCATAGCGGGGCGCGGCGGCTGTTCATTGAACAGGCGCCGCGCCTCTTCTATTTCGGCATGGTGCGTTTCCGCCCATATCCAAACGCCGCAAAAGGCGCTGCCCAGCGTACGGCCGAGGTTCGTCAGGCCGTAATCCACATGCGGCGGGATGACGGGATGCACGGTGCGGCGCACCAGCCCGTCGCTTTCCATCTGCCGCAGCGTTTTCGTCAGCATCTTCTGGCTGATATTGCCGACCAGCCTGCCGATCTGCGTGAAGCGCAGCGTGCCATGCTCTTCCAGCACTTCCAGAATAAGCATCGTCCATTTGTCGGCCACCTTGGCAATGATGTCCTGAACCAGCGCCTCTATTGCCGGATCGGTATCCGCGGGCGGCGGAACCTTGCGCCGGCTTTCGATGGCCGGGTCGGCGGGGTGCCGTTTCATCTTACACTCTCCTTCGGGTAAGTATAAATCTTTTGGGTGCCTACTTTCAATTGGAGAGTATAATAGCTAACTTCCTTTCAGCCAACAAGCAAAGGATGTTCCAATGAAAATCGCTGATAACACCATTCTCATCACCGGCGGCGGTTCCGGCATCGGCCGGGCGCTGGCGGAGGCGTTTCACAAGGCCGGCAACCGGGTCATCATTTCCGGCCGCCGCAAGGCCGTGCTCGACGAGGTGACGGCCGCCAATCCCGGCATGGCCTCGATGGTGATGGACGCGACGGACGCCGCAGGCATCCGCGCGTTTGCCGAAGCTCTGGTAAAGGCCCATCCGACCCTCAACGCCGTCATCAACAATGCCGGCATCATGCGGCCGGAAGACATCGCCGCAGCACCGGATTATCTCGACACGGCCGAAGAAACCATCGCCACCAATCTTCTCGCGCCCATTCGCCTGACGGCGGCGCTTTTGCCGCATTTCCTCAAGCAACCCGCAGCCACTGTGCTGACGGTTTCCTCCGGCCTCGCCTTCGTGCCCATGGTGCTGACCCCTACCTACAGCGCCACCAAATCGGCCATCCATGCCTATTCGGTCGCGCTGCGCGAGCAGCTGAAGGAAACGCCGGTGGAGGTCATCGAAATCGTGCCGCCCTATGTGCAGACGACGTTGATGGGCGAGGGGCAGGCGAGCGACGAAAGGGCCATGCCGCTCGACGCCTTCATTTCCGAGGTGATGGATATTCTTGAAAATCGCCCGGACGAGAAGGAAGTGGTGGTGGAACGCTGCAAGCCGCTGCGTTTCGCCGCGCAGAACGGCAATTTCGATCAGGTCTTCGCCATGATCAATCATATGCATCCGTAAACGCCGCATCTGTCTCGACTGGGCTTCCTGTGATAGCGTCGCGCTCTAATCTGCGGAGCGCGCGCTGTCATGGCCCAAGGCCGGTTCCTGATGCCGAAAACCATTCTGCCCGGTGTCGTCGCCGTGGCGGCGGATAGCGACCGTTCCTTTCCGCGCCACATGCACGATCAGTTCGGCATCGGTCTCATCGAACGCGGGGCACAGAAATCGCTCTCCGGCCGCGGCATGGTGGAAGCCGGCGCCGGCCATCTCATCACCGTCAATCCGGGCGAGGTGCATGACGGTATTCCGCTCGGGGAGGGCGGCCGCGCCTGGCGGATGCTCTATCTCGACATCGATATCGTCCGCGACGCCATTGCCGATATCGGCGAGACGGATCGCAGCGCGTTCGAATTTGCCTATCCCGTCGATATCAGGCCGCTGGCGAAGCGGTTCAACGCGGTCTTTGCAGCCATGACGGCAAGGGAACGGCCGGGCGAAACCCTTCGTGGCGACGAGACCCTGCTGACGCTTCTGGCGGGCGCGATGGAGAAGGCGGCGAAGCCGGGCGATATCGCCGCACCCGAGAATATAAAGCGGGCGAAAAGCCGCATCGACGACGAGCCCTCCCGGCCGTTCCGCCTTGCCGATCTCGCCGCAGAGGCCGGCATGAGCCAGTTCCGCTTCCTGCGCGCTTTCGCCCGGGCGACCGGGCTCACGCCGCACAGCTATCTTCTCCAGCGGCGCGTCCATGCGGCACGCCATGCACTGGCCAGAGGCACGCCGCCCGCCGAGGCGGCCTTTGCCGCCGGTTTTGCCGACCAGAGCCATCTGAACCGGTTCTTCGTGCGGCAATTCGGGGTTACGCCGGCGGTTTACCGGGCGGCGATTTCGTAGATGTTTTCTCCGCCCTCATTCCTGTGCTTGTCACAGGAATCCAGCCAGCCCAAGTCCTTGGGCTGAAAGGAGTCTCCCGCCGCGCAGACGCGCGTCGACTGGATTCCTGTGACAAGCACAGGAATGAGGACGGAGTGTGCTGGCCGATACTCTGACCCGCCACTTCGGTACGCGCCGACGAGCGTCTGTGCCGCAATTTCATCCAAGACACCCACCCCACGCACCCTCATGCTCCTGTCCTCCACCCCACAGGACACACCCGCACCATGACACCCGAATTCCTCATCACATCCCTCATCGTCGCCGCCTCTCCCGGAACCGGCGTGGTCTACACGCTGGCCGCCGGTCTTTCGCAGGGGGCGAGGGCGAGCGTCGTTGCGGCCTTCGGCTGCACGCTTGGCATCGTGCCGCATCTGCTCGCCGCCATCACCGGCCTTGCCGCCATCCTGCACACCAGCGCGCTCGCCTTCGGTGCGGTCAAATATCTGGGGGTCGCCTATCTTCTCTACATGGCGTGGAACACGCTGCGGGAGGACGGCGCTCTGAAGATCGACGATACGAGGGAGCCCCGCAAGGCCGCCCGCATCATCGGCGAGGCGATCCTCATCAATCTGCTGAACCCGAAACTGTCGATCTTCTTTTTTGCCTTCCTGCCGCAGTTCATCGCGCCGGACGAGGCTTTGCCGACATGGCGCATGATCGATCTAGGGCTGATCTTCATGGCCATGACGTTTCTGGTGTTTGCGCTTTATGGCTGTTTCGCCGCCTCGGTCCGGCGGCAGGTGGTGTCGCGCCCGGCGGTCCTCGCCTGGCTGAGGCGCAGCTTCGCGGCCGCTTTCGTGGCGCTGGGTGCGAAGCTGGCCCTGACCGAGCGATGAGACCAGAGCGGAGGGAAGGCCGCCTCAGTCGTCCCAATCGGGCGCGAGGTGGCCGGGATTGACGATGCGGCCATTCGGCTTTGCAAGCGCGTGGATCGCCCGCATTTCCTCTTCGGTCAGCGCAAAATCGAAAACATCGAAATTCTCCTTGAGGCGGCTTTCGGTCGCCGTCTTGGAAAGCGCCACGATATCCGGCTGCTGCACCGCCCAGCGCAGGGTCACCTGCGCGGCGGTCTTGCCGTGTTTTGCGCCGATATCCTTCAGCACGGGATCGTTCGGCACCTTGCCATCGGCCATCAGATAATAGGCCGTCACCGACATCCCGTGCTTGCGCGCGGCCGAAATCACCTTCGTCTGGTCGAGATAGGGGTGATATTCGATCTGGTTGGTGGCAAGCGGCGTGTCGGAAAGCTTCACCGCCTCTTCGGTCAGCGCAACGTTGAAGTTGGAAATGCCGATATTGCGCGCCTTGCCGGCCTTGCGCACCGCGTTCAACGCGCCCATGCGCTCGGCAAGCGGCACATCGCTCTTCGGCCAGTGCAGCAGCAGCAGATCGACATAGTCGGTCTTCAGCTTCGTAAGGCTTTCATCGACGGAAGCGAGAAAATCGTCGTGGCGGAAGCGATCCACCCAGACCTTGGTGGTGAGAAATATATCGTGCCGAGAAATGCCCGATTGCGCGATGACTTCGCCGACCGCGCCTTCGTTCTTGTAAATCTGGGCGGTGTCGACATGGCGGAAGCCGAGTTTCAGTGCTTCCGGCAGAATGCGCCTGACATCGTCTTCCGGAATGCGGAAGGTGCCGAAACCGAGGGCGGGAATATTCGCGCCATTCGCGCTGACGTCATACATGGGATGTCTCTCCTGTTTGCTGAAAACATGGCCGGCGCGGGATGCCGGGCGGGGAAGCCGTCTTTCATTAACTGGTGTCCGCGCGATCGGTTTCAACAGTTTCGACGCGATCACCATCCACGCCATTGCGGGCGGACAGGCGCGGCGATAACAGTCGGCTGCAGAAGATCATATCGCGGTATGGATTTAAATATACGGATGGAAGGAAATATCGCGTGTCACGCTCACAACGGCTTCTCGATCTGTTGCAGATCCTGCGCTCCCACCGCATGCCGGTCAGCGGCGCGGCCCTTGCCGCGCAAACCGGCGTCAGCCTGCGCACGCTCTACCGCGATATAGCGACGCTTCAGGCGCAGGGCGCGGATATCGAAGGCGAGGCGGGCGTAGGTTATGTGCTGCGCCCCGGTTTCCTGTTGCCGCCGCTGATGTTTTCGCAGCAGGAAATCGAGGCGCTGGTACTCGGCTCGCGCTGGGTGGCGGGCCGTGCCGATGCCGGGCTGGCGGAGGCCGCCCGCGCCGCCCTCGTGAAGATCGGCGCCGTGCTTCCCGATACCCTGCGCGAGGAACTCGATCATTCCACCCTGCTGGTCGGTCCGGGCCAGGGCCTTGCCGCCATCCATGTCGATCTGGCCGCCATTCGCGATACGATCCGTAAGGAAAGCAGGGTCGTCATCACCTATCGCGATGAAAAGGGAGAGGTGACGGAACGGGTGATCTGGCCCTTCGCACTCGCCTTTTTCGATCTGGTGCGGGTGGTGCTTGGCTGGTGCGAGACACGGCAGGACTACCGCAGTTTCCGGGCCGACCGCATCGAAGATTTCCGCCCTCTCGACAGCCGTTATCCGCGCCGACGCCAGGCGCTGCTGAAAGAATGGCGCGAAAGGGAAAAACACCGGTGGCGGCATCATGCTGACAAAAACTGACAGCAGCGGGGTCTAGAAACCGTTCATCCGCAACACAGGAGAACAGCCATGACCCACCCCGATTTCACCATCCTTTACGTCGACAACCCGCCGGCCAGCACCGAATTTTACAAGGCCCTGCTGGGTGCGGAGCCGGTCGAAGCCTCGCCGACATTCGCACTCTTCGTGCTTCAGAACGGCATGAAGCTCGGCCTCTGGTCGCGGCACACCGTGGAGCCGAAGGCATCCGTTACGGGCGGCGGCGGCGAGCTTGCCTTCCGCGTTGAAAACGATGCGCGGGTGGACGAGATTTTTGCGGATTGGAAGGCGAAGGGCATAGACATGCTGCAGCAGCCGGCGGGCATGGAATTCGGCTACACCTTTACCGCCGCCGACCCCGACAATCATCGTCTCCGGGTCTATGCTTTCGCGGGCTGAAGTTACTTCTTCACCGCCACCACAAAAAGGCGGGGAAAGCGCAGAAGCAGGCGGCCGTCCGCCATCGGCGGATAGGCCGCCTTGATGCGCCGCGTATAGTCAGTGAGGAAGGCTTCGCGGTTTTCCTCGCCGGCGGCGGTGAGATAGGGGCGTAGCCCCGTGCCCTTGACCCATTCGACGATGCTTTCCGCGTCCTTCATCGGATGATTATAGATGGTGTGCCAAACATCCACCCGCGCGGATTTCGGCGTCAGCGCATCGAAATAGTCCGAAGGCGCGGGCAGGGGTTTGCGGCGCAGCCTGCCATCTGAAAACGCATCCTTCCAGGAACCGTTCGCTCCGGTCTCCTCCATGGCGCGATGCGTCGGCTCCTGCAGATTGTCGGGCATCTGCACGGCCAGAACGCCGCCGCTTTCCAGCTGGTCCATCAGTTGCGAAAGAACGGTGAGATGATCCGGCACCCATTGGAACACGGCATTGGCGTAAAGCAGGTCTGCCTTCTGCGCCGGCTTCCACTGGGAAAGATCGGCCTTGCCGAAGCGCGTGGTCGGCAGCCGGTCCGCCGCCTTTTCCAGCATGTCGTCATCGCTGTCTATACCGGTAATGACATTGACGCCGTAACGGTCGGTCAGAAGTTCGGTGGAATTGCCGGGGCCGCAGCCGAGGTCATAGCCATTCAGCACCCGCTCCAGCGGTACCTGCGCCAGAAGATCCCGCGCGGGACGCGTCCGCTCGTCTTCGAATTTCAGATATTGTTGGGCGGACCATGCCATGATTTTCCTCCTGCAAAATGCCGTCAGATCGCCAGCATCGCATGGGGCAAATCGCGCCGCTATCGTCCGATGCATGAATTATTGTGATGAACCTATTCATCAACCTTTTGTTTCGCCTCATAAAACGTGCTCACCGGGCCATCACTTTGTTATTTTCCATCAAAATCAGAAATCGCTGCAATTAAAACTTGACCTCGTCCAGGGAGAGGCATTCACTCCGGCCGATTTCCAGCACATGCCCCGTTGAGAGCGCGCAGCGCTCTTCATCCGGCAATGCATCAGAACAAAAAAGACGGAGCGTTTTTACCGAACGAAAACGCTCGAGACAGGAGACCACCATGAGCGTCGATACCGCACCCCGATCAACCACCTGGACCTATGTTGACGGTCAATGGCTGCCCGGCAATCCGCCGCTCATCGGCCCGACCTCGCATGCCATGTGGCTGGCCTCCACGGTGTTCGACGGTGCACGCTGGTTCGATGGTGTCGCGCCCGATCTCGATCTGCATTGCCAGCGCGTCAATCGCTCCGCCGTCAATATGGGCATGAAGCCGACCATGACGGCCGAAGAGATCGAGTCCCTGGCGCTCGAAGGCGTCAAGAAATTCGACGGCAAGATGGCGATCTACATCAAGCCGATGTACTGGGCCGAACACGGCATGCCGGGCAGCGTCGTTGCGCCGGATGCCAGCTCCACCCGGTTTGCGCTTTGCCTTTTCGAAGCGCCGATGGATGCCGGCAAGCCGCTGACGCTCACCGTTTCGCCGCTGCGCCGCCCTTCGCCGGAAACCGCCATGACCGACGCCAAGGCCGGCAGCCTCTATCCCAATAGCGGCCGCGCCATTCTGGAAGCACGCTCGCGCGGTTTCGACAATGCCCTGATGCGCGACATGAACGGCAATGTCGCCGAATCCGCCTCCGCCAACATCTTCATGGTCAAGGACGGCGTCGTCCTTACCCCGGTTCCGAACCGCACCTTCCTTGCCGGCATCACCCGTTCGCGCGTGATCGGTCTTCTTCGCCAGGCCGGTTTCGACGTGCGGGAAGCGACGCTTTCGGTCGAGGATTTCCGCGAGGCCGATGAAATCTTCTGCTCCGGCAATTATTCCAAGGTTTCGCCCGTCGTGAAGCTCGATGATCGTGAATTGCAGGCAGGCCCCGTCGCCCGCAAGGCGCTCGATCTCTATATGGACTGGGCGCGTCTCGGCGCGGACGTTTAAGGTCGGGTAAAACCCATAGTTTCAAGAGGCCGCGGCAGGCTCATCCCTGCCGCGGCCTTTTGTTTTGAACCGCATTATTTCCCATAAAAATTCAGGGGGAATTTAATCCAATTTTAGAGGACCACAGGCTAGCTTGCGGCATTATCGATCCGGGCTATTGGGGGCCGCCAAATGTCTTTCAGCATACGCAATATACTTGTGGGATTTTTTCTGCTCATCGGCATCGCGCTGGCGGGCTTCGTGGGCAACGGCATGTTGCAGTCCGTGCAGCGTGCCCGCAGCTTTTCGGAGGTGGCGCAGCTCGTTTCGCTGGACAGGCTGCTTTTCAACGCCTTGCTGAACTTTCGCAGTGAACGCGGCAACAGCGCCTCGGCGCTGACGGTCGATCCGGCGAAGACGGCCAATACCATCGCCAGCGTTCAGGCGTCGCGCCAGAAGGTGGACGCCGCCATGGGCGCCTTTCTCGAACAGGCCGCCGCACTCGATCAGGCTGGCCTCAAGGCCCCGCTTGCCCGCGTGAAGGATATCTACACGCAATTCCTGGAGCTGCGCAAAAAGGTTGACGCAAACGTCACCCTGCCGCTCGACCGCCGTGAAAACGGGCTGGACAAGACCGTGCTGGCGCTCGGTCAGGATTTCCTGACGGCGCTCGAAGCTGGCTCTACGGCGGTGGAAGGTGAGGTTCGCTCGCTCGACCAGAGCCTCACCGGCCTCATCCAGTTGCGGTCCTATGGCTGGTCGGCGCGTGCGCTCGGCGGCAGCGCCACGGTCGTTATCAATGCGGTCGTCGCCCAGCAGCGGCCGCTGACCCCGCAGGAAACCCAGCAGCTCGGTAATTTCGATGCCGGCGCGGCCTTTGCCTGGAAAGCCACCGGCGACCTCGTCGCGCATGAATCGACGCCGCAGGCGCTGAAGGAAATCTATGCCGTTGCCGACAGGACCTATTTCAAGGGTGATTTCGTCACGCAGCGCGCAAAGCTGATCGACGATCTGAACAACGGCCGCGCACCTGCCTTCACCATCGATACATGGCGCAATACCGTCACCGCAAACCTCGATACGGTCGCGAAAATCGCCTCCGAAGCGATGGATGTTCTCAACGCCAATGCCGAAAAGGCCAGACAGGACGCCTTTATCGGCGCGATGATCTATCTCGCTGCGTTCATCCTCACACTTGGCGTCTGCATTCTCTGCCTTGCCGTCATCGTCGGCCGCGTCACCCGTCCCATCAGCCGCCTGACAAAGGCGATGATGGAATTGTCCACCGGCAACCTGACCATCGATGTGCCCGGCGCAAAACGCGGCGACGAGATCGGCGAGATGGCCCGCGCCGTGGAAATCTTCCGCGAAGCGGCCATCCGCAACCGGCAGCTTGAGGACGAAGCCGTCGGCAACCGCGAGCAGGCCGAGCGTGACCGTATCGAGCTGCAGCAGCGCGCCGAGGCCGAGGCCGAAGAGCGTCTCAATCAGGCCACGGGGTCGCTGGCTGGCGGTCTTCGCCGGCTTGCCTCCGGGGATATGGTCTGCGAGATCGCCACGCCGTTTGCGCCGCAATTCGAGACGCTGCGGCACGATTTCAACAGCTCCGTGCATCAGCTGCGCGAAGCGCTCACCAGCGTTGGCCAGTCCGTGCAGACCGTGAACGGCGGCGCCCACGAGGTATCCTCCGCATCCGACGATCTTTCCCGCCGCACCGAACAGCAGGCCGCTTCTCTTGAAGAAACCGCCGCGGCGCTGGAAGAGATCACGGCCAATGTTTCCGCCACCTCCAAACGCGCGAGCGATGCGCGCGACACGGTGCGTGAGGCAAGGACAAAGGCCGATCTTTCCGGCAAGGTGGTGCGCGATGCCGTCGCCGCCATGGAGCGCATCGAACATTCCTCGCGCCAGATCGGCCAGATCATCGGCGTCATCGACGAAATCGCCTTCCAGACCAACCTTCTGGCGCTGAATGCCGGCGTCGAGGCGGCAAGGGCGGGCGATGCGGGTAAGGGCTTCGCCGTCGTCGCACAGGAAGTGCGCGAACTGGCGCAGCGCTCCGCCAACGCCGCCAAGGAAATCAAGCAGCTCATCACCGCATCAGCCGTTGCGGTGGGTGAGGGCGTGAAGCTGGTGGCCGATACCGGCGTCGGCCTTTCCGAGATCGAGCAGCTGGTGCTTTCGGTCAACACCCATATGGATGCCATCGCCACGGCGGCGCAGGAGCAGTCGGCCGGTCTTTCCGAGGTCAATACGGCCGTCAACCACATGGATCAGGCCACGCAGCAGAATGCCGCCATGGTCGAGGAAATGAATGCGGCCGGCGCCGGGCTCGCGCAGGAATGTGCCAATCTCCAGGCCCTGCTTGCGCAATTCCAGCTCGGTCAGCAAACCGCGGCATTGCGGGAGACGGCGCGACATATGCAGCGCGCCGCAAGCCCGGCCCACGCGCCCGCCGCACCGGTCGCACCGGCGCGGAAGGCTCGCCCCGTTGCTGCACGCGGCAATGCGGCGCTGGCCGTGAAGGGGGATGAGTGGACGGAGTTTTGAGAACGAACCTCGTGGACTGAACGTATGGGGTGGAGGCTTGATTATGCGCTCCGTCACCCCGGACTTGATCCGGGGTCCAGCGCGATCAAGTCCTTGATCGCGAAAGACTCTCTTCACGGCGCAGACGCGCCGTGGCTGGATGCCGGATCAAGCAACCGTGGATGATCAAGCAAATGCTGGATCTGTCCTTGCGATGGCGTTGAGGATAGTGACGAGCTTCCGGATTGTTGCGACGATGGCT
>NZ_JBNWBW010000007.1:0-168738 GCF_053522725.1 Agrobacterium sp. 16-172Ci
GCCATCGTCGCAACAATCCGGAAGCTCGTCACTATCCTCAACGCCATCGCAAGGACAGATCCAGCATTTGCTTGATCATCCACGGTTGCTTGATCCGGGGGCCAGCGCGATCAAGGACTTGATCGCAAAAGAGTCTTTTCACCGCGCAGACGCGCCGTGGCTGGATGCCGGATCAAGTCCGGCATGACGGAAGAGAGGTTGTTCAGCTCTCATCGACGTCGGAATCGCCGTTCCCTGGCGCTTTACTTGTCTGGTCCAGCCTCTCAGGCGGCTGCTGCACCCTTCGCAACCAGTTCTTCGAACAGCGCCGGCGTCAATTCAGTGAAATCGTCGATCACGACATCCGGCTCCAATTCAACCATCGGCACATCCGAATAACCGAAGGTCACGCCAATCGACGGGACGGCGGCGTTCCTGGCAGCGAGAATGTCGTTGATGCTGTCGCCGACCATGATGGAGCGCAGGACGTCGCCGCCGGCCTTTTCGATGGTGCCGAGAATATGGCGGGCATCCGGCTTGCGGAAGGAGAAGGTGTCGCCGCAGGTGATGGCGGCGAAATAGCGTGTCAGACCGAGTTCTTCGAGCAGCGGCAGAGCGAGGATTTCAGTCTTGTTGGTGCAGACGGCAAGCGTGATGCCGGCTTCCGAGAGCGCATCCAACGTGTTGATGATGCCGGGATAGGGGCGGCTTTCGCCGGGCATTTCGGCGCGGTAATGGGTGATGAAGCGCTCATAGAGCGGCTCGATTTCGGCTTCCGGCAGTTCCGTCTCGCGAAGCGCGAAGGCGCGCTTGATCATGACCCGCGCACCCTGGCCGACGAGGTGGGTCAGGTCGTCATAGGTGACGGGAGCAAGCCCGGTTGCGGCAATGGTGTGGTTGAGGCTCGAGACCAGATCGGCGGCGGTATCGACCAGCGTGCCGTCGAGATCGAAAATGGCGAGCGGGGAGAGCGGGCGGGATGTCACGGGAACTGGCCTCTCGGGAATGCGTGTAACTGATGTATCGGTGCTTTCATTCACGCCAAGCCTAGGCAAACGGGCCTGTCTTTGCAACCGCGTCACAACGTTCTGTTCGTTGCCTTGAAAAAGGCTTTCGTTTGGCTTTCGACCCGTGTAAACAGCACGGCGACGACAAAGTTACCGGAGTTTCAGGCACATGGATGCCCGCCAGATGAAGATCAAGGCCGCCGAGGCCGCATTGTCCCACGTACAGGATGGGATGCGGCTCGGTATCGGCACGGGTTCGACGGCCGAGGAATTCGTCAGACTTCTGGCCGAAAAGGTCGCCGCCGGTCTGAAGGTCGAGGGCGTGCCGACATCCGAGCGCACAGCGCGCCTGTGCGTCGAGCTTGGCGTTCCGCTGAAATCGCTGGATGAATTGCCGGAACTGGATCTGACCATCGACGGTGCGGATGAGGTCGATCATGCGCTGCGTCTCGTCAAGGGCGGCGGCGGCGCGCTGCTGCGCGAAAAGATCGTGGCGGCGGCATCCGCCCGCATGATCGTGATCGCCGACCAGAGCAAGGTGGTGGAGACGCTGGGCGCCTTTCCGCTGCCCATCGAAATCAACCCGTTCGGCCAGGTGGCGACGCGTATCGCCATCGAAAAACTGGCGTCGCGTTCCGGGCTTTCCGGCACGCTGACGATGCGTTCTTCCGGCGACGGCGCCTTCATGACGGATGGCGGGCACCTTATCCTCGACGCATCTTTTGGCCGTATTCCTGATGCAGAAGCGCTAGCACGCGAGCTGAACACGATTCCCGGTGTCGTCGAGCACGGACTTTTCATAAATTTGGCATCGCTTGCCATTATCGCGGGTCCTGAAGGCGCCCGCGTGATGCAGGCAGTATAACAGGAGCGAGATTTTCATGGTCAAACTAGCGGGACTGGGCAAAGCTGCCGCTGCTTCGATCCTCATTTCCGGCATCGTGTTCGGTACTGCCGCACGCGCTCAGGAAATTTCGGAAGCGCATATCGCTGCCGCACGGCAGGCGATTACCTCTCTTGGCGTTACCGACCGTTTCGACGACATTCTGCCGGGTCTGGCGGAGCGTCTGAAGGCCGAGCTCATTCAGGCTTCGCCGAACGTTCAGGACGCGATCACCGAGACCGTCGATGCGAAGGCTCTCGAGCTTGCGCCGCGCCGCGCCGATCTGGAGCGCGAAGCAGCGCTCACCTATGCGCGCGCCTTCACCGTCGAAGAGCTGAACGCCATTTCCACCTTCTACAGCAGCGAAGCCGGCAAGAAGCTCCTGAAGGACGGCCCGATCGCCACGCGCGAACTGATGAAGGCCGCCGACATCTGGGCCGCCGGCATCAACCGCGACCTCAACGCTTCCAGCATGTCGGAACTGCAGAAGGTTGCCGGCGCCGATCTGAAGCCGCTTCCGGCCGATCAGAACGCCACGGGCGGTGCTCCGGCGGCTCCCAAGCCCTGATTGAATGAACAGACAGTTCAGAAATATTCAAAGCCCGGTCGCAAGACCGGGCTTTTCATTTGTGCGTTGCAGCACCTATATGTGCCGTGAAGACGCCACCGTTCGCCTTGAGGCTGATGGCGTCGTTTTGATCAGGGGTTTTGACTATGACAGCTTATGACTACGATCTTTTCGTCATCGGTGGCGGTTCCGGCGGTGTGCGCAGCGGCCGCGTGGCGGCCTCGCTCGGCAAGCGCGTCGCAATTGCCGAGGAATACCGCTATGGCGGAACCTGCGTCATCCGCGGCTGCGTGCCGAAAAAGCTGTTCGTTTATGCCTCGCAATTCCCTGAGCATTTCGAGGATTCGGAAGGATTCGGCTGGAGTGTCGGCGAGCGCAGCTTCGACTGGAAGAAGCTGATCGCGGCCAAGGACAAGGAAATCACCCGTCTCGAAGGGCTCTACCGGAAGGGTCTGGAAAACGCCAAGGCCGATATTTTCGACAGCCGGGCGGAACTGGTCGACGCCCATACCGTGAAGCTGACGAAAACCGGCGAGACCTTCACCGCCGAGCGTATCGTGATTGCCGTCGGCGGCACGCCGAACGAGCACAGGGCGCTGCCCGGCCATGAGCTGACGATTTCGTCCAACGAGGCTTTCGACCTGGAAGAGCTGCCGAAATCGATCCTGATCGCCGGCGGCGGTTATATCGCGGTCGAATTCGCCAATATCTTCCATGGGCTCGGCGTCGAAACGACCCTGATCTACCGTGGCAAGGAAATCCTGTCGCGTTTCGATCAGGACATGCGCAAGGGTCTGCACGAGGCCATGGAGGCCAAGGGCATCAGGATCCTGCTCGGGGATGTTATCGAAGAAGTGACAAAGGGTGAGGGCGCATTGCAGGCCCGCACCAAGAACCATGGCACGCTTGCCGTCGAGACGGTGATGCTGGCACTCGGACGCGATCCGAATACGAAAGGTCTCGGTCTCGAAAATGCCGGTGTGAAGCTCGATGCGCGGGGTGCGATCGTCGTCGACGATTATTCGCGCACGAATGTGCCGAATATCTTCGCTTTGGGCGACGTCACCGACCGGGTACAGCTGACTCCGGTGGCGATCCATGAGGCCATGTGCTTCATCGAAACCGAATACAAGAACAACCCGACCAAGCCGGATCATGAGCTGATCGCGACGGCGGTGTTCTCGCAGCCGGAAATCGGCACCGTCGGTCTTTCGGAAGAGGAAGCCGGCAAGAAATATCCGGAACTGGAAGTTTATCGCGCCCAGTTCCGGCCGATGAAGGCGACGTTGTCAGGCCGTCAGGAAAAGACGATCATGAAGCTGATCGTCAATGCCGCCGACCGCAAGGTCGTGGGCGCGCATATTCTCGGCCATGAGGCGGGCGAGATGGCGCAGCTCCTCGGCATCACGCTGAAAGCCGGCTGCACCAAGGATGATTTCGACCGCACGATGGCGGTTCATCCGACGGCCGCCGAAGAGCTGGTGACGATGTATTCGCCGAGCTATCGCGTCGTGAATGGCGAGCGTGTGTAACGCCGGTACAGGCGTGATATAATCGTCGCCCACATCAGCCTGCCGCCCTTCGAAAGCGAAGTTTTCGAATGGCGGCGGGGTTGTTAAATCGTTTGAATTGACTTTTGTGCGTCTGGAGCGCTCAAAACGGGCAGAATGAGCCGGATGGCTCGGGGATCGGCTATGCAAAGCCGATGCTTGGAGCTATAAGCCGCTCAATTTTTCGAGGCGGCCGCGCGACGTCGCGTGGGCGAGAAAAGGGTGAGAACATGGCACAGAATTGGACCCCCGGCAGCTGGCGGCAGAAACCGATCCAGCAGGTTCCCGAATATCCGGATGCGGCAGCGCTTGCAGCAACGGAAGCCACGCTTGCGACTTATCCGCCCCTGGTCTTTGCCGGCGAAGCCCGCCGCCTGAAGAAGCAGCTCGCCAATGTGGCGGAAGGCAACGCCTTCCTGCTGCAGGGCGGGGATTGCGCCGAAAGCTTCCTTGAGCATGGCGCGGACAATATCCGCGACTTCTTCCGCGCGTTCCTGCAGATGGCCGTCGTCCTGACCTATGGCGCGCAGCTGCCCGTCGTGAAGGTCGGCCGCATTGCCGGTCAGTTCGCCAAGCCGCGCTCTTCCAACGTGGAAGCGCAGGATGGCGTGACGCTGCCGTCTTACCGCGGCGACATCATCAACGGCATCGAATTCAACGAGGCCTCGCGCATTCCGAACCCGGAGCGCCAGCTCGACGCCTACCGCCAGTCGGCGGCGACGCTGAACCTGCTGCGCGCTTTCGCGATGGGCGGTTACGCCAACCTCGAAAACGTTCACCAATGGATGCTCGGCTTCATCAAGGACAGCCCGCAGGCGGACCGTTACCGCAAGCTGGCCGACCGGATTTCCGAAACCATGGACTTCATGAAGGCGATCGGCATCAGCGCGGACAATAATCCGAGCCTGCGTGAGACCGACTTCTTCACCAGCCATGAAGCCCTGCTGCTCGGTTACGAAGAGGCGCTTACCCGCGTCGATTCCACCTCCGGTGACTGGTATGCCACATCCGGCCACATGCTGTGGATCGGCGACCGCACGCGCCAGCTCGACCATGCGCATGTGGAATATTTCCGTGGCATCAAGAACCCGATCGGCCTGAAATGCGGTCCGTCGCTGACGCCTGACAATCTGATCGAGCTGATCGATGCGCTGAACCCGGCAAACGAGGCCGGCCGCCTGACGCTGATTTGCCGTTTCGGCCACGACAAGGTGGCGGACAGCCTGCCGAAGCTCATCCGCGCCGTTCAGAAGGAAGGCCGCAAGGTCGTCTGGTCCTGCGATCCGATGCATGGCAACACGATCACGCTCAACCACTACAAGACGCGTCCTTTCGAGCGCATCCTGTCGGAAGTGGAAAGCTTCTTCCAGATCCACCGCGCCGAAGGCACGCATCCGGGCGGCATCCATATCGAGATGACCGGCAAGGACGTGACGGAATGCACGGGCGGTGCGCGCGCCGTGACGGCGGATTCGCTGTCCGACCGTTACCACACCCATTGCGATCCGCGCCTCAATGCCGATCAGGCGCTGGAACTGGCCTTCCTGCTGTCCGAGCGCATGAAGAGCGGCCGCGATGAGAAGCGTCTGGCAATCGCCAACGCCTGATCTGACACCATAAACAAAAAAGCCGCCGGGAGACCCTCCGGCGGCTTTTTCGTGCGCGGCGCTGACCTAAGCGCCTTGCGTTTAATCTGATTCATGCGACGCGCTTCATATTTTTGTTTTTACGCATGTCTTTGTCCCGAAACCGCTGCACACTTTTGGGAGACATGCTCTATTGCACCAGCGCCGGCTGCTGGCAGCGGACATCCGTGACCCGCACATCGGCTTCGCCGATCTTAACGCCGAGAACCAGAAGCACGTTGTAGAGCAGCTGATCGACCGGAGCGGTGACTGCCGCAAGCGTGTTGGCAAGCGCCGACTGAATGCCCGCCAGACCTCCCAAATCCAGGTTGAGGAAGAGAAGCCTGATATCCAGGTTGAGGTTTTTCAGCAGTGAACTGACAAGAGTGGTGACTGTGTCCTTGGTGGAGACACTCTTGATCTTGGCCTGGGTAATATCGGACTGCGTGAAGGTCAGCTTGCTCTTGGTCATATTGGTGGCGTTGATGAGGGCGCTGCCATTGATGGCGAGCAGTGCTGAATCCACGATTGCGGCCTTGGTGACGCGCGGGTCCCTGCCGAAATTGGCAAAGGCAGTGGTATCGACATTGCCAAGGGCGATTTCGGCAATGCCGGGAACGACCTCGACATCGACGGTGCCCTGTCCGCCACCCGTGCAGCGAATATCGGCAAGCCGCGCTTCGGCATGGGCGACTTCCACATAAAGCGGGAGATTGACCTTGAGGCCGGCAATGGCCTGAAGCCCGTCCACCACGACACTGACCGCAAGACGGGTCTGTGCGGTACGCACCACGGTGCCCTGACCGCCAACCGCGAGCGACGGCGTTTCGACCGGCGGTTCACCGATGGCGAGCGTTGCCTTGACCGAGGCGAGGCCGAGAAGATTGGCGTTGATATTAAGCCCCAGCTGGTTGCCGCCATTGCCCGCCACGGCGGCGGCATTGATGAGATCGAAGACGCCGGCGGTGACCTTGAGGTTTTCGCCCGTACCGATCAGCTTGTCCGAGAACGGGCCGAGATTGAGGATCTCCTCGAGCTTGATCTTGACGTTGCTCTTGTTGACGGTTTTTTGCAGCGTATTCAAAATGTTGACGACCGCCGGCTGCAAGCCTGCGGTTTTCGTCAGCACGTCGAGGAATTTGCCGTAGCTGATTTCCGTCTTCAGAACATCCTTATAGGTGCTGGCGGTGAGGTTGAGATCGATGGCCAGCGCCTCGACGATTTTGAGCGCATTGACATCGGCGGCGAGAAGCGCCTGATAATCCATGAGTTTCAATGAAACCGTGGTGCCGAGCAGACCGCCGAGCAGGCTGTTGAGAATTCCCTCATCGAGGCTGGCGAGGCGCGATCCCACCGAAAATGCCGCGATCCTTTGGGACGAGGCCGTTCCGACCGCCGAGACCTTTGGCGGCTTGGTGAAGGCGGAAGCGAAGAATATCTGGCCCTGTTCGACGATGTTCACCTTTATCGCATTGGTGGGCAGGGCGTTATCGACGAAACGCTGGCCGACCGGGACAGTCGCATCCGGCTCGTAATGACCTTTGATGACCTCGGCATAACCCTTGCTGTTGGCGAATTCATTCAGCGGGTCGAAGGGTTGCAGGCCCTTTTCGGTCAAAAGTCCCTGCGCCGTCCTGACACCGAGATCCATGCCATTGAGGGCGAAATATTGCTGAACCGCCTTTTCGGCGTCCGTGGCGTTGGCTGCTGCCGATATGGCTGCGAGATCGGCGGTCTGCTGCAATTGCCGTTTTTGCAATGTCAGATAACCGTAGTCGACGCCGAGCGCCAATATGCCGATGAAGAGCGGTGCGGTGAGCCCCGCCGAAATGGCGATGTTGCCCGTTTTGTCCTTGAGGAAGCGGGGAAGCAGGGAATGAAAATCTCGCATGTCATGCTCCTCCGATCCGGATGGTGGAAAAACGCCGGATGACCGGCTCGGGCAGGGTGTAGCTGTAGAGGCTCCAGATCGGCAGATCGCGGGCGTCATATTCGACCTTCACCGTGAACTGGTTGGCATTGGCGGGATCCGTCGCGACATTGACGGTGAAGCGGCTCTTGTCCATGAAGGCGTAGCTGAGGTCGCTTTTGGTGACGAAATCCCGGGCAAGCTGCTGGCGCTCGGTCGTATTGAGGCCGGCAACCGCTGTGCGCGCCGCGTCGGCGGCGATCTGCTGCACCGAATAGGCCGCCATCAGATAAATGCCATAGGCGATCATGGTGAGCAGGACGAGAAAGAATATCGGTGCGACGATGGCGAACTCGACAGCAGACGAGCCAGATCTATCGCGAAAGAAACGCACTCCATTAAACATAAAGCACCCCCGTTCCTTCAGGCATCAAGGTTCGATGCCTTGATTTATTATTTTCGGAAATGCTAATTTATAGGTGTTAATTTTGTGTTGATGCCGCTCCTATGGGTTGCAGCTCTTCTTAAACTTTCGCGTCTACTTCAAATCAACCGAAGGCCTTTGAAACTGGCGTGGCCGTCCTTGCCGATGATGATGTGGTCGTGGACGGTGATGCCGAGCGGCTTTGCCGTATCGATGATGGTCTTGGTCATCTCGATATCCGCGCGCGAAGGGGTGGGGTCTCCACTTGGATGATTATGTATTAAAATCAAGGCGGTAGATGAAAGTTCAAGGGCGCGGCGCACCACTTCGCGCGGGTAGACCGGCGTGTGATCCACGGTTCCCTGGCCCTGCACCTCATCGGCGATCAGGACGTTGCGCTTGTCGAGGAACAGGACGCGGAACTGTTCGCGCGTTTCATGGGCCATGGCGGCGTGGCAATAATCGATGACAGAGGACCAGGAGCCGAGCACCTGCTTGTTGCGGATTTCGCTTTTCAGCATGCGCTGGGAAACGGAGGCGACGAGCTTCAGATCGAGCGCCACGGTTTCGCCCACACCCTTCACCTCCTGCAACAACGGCAAGGGCGCGCCGAGCACGCCGCCAAGCGTTCCGAAACGGGCGATCAGGGCCTTGGCGATGGGTTTGGTATCGCGCCTCGGGATCAGCCGGAAGAGAAGAAGCTCCAGCAATTCGTAATCGGCGAGCGCCGCGTCGCCGCCATCGCGATAACGCGCCCGCAGCCGGTCGCGATGTCCGTGATAATGGGCGGCATCCGTTTCCTGTTCGACCATGGCTGCCGGCCTTTTCGCGCCACTTCGCGATTCGGCGAAAAAGCCGCGCTCATCCGCTCCGTTGAACAGATCGCCTTCGCCCGCCTGAAAGCCGGGAGTTTTGGAAAGATCGGCGGAAGGCGGGGCGGGGCGTTTTGCCATAGGCGGGTCTGGCCTTATGCGGGGGGAAGCGGCGGCAGGCCCGGACGGTCGAAGCCGCCGGGCGACAGTGTGAAGATTTCGCAGCCCGTGGCCGTGACGCCGACGGCATGTTCATATTGGGCGGAGAGCGACCGGTCGCGCGTTACCGCCGTCCAGCCGTCGGAAAGCACCTTCACATGCGGTTTGCCGAGATTGATCATCGGCTCGATGGTGAAGATCATGCCTTCGCGGATTTCCGGGCCTTCGTCCGGGCGGCCGTAATGCAGGATGTTCGGCGTGTCGTGGAACAGGCGTCCGACGCCATGGCCGCAGAAATCGCGCACCACGGAGCAGCGCTCCGCTTCCGCATAGGCCTGGATCGCCGCGCCGATTGCGCCGGTGCGCACGCCGGGCTTCACCGCCGCGATGCCGCGCAGCAGGCATTCATAGGTCACTTCTATCAGCCGCTCGGCGGCGCGCTTGATCTGGCCGACCGGATACATGCGGCTCGAATCGCCATGCCATCCGTCAAGCACATAGGTCACGTCGATATTGACGATATCGCCTTCGCGCAGCGGCTTTTCATCCGGAATGCCGTGGCAGACGACGTGGTTGATCGAGGTGCAGACGGATTTGGTATAGCCGCGATAATTCAGCGTTGCCGGCAGCGCGCCGTGGTCGGCGCCGAATTCGAAGACGAAACGGTCGATGGCGTCAGTCGTCACGCCCGGCTTGACGATTGCGGCGAGTTCATCGAGGCAACGCGCCGTCAGCTGGCACGCCTTGCGCATCCCGTCGAAGTCCTCAGCGGTATAGAGGCGGATGACGCCGGTATTCTTGAGGGGGGCGGAGGCTGCGTCGATATAGGTGACCATCTTGGTGCTTTCTGTCTCTTTACGTCCCTGTTCATAAAACAGCCGGACGCCATTCGTCCATCTTAACCGTTCCGCTGACCGAAATTTGTGTCGGGGAGACCGTGCATTTCACCGCATAGGCCTCCACGCCGCGCGCCATCGCCCGCTGAAACGCCAGCGCATAGACGGGATCGAGATCGTCGCAGATGCGCATCCGGTCGCAATCGTCGCGCTGGATGAGATAGAGCATCACCGAACGGTAACCGGCTTCCGCAGCGTCACCCAGTTCCTCCAGATGTTTCGCGCCGCGTTTGGTGGCGGTATCGGGAAATTCGGCGAGGCCTTGCTCGCGCATGAAATGCACGTTCTTGACTTCCACATAGGCATCTGGCCGGCCGGGCTCGGACAGCAGGAAATCGATGCGGGAATTGCGGCCGTATTTCTGTTCGCGCCGGATCGTCGAATAGCCGCCGAGTTCAGGGATGAGGCCGTT
Source organism: Agrobacterium sp. 16-172Ci (assembly GCF_053522725.1). Lineage (NCBI taxonomy): Bacteria > Pseudomonadati > Pseudomonadota > Alphaproteobacteria > Hyphomicrobiales > Rhizobiaceae > Agrobacterium > Agrobacterium sp. 16-172Ci. Next base: position 10,225 of record NZ_JBNWBW010000007.1, read on the forward strand.
CAGGATCGCTTCTTCCGCCAGCCGGTTCGGCATGCCGGTATTGATGCCGACCGTGGTGCCATCGGCCTCGACCATTTCCAGCATGTGCCGGTACTTGCGGGTCGGGCTGTCATGTTCCGACAGCCATATGCGGGAGCCCGGAGCCGTGAGCCCGCGCATGGAGCCGGTATTGGGGCAGGAGCCGGTGATCGCGGTGCCGTCTTCCAGAATGGCGTCGAACAGGAAACGCTTGTAGCGGGCGATCAGCGTGGCGGGAGTAAGCGGGGGCGTGAAGAACATGTGGCCTGAAAGATGAGAAATGACGGGCGCAGTCAGGAAAGGACATAGGTTCCCGGCGCATCGCCGAGTACGGGGCGCTTGCCGTCTTCCGGTTTTCGCGCCTTCACCTTTTCAGCGCTCTGGCTTTCGATCCAGTTCTGCCAGTGCACCCACCAGGAGCCCTTATGCGGGGTGGCGGCGGCCTGCCAGCCGTCAAAGTCTCCGGCCGGTGACAGGCCTGTCCAATATTGGTATTTTTCAAGCTGCGGCGGATTGATGACGCCGGCTATGTGGCCGGAAGCGCCAAGCACGAATTCCACCGGCCCGCCAAACAGGGCGGCACCCGTGAAGACCGATTTCGCCGGGGCGATATGGTCGTCTCGGGTGGCGAGGTCATAGACCGGGATTTTGATATCGCCGAGATTGATCCGCTTGCCGGCGACCCGCATCAGCCCGCGGGCGAGATTGTTCTCGAGGTAACAATTGCGCAGATAAAAAGAGTGGCTGGCGGCCGTCACCCGGGTCGAATCGGAGTTCCAGTAGAGCAGGTCGAAGGGCAGGGGCTCGGCGCCGCGCAGGTAATTATCGACCACATAGGGCCAGATGAGATCGGAGGCGCGCAGCATGTTGAAGACGGTGGCCATGATCGAGCCGTCGAGATAACCGACCGCCTGCATGTGCTTGTCCAGCGCCGCCAGCTGGCCTTCATCGATGAAGACCTTGAGATCGCCGGCATGGACGAAATCGGTCTGGGCGGCCAGCAGCGTGGCGCTGCGGATGCGCTCATCCCCTTGCTGCGCATGCAGCGCCAGCGCCGAGGATAAAAGCGTGCCGCCGACGCAATAACCGATGGCGTTGATTTCTTTTTCGCCGGTCCGCTCCTCGATGGTATCCAGCGCAAAATCGATGCCTTCGCGAACGTAATCAACCCAGCCCTTGTCGGCGAGGCGGGCATCCGGGTTAATCCAGGAGACCATGAAGACGCTGTGGCCCTGCTCGAGGCACCAGCCGACGAAGGATTTCTGCGGGTTGAGATCGAGGATGTAGAATTTGTTGATCCATGGCGGCACGATCAGCAAAGGCCGTTTGAAGGCCTTCTGCGTCGTCGGCGCATAATGGATGATTTCGCAGAGCGGGCTTTTCGCCACCACCTTGCCCGGCGTGACGGCGATATTCTGGCCGATGACGAATTTGCTGTAATCGGTCTGGCGCAGTTTCAGGTGGCCGTTTCCGGCCGCGACATCCTCCGCCAGCTGCGCCATGCCCTTGACGAGATTGGCGCCGCTGGAGGCGACCGTTTCGCGGAAGACCTGCGGATTGGTGAAGACGAAATTGGCCGGCGAAAGGGCCTCCGTCACCTGGCGCATATAAAACAGCGCCTTGGTGCGGGTATGTTCGTCCAGCCCATCGGCCTCCGTCACCATCCGGTCGGCGAAACCAACGGTGGTCTGGTAGGCTTTCAGGAGAAAATCGAAGAACGGATTGGCCTGCCAGTCGGCATCTGCAAAACGCCTGCTCCTGCGTTCCGCAGGGCCGCTTTCGGCGGGTTTTTGCGGGGCCGAATCGGCATCGCCGGAAAACTGCGCCACCGATTTTGCCCAGAGATCGTAATAGCTGGAAAGCAGATGGGTCTGCGCCTCGAGCGAGCGCTTCGGTTCGGCCATCCAGTATTCGGCGACATCGGAGAGCGTCCTGACGAGATCGGTTACCGGATCGGCGCTGGTGTGGGGAACCTCACCGCGTTCGCGCGGGGCGAGCCATTCGGATGCGGCCTTGCCGAGATTTTCGAGCGCACGGGCAATGTTGATCGCGAAGGTTTCCGGGTCGCGGATCAGGTAGGCCTCGGCGGAGCTGGCGTCGAAGCCGGGCGTTTTGCCGCCCTTTTTCGTGTCCCCGCCGTCAACACCTGCCATGCACCATCCTCCACCAAATTTGTGTTTGCACATTCTGCATGAAAACGAATACAAGTTCCACCAGCAAGGGGAGGCCGCAAACGGCCGAACCGTGGTCGAATTCGATATCTGCAGATATCCTTACAGGCGGAACATGACGATGGGCAAGCACATGGGCACATGGGGAACATATGCGGAAAATGCGGCAAGAATCGCTGTGCTTTCGCTCTCCGGCGCAATGCTCGCCGCCACGCTTGCCGCCTGCAAGGCTCCGGAGCCGATCGTCGCGCCCGCCCATATGCGCCGCCCGACGGCCGAAATCGTCGGCCCGCGCCCGGTCAGCGACACTGCGGTGAGCCAGAAGCGCGACACCGGCACCTATCCGACCTTCTCGCAGCCGCTGACGGCCGCTGGCACCCAGATGGGCGAAGATGAGGCCTCCACCATGGAATCGAGCCTCTCGCGCCTCGGTGCGGCACGGCGCAACGGCCAGATTTCGGAAGCCGAATACAAGCGCCGCGTGGCGGAGCTGCGGGCGCTTGCCGAAAACCAGAAGCCGGTTGCGACGCCTGCCGCCTCGCAGTGAGATCACGCCGCGCAGTTTGCGCGGTCTCAGCGACGGACCAGATTATCTTTGATTGACAAAACATGCCCCCAAACGCGCCATTCCATATGGAGCGAGCGGGTGCCTCTGTTTCTTCTCCCCGCCGGGGAGAAGTCCGCGGCAGCGGGATGAGGGGGCAAGCTCTCCGCATATCTCTGCGCTTGCCCCCTCATCCGACCCTTCGGGCCACCTTCTCCCCGGCGGGGAGAAGAAACAAGCGGGGATGCCGAACTTGCTACAGCGACAATCACGGTTGAGGCCCTGTCGGCCCGGCAATCATAACCCCTTCTTTACCCTGCCTCTGAACCATCTGCTTACCCAAGATGTTAAGCGGATGGATTAGGTTTGCCGCTTATGATGCAGCCATAACAAACAGGCCGCTGAAAAAGCGGGGTACGGGGTGAAATATCATGAAATGCATCGCCGCTTTGCTGGTTCTTGCCGGTTTTGCGCTCGCACCCGCTCAGGCGCGGGCGCCGCACATCAATTTCGGGACATCTGCACTTCAGGGGCAGTGAGAGGCAACGTCCGTCAGTCGTTGCCGGCGGCGTCACTCAGCACGTCGAGATCGGGCACGGTGATGTGGCGATTGTTCTCGATGCGGATAATGCCTTCCTTGCGCAGCTTGGTCATTTGCCGGCTAACCGTTTCGATGGTGAGCCCGAGGAAATCGGCGATATCGGCGCGTGAGAGCGGCAGGTCGAAGCAGGATTTGTCGTCGTTTTCCGGGTCGATATGGGTGGCGATCATATAAAGGAAGCTGGCAACCTTTTCCTGCGCCGATTTGCGCCCCAGCGTCAGCATCCAGTCGCGAGCCTCGTCCAGTTCCTTCAGGGACTGGCTGTGGAGCTTGCGTTCCATATCGGGCACTTCGGCAACCATCCGGTCGACGACGCGGCGCGGGAAGAGACAAATCTCCACATCGGTTGCGGCTTCCGCCGTCATCTTGCTTTCCGCCATGAAGGGTCGGCCGAGAAAGTCCGGTGCGAATTGCAGACCGACGATCTGCTGGCGGCCATCCGACATCATTTTCGACAGCTTCACCACACCGTTCAGGATATTGCCATAAGAGGTCACGAGTTCGCCCTGGCCAAGAAGCTCGTTGCCCGCCTCCAGTTTCTTGCGGTTGGAATGGCGATTGAGGTCACAGAGCTGCTGCGGCGTCAGCGTGCTGCAAAGACCGCCGTGACGCGCCTCGCAGGAGCGGCAAACAACGGGTTCTTCCGAATTGTGGATGGTCTTCTGCAGCGTGTCCATAAGCCTTTTCCAATGCTGGCTTTTTCGGGACGATTGCGACCGTGGGTGTCAAATCCGGTCTGATGCAAGGCTTTCGCCACGTAGCCGTCGCCCCTGCGTCTACTTTAGCAAGAACTTACGGTGCAATTTGATTGAAGTCAAAGTTGCAAACTGTCGCAGCCGTTACTGAAAGAGAGGAAATCGACATTTTCTTGATAAAAGGCAAATCGGGCGATGAATACCGAACTTCTTTACAAATATTCGGGTGCAGTGCCGCGCTACACAAGCTATCCGACCGCGCCGCATTTCCACGAGGGAATCGATAATGGCACCTATCGCCGCTGGCTCGGCGCGCTCGGTCACAGGAATCGCCTGTCGCTTTATCTGCATATTCCCTATTGCGACCGGCTGTGCTGGTTCTGCGCCTGTCACACCAAGCACACGCTGAAATATGAGCCGATTGCCGTTTATCTTGAAGCACTTAAGCAGGAGATCGAGGCCGTCGGCGCGCTTGTTTCGCCGGATGCGGTGGTGGGTGCCGTGCATTTCGGCGGCGGCTCGCCCACCATGTTGAAGCCGGAGGACATGCAGAGCCTGATGGACTGTCTGCGGCGTCATTTCACCTTCGGCCTTGCACCCGAGATCAGCGTCGAGATGGACCCCAACGATCTGGATGACAGCCGCTACGATGCGCTTGCCGCCATCGGCATGTCGCGGGCGAGCCTCGGGGTTCAGGACTTCGATGACAAAGTGCAAAAAACCATCAACCGCATTCAGTCCTTCGAACAGACGAAATCCGTGGTGGATGCGGTGCGGGCGAGGGGCGTTCATTCGGTCAATTGCGACATTCTTTATGGGCTGCCGTTCCAGACCTGCGGGACATTGGAAAAGACGGTGAACCAGATCGTGTCGCTCGACCCCGATCGCATCGCGCTTTTCGGTTATGCGCATGTTCCGTGGATGAAAAAACACCAGTCGCTGATCCCGGAGCATGCCCTGCCGGATATTGCCGAACGCTACCGCCAGATGACGATGGCGGCGGAGATGCTGAAACAGGCGGGTTACGAGGCCATCGGCATCGATCATTTCGCCAAGCCGACCGATACATTATGCCAGGCCGCCGAAGCGGGCGCCCTGCGGCGGAATTTTCAGGGCTATACGACCGATACGGCCGATGCGCTGATCGGACTTGGTGCATCGTCCATCGGCAGGCTGCCGCAGGGTTATGTGCAGAACATGGTGGCGACGGGGGAATATCAGCGGATGGTGGGCGAGGGCGGTCTTGCCGCCGTCAAGGGCATAGAGTTGTCTGAGGACGACCATCTGCGCTCGCATGTCATCGAAAGGCTGATGTGCGATTTCGCTATCGATCTTTCGCAGTTGCAGCACCGTTTCGGCAATGTGAGCCATTCCGTGACAGCCCAGGCGCAGCATTTTGCCGCAAGCGACAAGGATGGCGTGGTGCGGATGGACGCCGATATTTTTGCGGTGACGGAGGCTGGAAAGCCCTTCGTGCGTAATATCGCGGCAATCTTCGACGCCTATCTCGGCAATGGACGCGGCCGCCATTCGGTTGCTGTTTAGGCAACAGTTTTGGGGCAAATTTCAAAGTTACGTCACGAAACCATTGGCTTTTTTGTGCGACTTGCCTATGTGGTGCGTCAGACAGGATAATTCATACGAACGACAATAAGGATTATGGGCGTGACAGCTACATTCGACAAGGTTGCCGACATTATCGCCGAAACCAGCGAAATCGACCGCGAAACCATTACGCCGGAGAGCCACACGATCGACGATCTGGGCATCGACAGCCTCGACTTTCTTGATATCGTTTTCGCGATCGACAAGGAATTCGGCATCAAGATTCCGCTCGAGCAGTGGACGCAGGAAGTCAACGAAGGCAAGGTTTCCACCGAAGAATATTTCGTGCTGAAGAACCTTTGCGCCAAGATCGACGAATTGCGCGCAGCCAAGGGCTGATCTGACAGTGCCCGCTTCAGGCGGGCATTTTCTTTTGATGCCGCCTGCGGGCAAACCATGACTAACCGACCAGAGACGGGCCGGACGGATGCTGCTTGAATATTTTCAGATGATCGACAAGGTCGAGGCCGTGGACATGACGACGCGCACGTTGAAGGCGCAGTCTGTCGTTCCCGACAAAAGCCCGGTTTTCGAAGGCCACTTTCCCGGCATGCCGCTGGTTCCGGGCGTGCTTCTGATCGAGACAATGGCGCAGGCGTCCGGCATGATGGTTCTGGCGTTTTCCGATTTCGCCTCCATGCCGTTCCTGATGTCGGTCGACGGCGCCAAGATGCGGACCTTCGTGGAGCCGGGCGCTGTTCTCGACATCGAGGCGGTGCTGGAGCATGACGGTTCCGGCTTTGCAGTTACCAAGGCGAAGATCACCTCGGATGGCAAGAAGGTCTGCGACGCGCAGCTTAAACTCAGGACCATGCCCTTCAGCGAAATCCCGCTTGGGCCTATCGTCAAGAAGCGGGCCGAGGAAGTCGGCCTGATGGCGGCGATTGCCGCGGATGCGCAGAAATAAGCGTTTCCGTCCGTTTCGAAGGAGAGCGTTTTTCCTGCCGGCCCGGTTTTTGAGCACGAAAATCGCGGGCTCGCGACGGCGGATCAGGCCTTCACCATTGCCAATCCGCATCGCGCGCTTTATTCCGCAACGCATGAAGTGGTTGTTCGCGACCGCTGTTGGATAGCCGTGACCGTTTCGACGGGGCCGGCTGCAAAGGATGACAGACGATGAAATCTGACAATGATGTGGTGATAACAGGGGTCGGCATCGTGACCTGTCACGGCGTCGGCAGCCAGGCGCATGTGGCGCTTCTTTCGGGAACCGCCGTGCCGGAGCCGGTGGTCGAGACCGAAAAGTTCAAGCCTTATCCGGTCCATCCCATGCCGGAGATCGACTGGTCCGCGCAGATCGCCAAGCGCGGCGACCAGCGCCAGATGGAAAACTGGCAGCGTCTCGGCGTTTTCGCCGCCGGTCTCGCACTCGACGATGCCGGGCTGAAGGAAGATGCAGAAGCCTGCGCCACCATGGACATGATCGTTGCCGCCGGCGGCGGTGAGCGCGACATCAATGTCGACACGCTGATCGTCGACGAGGCGCTGAAGCGCAATGACCGCGAAAAGCTGCTCAATGAGAAGCTGACGACGGAGCTGCGCCCGACGCTGTTTCTCGCCCAGCTTTCCAACCTGATGGCCGGCAATATTTCTATCGTGCACAAGGTTACCGGATCTTCCCGCACCTTTATGGGCGAGGAAGCGGCCGGCATTTCCGCCGTCGAAACCGCGTTCCACCGCATCCGCTCCGGCGAATCGAGCCACGCGCTGGTGGGCGGCGCCTTCTCGGCGGAACGTCCCGACATGATCCTGCTGTTTGAGGCCATCGGCGCACATGCACAGGGCGGCTGGCAGCCGCTGTGGTCGCGTCAAGGTCAGGAAGGCGGCGGCATGGTTTCCGGTTCGCTCGGTGCGTTCCTGGTGCTGGAATCGCGCAAGCACGCCAGCGAGCGCGGCGCGCGCATTTACGCCCGCATCGACGCCATCGAGGGCGACCGCGGCAGCCGTGACGAAGGCAAGATGGAAAAGCGCATGGAGCGGCTGCTTGCTCCCGCCAAGGACAGTGCGGCGACCGTCGTGTTTTCCGGCGCGAGCGGTTATGACGGCGTGACGGCCCGCGAGAAGGACATTCTCGAAAAGGCCCTGCCGAATGCCGTCATTCGCGGTTTTGGCGGTGTCACCGGTCATGGGCTGGAGGCGCAGTTTCCGCTCGGGCTGGCGCTTGCCGCGCTGACGCTTGAAAGTGGCGCGAAGGTGCCTACCTTCGATGCGGCTGAGGAAAAGCCCATGGGCGAGGCGGCCAGCGAAGCCGTCGTCACCACCGTCGGCCATGTGCGCGGCGAAGGTGTCGCCGTTCTGTCCCGCGACGTTTGAGGAGAAAGACCATGACTTCCAATTTCAGGGATCATCTCGGTCGTCCCATCGTCGCCGTCACCGGCATGGGCATCATCACCTCGCTCGGGCAGGGGCTCGCCGATAACTGGGCGGCGCTGACATCGGGCAAATCGGGCATCCACAAGATCACCCGTTTCCCGACCGAGGGGCTTTCGACCCGCATCAGCGGTACGGTGGATTTCATCGATATCCCGGTTCCGAATTCCGTCGAGCGTTCCTATGCCTTCGCGCGCGAAACCACCATCGAGGCACTGGCGCAGGCCGGTATCTCCGGCGATTTCGATGGCCCGCTGTTTCTCGCGGCGCCGCCTATCGAGCCGGAATGGAGCGCCCGTTTCGAGCTTGCCGACCGGTCTCCGCCGGCCGCCCAGCCGGGTGACGCCTATGAACGGTTCCTGACGGCCTTCCGCCAGCGTCCCGACCCGGCATTCCAGGAAGCCGCCCTGTTCGGCGCAATTTCCGAGCGTCTTTCCGACCGTTTCGGCACACGCGGCCTGCCGGTAACGTTGTCTACGGCCTGTGCATCGGGCGCGACCGCGATCCAGCTCGGCGTCGAGGCAATCCGCCAGGGCCGCACCGAGCGGGCGCTGACGGTGGCCACCGACGGTTCGGTCAGCGCCGAGGCGCTCATTCGCTTCTCGCTTCTCTCCGCGCTTTCCACCCAGAACGATCCGCCGGAAAAGGCCTCCAAGCCGTTCAGCAAGGACCGCGACGGTTTCGTGATCGCCGAGGGTGCTGCGACGCTGGTGCTGGAATCGCTGGAAGCCGCCGTTGCGCGCGGCGCGAAGGTACTCGGCATCATCAAGGGTGCGGGCGAGAAGGCCGACAGCTTCCACCGCACGCGGTCTTCGCCCGATGGCGGCCCGGCGATTGCAACGATCCGCGCGGCACTGGCCGATGCGGGCGTGGCAGAAAGCGATATCGGTTACATCAACGCCCACGGCACTTCGACGCCTGAGAACGACAAGATGGAATATGGCTCCATGCTCGCCGTCTTCGGCGAGGGTCTGAAGAATATTCCGCTGTCGTCCAACAAGTCGATGATCGGCCATACGCTCACCGCCGCCGGCGCCGTGGAAGCGGTGTTCTCGCTGCAGACCATGTTGACCGGCACGCTGCCGCCGACGATCAACTACAACAATCCCGATCCGACCATCACGCTCGACGTGGTGCCGAATGTGAAGCGGGATGCTCAGGTGAGTGCGGTTCTGTCCAACTCCTTCGGGTTCGGCGGGCAGAATGCAAGCCTTGTCATGACGCGGGAACCGGCTTAACCGGTTTCGCCACAACAGGGGCGTTTCCAAATGAATTGTGGAAACGCTCTCGCTTCTTTGATTACGCATTCCGGCCGCAAAACGGTTACAGAGTTTTGCTGGAATCGCACTAGAGATTAACGCCTTCGGGCGAAGGACTGATATATGCGCGCTCTTCAACTCGTGGACGACCGGAAGCTCGAAAAAGTGGACCTGCCCGAACCGGATGCGCCGGCGCCGGGTGAGGTGACGCTGCGCGTCAAGGCGGTTGCGCTCAACCACATCGACGTATGGGGCTGGCGCGGCATGGCTTTCGCCAAGCGCAAGATGCCGCTCACCATCGGTGCCGAGGCTTCGGGTGTGGTCGAAGCCATCGGTCCGGGCGTTTCGAATGTGCTGCCCGGTCAGCTCGTTTCGATCTACGGCGCGCGCACCTGCGGGCTGTGCAAGCCCTGTCGCGAAGGCCGTGACAATCTGTGCGAACATGTTCAGGGCGTGCACGGTTTCCACCTTGACGGTTTCGCGCAGGAAAAGATCAATATTCCCGCCCGCCAGCTCGTGCCTGCGCCGCATGGCGTCGATGCCGTTGCTGCGGCTCTCGCACCGGTGACCTTCGGCACCGTCGAGCACATGCTGTTCGACAATGCCAAGCTGGAGTCCGGCGAAACCATTCTCATCCATGCCGGCGGTTCCGGCATCGGCACGGCGGCGATCCAGCTTGCCAAGAAGATGGGCTGCACCGTCATCACCACTGTCGGTTCTGATGACAAGATCGAACGGGCGAAGGCGCTGGGCGCCGATCACGTCATCAACTACCGGACTGACCGTTTCGAAGGCGTCGTGCGCAAGCTGACGAAAAAGAAGGGCGTCGACGTCGTGTTCGAACATGTCGGCAAGGACACCTGGGCGGGTTCGATGTTCTCGCTGAAGCGCGGCGGCCGTCTCGTCACCTGCGGTTCGACGTCGGGCGTCTCCACCGATATCAACCTGATGATGCTGTTCCAGCAGCAGCTGAAGCTGCTCGGCTCGTTCGGCTGCCGCATGGAAAACATGGCCAACGCCATGCAGAAAATGGCGCGCGGCATCGTTCATCCCGTCATCGACACCGAAGTGACCTTCGACGATATCGACCGGGCGCTGGAGCGCATGGAGACACGCCAGGTGTTCGGCAAGATCGTTCTGCGAATGGACTGAGCATCTTGAAGCTGTTCCTGACACGGATTGTCCTGAAACTGGACCACTTCCGGCAGTGGCTGATTGCGACATTCGCCTTCGGCCTTCTCAACCTGCTGAAGCTTTTTCCCGCTGATGCGGGTATTCGCGCCGCCGACCGGCTGGCGCGCTGGGTGGGGCCGAAAACCGGACGCCACAAGCTGATGCTCCATAATCTGGCGCGCGCTTTTCCGGAGAAATCCGAAGAGGAGCGGCTTGAGATCGCCATGGACAGCTGGGCCAATATGGGCCGGCTCGCGGCGGAATATGTGTTTCTCGACCGGCTGTTCGATTTCGATCCGGAAAAGAACGAAACGGGCCGCATCGAGGTCGAGGGCATTCCGACCTTCCTAGAGCTGCGCGACAATCCGCGACCCTTCATCGTCTTTACCGCCCATAGCGGCAATTTCGAATTGCTGCCGGTGGCCGGCTCCGCGTTCGGTCTCGATGTAACGGTGCTGTTCCGTCCGCCGAACAATCCTTTCGTGGCCGACAAGGTGTTCAATTTCCGCAAGGAGCGCATGGGCAATCTTGTACCGTCGCACGCCGGTTCCTCTTTCGCGCTTGCCCGGCAGCTGGAAAAGGGCGGCGGCGTGGGCGTGCTCGTCGACCAGAAGTTCGGCAAGGGGCTGACGACAAAGTTCTTCGGCCTTGAAGTCCGCACCAATCCGCTGCTTGCCAAGCTGGTGCGACAGTTCAACTGCGATGTCTATCCGGCCCGTTGCGTGCGTCTTCCCGACAATCGCTACAGGCTGGAAATAGAGCCCAAGGTTGAAATTCCGCGCGATGAGAAGGGTAATGTCGACATTCAGGCGACGGCGCAGCTTCTGAACGACAAGGTGGAAAGCTGGGTGCGCGAATACCCCGGACAATGGCTGTGGTATCACGACCGATGGGACGTGAAGCACCAGATTTAAGGTGATGCCGTGCGGCCCGATCCTCGGCGATTTTTACGAAATTCGGCCGTAGAATGATGTGTTCCGATGTTTTTTCCATATTAATGGAACCTCATTTTTCGTTCATGGATTATCGAAATTGAAAAATTGGCGGCTGCTGTGATATTTTGGACAACAATCCTCGCAGCGTTCCTGCGTTTCGTTACGTCATTTTTAAGCGCAAAGACGCTATAATCAGGGGGCAAAGGGTTAATCCGTTCGCATTGGGAACTGGGTTATGCCCGTTCAGGGAGAGTTGGGTTGAAAGATTTGATTGAGTTGTTCTGGCTGCGTTATACGGAACTGCAATCTGCCGTTGGTAAGAACGAAGCCGACAAGATCGCAGTGCTGGAGCGTGAACTGGAGCAGCTTCTCGAGCGGGTCGTCGGACGCAAGACAGAAAATTCCGAAGATATTCGCGAGCAGTTCCGTTTCGCCATCGACCTCCTCAACCACGAGGCGGAGGATCTGGGCTGCGTGCAGCGCAACTCCGAGCTTCTGCGGACACTCGTTGATCGTTATGTCGGGATGCCTTCGAAGGCCAAAGTCGTTGGTGACGAGGACGAGGACACGCTGGAGTGGCATCATCGCCACCTGATCCTCGATGAAGACATGCTGAACGATCTGGACGATCCCGTCGTGATCGTTACGCCCGGCTACCGCGTTTCGTTCGCCAATTCTCTTGACGCGTTTCAGCGCAATGCGCCGGAAGGGCTTGTGGGTTGCCATATTGCGGAGCTGGTCGGCGTCCACCGTTTCCAGAACGACCTCAGGGACAAGCTCGACAATTGTTTCAAGGGCGATACGTCGAAGTATACCTACGCGGAAGACCAGAACGGCCGCACGATCGTGAAATCGTTGGAAATGTCGCCGTGTTATTCATCTGCCTACAAACTTGTTGGCGCGATGGTCGTCATCCGTGAAATCGAGGATCGGAGACGCCGCGCCACGGCGTGACGTTACACGTCCGTCTCTGACGACCATCCTTTTACGTCGGGAATATCGTTTCCCATATCGTCGCGATGGACCATGCGGAAGATGCATCCGCAAGGAGCTTCGTCGCCATGGCCAGGCAGGAAATCACCAGCAGCGGGCGGATGATCTTCGCGCCGTTCTTCATGGCGAAGCGGGAGCCGATCTGTGCGCCGATGAACTGGCCGACGCCCATGGCGAGGCCGAGCTTCCACAAAACCGCACCACCTATCGCAAACACAACGAAACCGCCGAAGTTCGAGCCGAGGTTCAGAAGCTTGGTGTGGGCGGTTGCTTTCAACATGCCGAAACCGGCAAGCGCCACGAAGGCGAGCATGTAGAAGGATCCCGCACCGGGGCCGAAAACACCGTCGTAGAAGCCCACCAGCGGCGCGACGGTGAAGCCGAACACGAAGGGTGTGATGCGGCGGTGGCTGTCGATATCGCTGAGCTGCGGCTTGAAGGCGAAATAGATTGCAATCGCGATCAGCAGGAACGGCATGATGGTACGCAGCACGCTCGAAGGCACGAAGCCGGCGGTGACCGCGCCGAGCCCGCCGCCAAGCATGGCCATGACGGCCATGGGCAATTGTTCCCTCAGATTGACATGGCCGCGCCGGGCATAAGCGATGGTGGCGGAGGCAGAGCCGAATTGCGATTGCAGCTTGTTGGTGCCGAGCGTATCGAGCGGTGCAATGCCCATGATCAGCATCGCCGGAATGGTGATGAGGCCGCCGCCACCGGCAATGGAATCGATAAAGCCGGCAAAAATGGCGACGCAGAAAAGGACGAGAAAAACGTTGAGGGCGATGTCTTGCACTGGGGATGTCCGGGCAGCGGCGGGAGAGGGCTTCTTCTTTCACTGAAAAGACCGCCACGCAATATTTTTCTGCATGATATGCCGCCTGCGGGGGGATTGCGGTGTTGCCGCTTATCGTTATGTTTCCGTGGCGCGTCGCCGGCAGAAGCGGATGGCGCTTGAAGACATACGGATGAGGGCATTATGCATAAAGTGATATTCGATACGGATCCCGGTGTAGACGACGCCATGGCGCTTCTGTTCCTGCACCGTCACCCCGATATCGATCTGATCGGCGTCACCACGGTTTTCGGCAACGCTCCCATCGATATCACCACCCGCAATGCGCTCTTCCTCAAGCGGGAATGGCAGATGACCGCACCGGTTGCGAGAGGCGCGGGCGTGACCTTTGATCCTGCCCGCAAGGAAGGCCATTGGCCGACCTTCATCCACGGCGAAAACGGCCTCGGCGATATCGATATCCCTGAAACCATCGATCTGCCGCTCGATCCGCGCCCCGCACATCGCTTCATCATCGAGACGGTGAAGGCCAATCCAGGTGAGGTGACGCTGATCGCCGTCGGCCGCATGACAAATCTGGCGCTGGCACTGCGTGAGGAACCGGATTTTGCGGCGCTGGTGAAGGAAGTCATCGTCATGGGCGGCGCCTTCGACATTAACGGCAATGTCTCGCCGGCGGCCGAGGCCAATATTCATGGCGATCCGGAAGCGGCCGATCTTGTCTTCACCGCGCCGTGGCGCGTGGTCGTCGTCGGTCTGGACGTGACGACGAAAACCGTGATGACCAGCGCCTTCATGTCGGAGATGGCAGAGGCGGGCGGTAAGCCGGTGCAGCTGCTTTCGGACCTGTCGCAATTCTATATCGATTTCTACAAGACCCGCACCGGTGACGGCATGGTGGTGCATGACAGCTGCGCCTGCGTTTATCTCGTCGCGCCGGAACTGTTTACCACCCGCAGCGGCCCGGTGCGTGTCGTTTGCGGCGGGCTTGCCGATGGCCAGACGATCCAGAAGCCTGACGGACGCGCCTTTCCGCCGGGCGACTGGGACGGGCATCCGAGCCAGCTCGTCTGCACGGATATCAAGCCGGAGCGCGTGCTTTCGGTCATCCGCGCGGCAATTGTGAAGGGTGAGCGCGGCTGAAGGGCAGGAATGGCCGTTCTTGAGCATGGCTTGCCTTGCATTTTCCAAGAATCTGGCGTTATGCAAGTTCCCTGATCATAGTGCGCGATCCGCCTTGCCGGAGGAGCTGAGAAGGCCGTGCCGGAAGGACGGGCGGATCACCGCTATGCGGCGTGGGCCGAGAAAAGCCTTGTAGGTTTTCCCGTGCTTTGCGCTACAATGAATAACGCCTGCCGGGTCGGTTCGTGTCGGCGGCGTTTAACAACAAAAAACGAACCTTCGTTATGGGCCGGCAGAACCGGTCCATTCCCATGAGGAAAGAGATGGAAGAGTTTCACAAGGTCCGGCGTCTGCCGCAATACGTCTTCGAACAGGTCAACCGTTTGAAAGCGAGCGCGCGAGCGGCCGGGGCCGATATCATCGATCTCGGCATGGGCAATCCCGACCTTCCGACCCCGAAGGCCATCGTCGACAAGCTTTGCGAGGTCGTTCAGGACCCGCGCACCCATCGTTATTCCTCGTCCAAGGGCATTCCCGGCCTTCGCCGCGCGCAGGCAGCCTATTATGCCCGCCGTTTCGGCGTGAAGCTGAACCCCGACACGCAGGTCGTCGCCACGCTCGGCTCCAAGGAAGGCTTCGCCAATATGGCGCAGGCCATCACCGCACCGGGTGACGTGATCCTGTGCCCGAACCCCACCTATCCGATCCATGCCTTCGGCTTCCTGATGGCGGGCGGGGTTATTCGTTCGATGAATGTCGAGCCGGATGACAGCTTCTTCGGACCCCTGGAGCGCGCCGTGCGCCATTCCATTCCGAAGCCGCTGGCGCTGATCGTCAACTACCCGTCGAACCCGACGGCGCATGTCGCCTCGCTGGATTTCTACAGGGACGTCATCGCCTTTGCGAAGAAGCACGAGATCATCGTGCTTTCCGACCTTGCCTATTCGGAAATCTATTTCGACGAAAACAATCCGCCGCCCTCGGTTCTCGAAGTTCCCGGCGCAATCGACGTTGCGGTAGAGTTCACCTCCATGTCGAAGACCTTCTCCATGCCCGGCTGGCGCATGGGCTTTGCCGTCGGCAACGAGCGGCTGATCGCGGCGCTGACGCGCGTGAAGTCCTATCTCGATTACGGCGCCTTCACGCCGATCCAGGTTGCGGCGACCCATGCGCTGAACGGTGACGGCTCCGACATCGCCGAAGTGCGCAATGTCTATCGCCGCCGCCGTGACGTCATGGTCGACACCTTCGGCAAGGCGGGCTTCGAAGTTCCGCCGCCGGCGGCGACGATGTTCGCCTGGGCGAAGATCCCGGAAAAATTCCGCCATCTCGGCAGCCTGGAATTCTCCAAGCTTCTGGTCGAGAAGGCAGATATTGCCGTTGCTCCCGGCATCGGCTTTGGCGAGATGGGCGACGATTACGTCCGTCTCGCGCTCGTGGAAAACGAGCATCGAATTCGTCAGGCAGCGCGCAATCTGAAGCGTTTCCTGTCGAGCGCAGACGAAACGATGCATAACGTCGTTTCGCTCAACGCCCACAGATAAGGGCAACCCAAGGCGGCCGGGTCCCGGCCGCCACCATCAACAGCAATCAGGAACATACCCATGGCAGATTCATTGAGAATCGGCATAGCGGGGCTCGGCACTGTCGGCGCTTCGCTCGTGCGCATCCTCCAGCAGAGAAGCAACGAACTTGCGATTACCTGCGGACGCGCGATTGAGATTATTGCCGTGAGCGCGCGCGACCGTTCGCGCGACCGCGGCATTGATCTTGCGGGTATTACCTGGTTCGACACGCCCGAGCAGCTGGCGAGCGAAGCCGAGATCGACGTCTTCGTCGAACTGGTCGGCGGTGCTTCCGGTCAGGCGGAAAATGCGGTGCGCGCCGCACTCGCACGCGGTCTCCATGTGGTGACAGCCAACAAGGCGCTGCTGGCCAAACATGGCGTCGAATTGGCGACCATTGCCGAAGACAAGGGCGCGCTTCTTAATTTCGAAGCGGCGGTGGCCGGCGGTATCCCCGTCATCAAGGCGCTGCGCGAATCCTTGACCGGTAACCATGTGTCGCGCATCTACGGCATCATGAACGGCACCTGCAACTACATCCTGACCAAGATGGAGAAGGAAGGGCTGTCCTTCGAGGCCTGTCTGAAGGAAGCGCAGCGGCTCGGTTACGCGGAGGCCGATCCGGCCTTCGATATTGAGGGCAACGATACGGCCCACAAGCTGGCAATCCTGACGACGCTTGCCTTTGGCAACAAGATTTCGGCCGATGACATCTATCTGGAAGGCATCACCAATATCTCCAGCGAGGACATTCAGGCGGCCGCCGAACTCGGTTATCGCATCAAGCTTCTCGGCGTGGCGCAGGTGACCGAATCCGGCATCGAGCAGCGCGTGCATCCGACCATGGTGCCGCTCGATTCCGTTATCGCCCAGGTGGATGGCGTCACCAACGCGGTGGCGATCGAATCCGACATTCTCGGCGAATTGCTGATGGTTGGTCCGGGTGCGGGCGGCAACGCCACGGCGTCCGCCGTACTGGGCGACATTGCCGATATCGCCAAGAGCCGTCCGGGCGCCCAGCAGGTGCCGGTTCTCGGCCGTCCGGCGAAATCGCTGACGGAATACCGCCGCGCCAAGATGAAGAGCCATGAGGGCGGTTATTTCATTCGCCTGACGGTGAAGGATCAGGCCGGCGTCTTTGCCTCCATCGCCACCCGCATGGCGGATAACAACATCTCGCTGGAATCCATCGTGCAGCGCCAGCGCGTGCATGTGGAAGGCGCGCCGCAGACCATCATTCTCGTTACCCATGCGACGATGGAAGATGCGATCCGCAAGGCCGTGAAGGCGATCAAGAACGAGAAATATCTCGTCAGCGAGCCGCAGGTCATCCGTATCGAGCGGACCTGAGACGCTTCGTGATCTTGATGTTATCGAGGGCCGCGCTTCCGGATGGAGGCGCGGTTTTTCGTTCTATGGCTGCCCGCATCGTGTCGGTAGTCTCGCGCCCATAAAATTTGGGGGGACGGCGTCGGAAGCGCTGGAAAACAAGGCGATTCGGCACTATGGTTAATCCTGTTCACCAAGCGAGGGAGGCGTGGCCGTGACATCGATCATCCTGTTCAAGGACAATAAGCGCGCAGGCTTTGCGGCCGCCCATCACCGGGCGCGGCCTCACAATGCCAATGACAATATTCGCAGCATGGAATTCGATATGGGGAAGCATGAGCGCAACTGGTGTTCGCTTGCCGTGTTCTCACTGCTGCTGCTTGTTGGCGCTGTCTCGATCGTCAGCCCGTTTTTCTCGATTTTTTCGGTGTGAATCCTCATAAGCGCGTTTTTGCTTGAAAAACGCGCCATCGCCATTTAGCCCGTTTTAAAGCGCGATTGGGCGCATGACAGGATGAATGGACAGGATGGCAATGATGGAGCCGGCCGATACCGTGGCCCGCGCGTTTCTAAGCGTGGAGCGGTCGGCGACAGAACAGCGCTGGGTGTCGCGGCTGGATCAGGCCGGGCAGAACCGCGCGCTGGCCATGTCCCAGATTCACGCCATCCCCGAATTGATCGCACGGGTGCTTGCCGGGCGCGGTGTGGGTGTGGATGACGCCCTGGCGTTCCTCGATCCGACCATTCGTTCCCTGATGCCCGATCCGCATGTGCTGACCGATTGCGAAAAGGCCGCCGAGCGGTTGGTGCGGGCCATCGAGACAGGGGAGAAGGTGGCAATCTTTGGCGACTACGACGTCGACGGCGCTGCTTCCTCCGCTTTGATGTACCGGTTTCTCGCGCATTTCGGTCTGACACCGGAAATCTATATTCCCGACCGCATTTTCGAGGGCTATGGGCCGAACCCGGCGGCGATGCAGCAGCTTGCCGCCAATGGTGCGACGCTGATCGTGACGGTCGATTGCGGCTCCACCAGCCATGAATCGCTGAAGGCTGCCAAAGATGCGGGAACGGATGTGGTGGTGATCGACCACCATCAGGTCGGCACGGAGCTGCCGCCGGCCGTGGCGCTGGTCAATCCCAACCGCGAGGACGATCTTTCGGGGCAGGGGCATCTCTGTGCCGCCGGCGTGGTATTCCTCGTGCTGGTGGCCACCCTGCGGCTGTTGAAAGAGAAGCGGCACAGGCAGGCCTTCACGCTCGATCTGCTGTCGCTTCTCGATATCGTCGCGCTTGCCACCGTGTGCGATGTGGTGCCGCTGAAAGGGCTCAACCGCGCCTATGTGGTAAAGGGGCTGATTGCCGCGCGCCATATGAACAATGCCGGGCTTGCCGCCTTGTTTAAGAAGGCGGGGCTGGGCGGGCCGGTGACGCCCTATCATTTCGGTTTCCTGATCGGGCCGCGCATCAATGCTGGCGGCCGCATCGGCGACGCTGCGCTCGGCAGCCGTCTCCTGACCATCGACGATGCTTCGCAGGCCGAAGTCATTGCCGAGAGGCTGGATGAGCTGAACCGCGAGCGACAGGCCATGGAAGCGGCCATGCTGGCGGAAGCCGAAGCGGAGGCGCTGTTCGAATATGGCGACGGCTCGGGTGCGGGCGTCATCGTTACTGCGCGTGAAAACTGGCATCCCGGCATTGTCGGTCTGCTTGCCTCGCGTCTGAAGGATCGCTTCCGTCGCCCCGCCTTCGCCATTGCCTTCGATCCCTCCGGCAAGGGCACCGGTTCAGGCCGTTCGATCAACGGCTTCGATATGGGGCGCATGGTGCGCGCTGCCGTGGAGGCCGGCTTGCTTGTCAAAGGTGGCGGTCACGCCATGGCAGCCGGCCTGACGGTGGAGCGCGCCAATCTCGGCAAGCTCAGGACTTTCTTCGAGGAAGCGGCGGCAAAGACCGTGAACGAGCTGGTGGAAAGCAGCGTGCTGAAGATCGACGGCGCTATCGGCGCGTCGGGTGCCACCTTGCAGCTTGTCGACCAGCTGGAGCAGGCCGGTCCATATGGCTCCGGCCATTCGCAGCCCATCTTTGCCGTGCCGGCGCATCGTCTGCGCGATGTGCGGCTTGTGGGTACAGCTCACGTCAAGATAACGCTGGAGGCCATGGACGGCTCGCGACTGGACGGTATCGCGTTCCGCGCCGCAGAAGCGCCTCTGGGGCAGATGCTGCTGAATGCGCGTGGCCGGAACATTCACGTCGCCGGCACCGTGGGCGCCGATCTCTGGCAGGGCCAGAGGCGCGTTCAACTGCGCGTCCTGGACGCGGCTTTCGCGCCCTGACTTTGCGCAATGACAGGGCCTTCCAGCTATCTTGGAATTTCACCGGACACCAGCCCAGGCGAGCGGATGAGACACAACGAGACTTCTTTACGCGATGCGTGAAGATTTTCGTGCAGGCAGCTGATTTTTAAGGAGAAGCAAGTGGCACGCCCTAGGGGAGTCGAACCCCTCTTTTCAGAATGAAAATCTGACGTCCTAACCGATAGACGAAGGGCGCGTGCGCTTGTGGTGTGGCGCCCTTATAGTCAGGCTCCGGTTGGTCCGCAAGCGGAAAAATTGATTTTTCTCGCTTCGTGACGAGTTTTTTTATGGAGGCCGGAAGGGCTGTGGAAAACTGCGCGAGAAATGGCCAAGGCCTTGAAATATCGCCCCTATCGCTGCGCTTCAGTAATGCCCCCATGTCTTGCAGGAGGCCGGGGACGCAGTCTCTAACCCTTAGCTGGCAAAGGCGGCCGGCTCGATGAAGCGGATGCTGTGGGGAGAGCTGAAGGGGAAAGGCAAGCCGGTCGATTTGCCTGTTGGCGTTTCGTCCGGCTTGCCTTCCATCGGGGGGGACAGCATTCTAACGTGCCCGACGGGAATCGGTTCCGGCACATTGATCACGCGTGACGAATTTGCCAGCTGATGCATTGTGGTCATATTCTGAGGGGGAAAAACACGAAGGCAAGTGGCACGCCCTAGGGGAGTCGAACCCCTCTTTTCAGAATGAAAATCTGACGTCCTAACCGATAGACGAAGGGCGCGTGCGCTTGTGGTGTGGCGCCCTTATAGTCAGGCTCCCGAAGGTCTGCAAGCGGAAAAATGCATGATTTGACAAAAAAATGACATGGGCCCCCAGAAGCCCTGAAAAACAAGGATTCCTGTTTCGTAACAAATGGTTAAACTGCGACGCCGCGCCCATTTTTGTGCTCTTGGCGCTTCGAGAGCGGTGGAATCACGGAATCGAAATCGTCGCGCGCGTGCATGGAGATAAAGATTTCAGCAGGTCTCCAGAAACGAAAACGGGGCCGAAACGGCCCCGCTCGATATATATGTCGATCGCAGTCTCAGTGCAGAATCTGGCTGAGGAACAGCCGGGTGCGCTCGTGCTGCGGATTGTCGAAGAATTCGGCGGGCGAGTTCTGTTCGACGATCTGGCCCTGGTCCATGAAGATGACGCGGTTTGCCACCTGGCGGGCGAAGCCCATTTCATGGGTCACGCACAGCATGGTCATGCCGTCTTCGGCGAGGCTGACCATGGTGTCGAGCACTTCCTTGACCATTTCCGGGTCGAGCGCCGAGGTCGGCTCGTCGAACAGCATGATCTTCGGCTTCATGCAGAGCGAGCGGGCAATCGCCACGCGCTGCTGCTGGCCGCCGGAGAGCTGGCCGGGATATTTGTTCGCCTGCTCGGGGATCTTGACGCGCTTCAGATAGTGCATCGCCACTTCTTCGGCTTCCTTCTTGGGCATCTTGCGAACCCAGATCGGCGCCAGCGTGCAGTTTTCGAGGATCGTCAGATGCGGGAA
Source organism: Agrobacterium sp. 16-172Ci (assembly GCF_053522725.1). Lineage (NCBI taxonomy): Bacteria > Pseudomonadati > Pseudomonadota > Alphaproteobacteria > Hyphomicrobiales > Rhizobiaceae > Agrobacterium > Agrobacterium sp. 16-172Ci. The sequence goes on from NZ_JBNWBW010000007.1 coordinate 31,245, forward strand.
GAGGTTGAAGTGCTGGAACACCATGCCGACTTCACGACGCACCTCGTCGATCTTCTTTAGGTCGTTGGTGAGTTCGATGCCATCGACATTGATCGTGCCCGACTGATGTTCTTCAAGGCGGTTGATGCAGCGGATCATGGTCGATTTGCCCGACCCGGAAGGACCGGCGATAACGATGCGTTCGCCCTTCATGACCTTCAGGTTGATATCGCGCAGCACGTGGAAGTCGCCATACCACTTGTTCATGCCGATGAGTTCGATCGCCACGTCCGTAGTCGAGACGGTCAGTTTTTTTGCTTGGGTTTCTGCCATTTGAGCGTCCCTTATCGTTTATGCCCGGTGTCGAGGTGCCGTTCCATGAACAGCGAATAACGCGACATGCCGAAGCAGAATATCCAGAATACGAAGCCTGCGAAAATATAGCCAGTCATGGCGGTGACGGGCGTGGCCCAGTTCGCATCCGATTGGTTGAGTGTGACAATGCCGAGCAGATCGAACATGCCGATGATCGAGACCAGCGACGTGTCCTTGAACAGCCCGATGAAGGTGTTGACGATGCCCGGAATGACGAGCTTCAGCGCCTGCGGCAGCACGATCAGCCGCGTCTTCTGCCAGTAGTTCAGGCCGAGCGAATCCGCACCTTCATATTGTCCCTTAGGAATGGCCTGCAGGCCGCCGCGGATCACCTCCGCCATATAGGCCGAGGAGAACAGCGACACGCCGACGAGCGCGCGCAGGAATTTGTCGAAGGTCCAGCCGTCGGGCAGGAACAGCGGCAGCATGATGCTTGCGAAGAACAGGACGGTAATCAGCGGAATGCCACGAATGACCTCTATGAAGAGCACGCAGAGCATCTTGATCACCGGCAGGTTCGACCGCCGGCCGAGCGCCAGAAGAATGCCGAAGGGGAGCGACACCGTGATCCCGAAGAACGACAGGATGAGGGTCACCATCAGGCCGCCCCACAGCTGCGTTTCCACCTTCGGCAGGCCGAAGACGCCGCCGATGAGCAGGAAGAACGCAATGAAGGGCAGGATGATGAAAAGCGCCAGCGCATTCAGTCGCTTGAACGGCGCTTTTGGAATCAGCATCGGTATAAGCAGGATGGCGAACGTCACCATCACCAGGATGGGACGCCAGCGTTCGTCGATCGGATAGCGACCGAAGACGAATTGGCCGAGCTTTGCCGAAACGAAAGCCCAGCACGCACCGGACTGGCCGTCCGGCAGCGCGCCGCCCTGCGAAGCGGTCAGGCAGGCGATACGATCGCTGCCGGTCCATACCGCGTCGATGAACAGCCACTTGATGATCGGCGGCACCAGATAGGCGAGCAGGGCAAGGGCGATAACCGTGAGAACGGTGTCCTTAGGCGTGGCGAAGAGTTTGGTGCGCAGCCAGTGGCCGAAGCCGACGGCGCTCGAGGGCGCGGGTTTGGCGTCCTCAATGGTCTGTCGCACGAATGCGTGATTGCTGATCGTCATCGTTATCGCTCCACCAGGGCCATTTTCGCATTGAACCAGTTCATGACCACGGCCGTGAGCAGGGACAGCGAGAGATAGATGACCAGCCAGATTGCAACGACTTCGACTGCCTGTCCCGTCTGGTTCAGGATCGTACCGCCAACGGAGACGATGTCGGCAAAGCCGACAGCGACCGCAAGCGAGGAGTTCTTGGTCAGGTTGAGATACTGGCTCGTCAGCGGCGGGATGATGATGCGCATCGCCTGCGGAACGACGATCAGGCGCGTCGTGGTGCTGGAGCGAAGTCCCAGTGCATCCGCAGCTTCCGTCTGACCCTTCGCTACAGCCTTGATGCCGCCGCGAACGATTTCGGCGATAAAGGAGGCGGTATAGAAGGAAAGCGCCAGGAACAGCGACATGAATTCAGGTGCGACAACCGCGCCGCCCGACAGGTTGAACCGCCCGGCAATCGGATAGTCGAATGTCAGCGGCGCCCCGAGCGCCAGAAACGTCGCCAGCGGCAGGCCGATGATGAGAAGCGTCACCGTTATGCCGGTGCGGAACTGCTGTCCGGTTCTTTCCTGTCTGGCCTTCGCCCAGCGGTAAACAAAGACGCTGAGAACGATGGCGACCAGGAAGGCCAGCGGCACGAGCCAGGTGCCTTCTCCCCACAGCGGCTTGGGATAGAAGAAGCCGCGATTGTTGAGGTAGGCTCCAAGCGGAAGCTCGAGCGACTCGCGCGCCTGCGGCAGAACCGAGATGACGCCCTTGTACCAGAAGAAGATGACGAGCAGCGGCGGGATGTTGCGGAAGATTTCCACATAGGCCTGCGCAAGTTTCGAAATCAGCCAGTTATTGGACAGCCGGGCGATGCCCACGATGAAACCGATGATCGAGGCGGCGATGATGCCGAAAAATGCAACCTGGATCGTGTTGAGAATGCCAACGAGCAATGCCCGGCCATAGGTCGCGTCGCTGGTATAAGCGATCAGCGACTGGCCGATATCGAAACCGGCTCTTCCGTTGAGGAAGCCGAAGCCGGACGAGATGTTTGACCGTTGAAGATTGGTGATCGTATTCGTCACGATGATCCAGACGAAGGCGGCCAGGACGACGACTGTCAGGACCTGATAAAAAATGCCGCGTATGCGTGGATCGTAGATAAGTGACGACGCGCTCTGCGCGCGCGATCGTTGCGAACTGACCGCGTTGCCTGCCATAGGCACCTTTCCCTTTTATGTGCTCTTTGCGAGCTTATTTATATAATTTGAAGCGGAGGCCGGGCGTTGCCCAGCCTCCTTATGATCTAGCCGGTAATGGGGCCGATCAACGGACCGGCGGTGCGTATTGCAGGCCGCCCTTGGTCCACAGCGCGTTCTGGCCACGCTCGATCTTCAGCGGAGAGCCAGCGCCGACGTTGCGGTCGAAGACTTCGCCGTAGTTACCCACCAGCTTGATGATGTTGTAGGCCCAGTCGTTGGTCACGCCGAGATCGGTACCGATCTTGGTGCCTTCTTCCGTGCCGAGCAGGCGCTTCACATCCGGATTGGCGCTGTTCTTCTGCTCATCGACATTCTTGGAGGTGATGCCAAGCTCTTCGGCGTTGACCATCGCATAGTGAACCCAGGTCACGATGTCGAACCACTGGTCGTCACCCTGGCGAACGGCCGGGCCAAGCGGTTCCTTGGAGATGACTTCCGGCAGAACGACGTTTTCGTCCGGGTTCTTCAGCTTCAGGCGGATCGCGTAAAGGCCAGACTGGTCAGTGGTGTAGACGTCGCAACGGCCAGCATCATAAGCAGAGGTCGCGTCGGCTTCCTTTTCGAAAACCACCGGGTTGTATTGCAGATTGTTGGTCTTGAAGTAGTCGGCGAGGTTGAGCTCCGTAGTCGTGCCGGTCTGCACGCAGACGGCAGCGCCGGAAAGCTCGAGAGCGGACTTCACGTTGAGGCTCTTCTTGGCGATGAAGCCCTGGCCGTCGTAGTAGTTGACGGTACGGAAGTTGAAGCCCAGCGACGTGTCGCGGCTGATCGTCCAGGTGGTGTTACGGGTCAGAACGTCGACTTCACCGGACTGGAGAGCCGGGAATCGGTCCTTGCTCGAAAGTGCGACGAACTTGGCTTTCGAAGGATCACCGAAAACCGCAGTGGCAATACCACGGCAATAGTCCACGTCGATACCGGACCATTCGCCCTTGTCATCGGGATTGGAGAATCCCGGAATGCCGGCGCTGACGCCGCAGGTGACGAAACCCTTGCCCTTCACATCCTGAAGCGTCGCAGCCGAAGCGACCGAGGCTCCTCCCAAAACTGCTGCGCCGATGGCGGCCGACAGAATTGCCTTTTTCATTTTTCCCAACCTTTGTTTGTTATCGTCACTTGGAAGGGGACCGGCATGTTTGTCTTCCCCAGCTCCCCCTTCAGCGAGATCTTTTTCGATCCGCTTTTTCTATCACAATCGCAATTGGCAGCGGGGTCAAGACGTGCGGGCAATAATTGTGCCTATAAAACGGAATTTTCCAAATTTTGGTCGGGAAGTGTGCAAAGGGTGAAAATATAAGCATATTTTTGCGGAAATTTGCACTTGCACAGTATTTGTATACTTCTTGTATTCTGATTGGCGATGCGTCAATCCGACCTGCCCAGGCGTCCCTGCGGGACTTGACCTTGCGTTGCGCTCTTAGCATTGTCGCACGCGTCAATGTTCCTTCGAAAGCTGATCTGAAATGACCAAGACAAATGACCTGCTTTCCGCCGCAGGTGTGAATACGCGCCTGACCCATGGCGGCAACGATCCCGCGGACTGTTGCGGTTTCGTCAATCCGCCCATCGTGCGCGGTTCGACCGTGCTTTTTCCCGACGCGGAGACGCTTTCGACCGAAAACCAGAAATATACCTATGGCACGCACGGCACGCCGACGACGGACGCTTTGTGCAATCTCGTCAACGAGCTGGAAGGGTCTGCCGGAACCATTCTCGTGCCCTCGGGCCTTGCGGCCATCACCGTGCCGTTCCTTGCCTATCTCGGCGCCGGCGATCATGCGCTGATCGTCGATTCCGTCTATTTTCCGACGCGCCGTTTCTGCAACACGATGCTGAAGAAGCTCGGTGTCGAGGTGGAATATTACGACCCGGCAATCGGGGAGGGCATTGAGGCTCTCATCCGGCCAAACACCAGGCTGGTACATCTGGAAGCGCCGGGCTCCAACACCTTCGAGATCCAGGATGTCAGGCTGATCACCGATATCGCTCACCGCCATGATTGCGTGGTGACGATGGACAATACCTGGGCGACTCCGCTTTATTTCAAGCCGCTCGATTTCGGCGTCGATGTCTCCATTCACGCCGCCACCAAATATCCTTCGGGTCATTCGGATGTGCTGATGGGGTTCGTTTCGGCCAATGAAAAGCACTGGAAGGCGCTTTATCAGGCCAATACCAATCTCGGCATCTGCGTCACCTCCGACGATGCCTACCAGATCCTGCGCGGCATGCGCACCATGGGAATAAGGCTGGAGCACCACCAGAAAAGCGCGCTCGATATTGCCACATGGCTGGAGAGCCGTGACGACGTCGTCCGTGTGCTGCATCCGGCGCTGCCGAGCTTTGCCGGGCACGAACTCTGGAAACGCGATTTCAAGGGCGCAAGCGGTGTCTTCTCCTTCGTGCTGAAGGCGGAAGAAGGCAAATACAAGCAGGCGGCGGTCGCCTTCCTCAATGCGCTGACCTTCTTCGGGCTCGGCTATTCCTGGGGCGGATACGAATCGCTTGCCGTTTCGGTGTCGCTTGTCGACAGAACCATCGCCAGGGGCCCCTCGGAAGGGCCGGTTATCCGCCTGCAGATCGGGCTTGAGGATATCGCCGACCTCAAGAAGGACCTTGAGGCCGGGTTTGCGGCAGCGGCCGGGGTTTGACCTCAGCCTTTGGCGCGATAGCCGTAGAGCCAGTCGAAGTCCTTCAGGAAGGCGTCGGTGGGGCGCGTGGAAAACACGAAGTCCCGCGCAATACGCACCGGGCCTCTCGCGTGATAGGCAAAACGATTGAGAGAGGCCCGCTTGCGGGCCTTTTCTATGCGCGGCGAGCGCAGGGCCTCGAAGCTGGCAAGGGCCTGCGGCAAGGGCAGGGGCCTTTCGGCATTGCCGCCTGCCGTCGCTCTCGCAAGTTCGAAAGCATCCTCTATCGCCATGGCCGCGCCCTGTGCGGCGAAGGGCATCATGGCATGCGCCGCATCGCCGATCAGCACCGTGTCGCGGCCATTGTGCCAGCGGCCCGAGCCGGCCTGATAGAGCGGCCAGAAGGTCGGATTCTCTGACGAATCGAGCAATCGGACGATATCCGGGCTGAAGCCGCGAAACTGTTCCAGCAACATGGCTTTCTGCCGCCCGCTCGATTCCGCCCGCCAGGTTGCGCCGGGGTCGGCACCGAGCGCGATGGCGACGATGTTGAAACCGCCGACTTCCTTCAGCGGATAGGCGACGATATGGCCGCCGGAACCGAGATAGGCGGTCACTGCGCTCTTGTTGATGGCTGACGGCACGTCATTTGCGGCAACGGTGAAGCGCCAGGCAATATTGCCGGAGAAGGTGGCCGTGGGGGCGGAAGGGACCGCGAAGCGGGCCGCCGACCAGACGCCGTCCGCGCCGACGATAAGATCATGGTCACGGAAGGTGGTTGCGGCAATCACGTCCACCGTCGCGTTTTCAATGCGCTTGCCGAGATGCAGGCGGCAGAGCGGGTTTCGTGTCACCGCCTGGAGAAGCGCATTCTGCAGCGTCGAGCGGTGCAGCACGCCATAGGGTGCGCCCCAGCGTTTGCGCGCCACCGCGCCCATCGGCAGCGAGAGCAGCGTGGCAAGCGATTTTCCGGAGGCGAGTTCAACGCTGACCGGTTCGGTCCAGCGCTCTTCGATTTCCGGCAGCACGCCGAGTTCGGCGAGAATGCGGGCGGCATTGGGCGAGAGTTGCAGGCCTGCGCCCACTTCCGTCAGCTCACCGGCCTGTTCGATAATGTCACAGTCGACACCGTACCGGGCAAAAGAAAGGGCAGCGGTGAGACCGGCGATGCCGGCACCGACAATGGCTACGGATTTGATGGGCATTGGTGCGCCCCGATCAGGAAAAGTGGAAGGTCAGGCGGCCTTCACATGGAAGACGCAGCCCGGAGGATTGGTCTGCTCGGCCTTCAGCGACGGATTGTAGCGGTAAAGGGTGGAGCAGTAGGAACAGACCTTCTCGTTGTCGTCGCCCATATCGATGAAGATATGCGGATGATCGTAAGGAACGGAAGCGCCGGTGCACATGAATTCCTTGACGCCGATCTCGATCATGCGGTGTCCGCCATCGTTCTGGAAGTGGGGAATGGAATGCCCGGCCATGTTCGTCTCCAAATGCAATATCGTTATCGAGCCGCAATCCGTCTTCGCGTGCCGGCTCGTCGTTGCGGATATGTAGCCTCAAACGCATTGCATCTCCATAAAAATCGTCAGCAAAACATGTTCAACATTGCTAATTCCTGCCATATGGTCCGGCAAAAAGGATGTCCTTGATGAATCTCAACACGCCGCAGTTTTCCGATTTTTCCCATGACGGCCTTCGCCTTGCCTATTTCGACGAGGGCGATCCGGCGGGCGAACCGGTTCTGCTGATCCACGGCTTCGCCTCCAGCGCCAATGTCAACTGGGTGCATCCCGGCTGGCTGAAAACATTGGGGGATGCGGGCTACCGGGTGATAGCCATCGACAATCGCGGCCACGGCGCAAGCGACAAGCCGCACGATTCCGAAGCCTATTATCCTCCGGTCATGGCCGAGGATGCGGTGGCGCTGCTCAACCATCTCGGCATCGCCGAAGCGCATGTGATGGGCTATTCCATGGGCGCGCGCATTTCCGCCTTTCTGGCCATGGCGCATCCGGAGCGCGTGCGTTCGCTGGTCTTCGGCGGGCTCGGCATCGGCATGGTCGAAGGTGTCGGCGACTGGGACCCGATTGCCGAGGCGCTTCTCGCACCTTCGCTCGATGTCGTCACCCACGAGCGCGGCCGCATGTTCCGCGCCTTTGCTGACCAGACGAAAAGCGACCGGCTGGCGCTGGCCGCCTGTATCGAGACGTCGCGGGTTCTCGTCACCCGCGAACAGGCTGGGAAAATCGATGCGCCAACGCTGATAGCGGTTGGAACGAAGGACGATATCGCCGGTTCCGCTGCGGAGCTTGCCGCGGTCATGCCGCATGCGCGGGCGATCGATATCCCCGGCCGCGACCACATGCTGGCCGTCGGCGACCGGGTGTTCAAGGCGGCGGTGCTGGAATTTTACCGCTCGCTTTGATCAGGAGCATTTTCAGGAAAAGTGGAGCCCGGTTTTCCGTCCGGAAATGTGGCAACGCTGACGGCACGGCAAGAAACGGTTTTTCATGCTGCATGAAGAAAAACTGAAGCCTTGTCGCCTTTAAAGTCGTCATTCGAATCCCATTTCTAATGCACGTCTTTTTCTGTATAAAGAACGACCACTGCAAACGAGGAGACCATTCATGGTCGCACGTACCGAGGCCCGTCAGCCCGAACAGCTGGCGATCGTCGATCCCATCTGGGGCAGCCTGCTCAATGAAGCCCGCAGCGCCGCGGCACAGGACCCGCTGCTTTCGGCCTTCCTTTATTCGACGATCCTCAATCACCGGTCTCTCGAAGAATGTGTGATCTACCGCATCTGCGAACTCCTCGATCATCCCGACATGCAGGCCGTGCTTCTGCGCCAGACCTTCCAGGACATGCTGGATGACTGGCCGGAATGGGGAAGCGTGCTGCGCGTCGACATTCAGGCCGTTTACGACCGCGATCCGGCCTGCACGCGCTTCATGGAGCCGCTCCTCTATTTTAAGGGGTTTCAGGCCATCCAGACCCACAGGCTCGCCCACTGGCTGCTGCAGAAGGGCCGCAAGGACTTCGCGTTTTACCTGCAAAGCCGCTCCTCGAGCATTTTCCAGACGGATATCAATCCGGCCGCGCGCATCGGCAAGGGCATCTTCCTCGATCATGCCACCGGGCTGGTGGTCGGTGAGACCGCCGTGATCGGCGACAACGTTTCCATCCTTCACGGCGTCACGCTCGGCGGTACCGGCAAGGAAGGGGCGGACCGCCATCCGAAGATCGCCAATGGCGTGATGATCGGGGCCGGGGCGAAAATCCTCGGCAATATCGAGATCGGCAGCTGCTCGCGCATCGCCGCCGGTTCGGTGGTGCTGAAGCCGGTTCCGCCCAAGACGACCGTTGCCGGCGTGCCGGCGCGTGTGGTGGGAGAAGCAGGGTGTTCCGAACCCTCGCGCCTGATGGACCAGCTTATCGGGGCCGATATCTGACCGGCCCTGTCGCGCCCCGATGGGGCCGGCATTTTCACGGTCGTCCGTGTGGAAGACACGGATGACTTGCCGCTTTCACTTTACTTTGGCCTTTGTCCCATGCCAAAAGCGGGCCAACGCGAACCGCACAGGAGAATAGTGGTGAAAGCCGACGAAATCAAAAAACTCGACGCCTATTTCAAGCGCACCTTCAACCCGACGATGGTGGTCAAGGCGCGTCCGCGCAAGGACGATTCCGCCGAAGTGTATCTTGGCGAAGAGTTTCTCGGCGTCGTTTATATCGATGACGAAGACGGCGACCGCTCCTACAACTTCTCCATGGCGATCCTCGACGTCGATCTGTGATCGTCACCATCCGGTGACGGATGGAGTTTCGTACTGAACCAGTCGCCCGTGGCGGTTACGCCGCGGGCGATTTGTTTTTTCGGCTGCTGACCTGCATCATCAGACGGTTTTCCGGCCGCAAGGTGACCCGCATCAGCGGCTCGGTATTTGCCGGGCTTTTGTTCCTGAGGTGGTCGTTCTGCAAAAGCACGGCGAGGATTGCGACAGCCTCCATCATGGCAAAGGCATTGCCGATGCAGACGCGCGGGCCAGCGCCGAAGGGCATATAGGCATAGCGGTGGCGCGCCTTGACCTTTTCGGGCTCGAAGCGCGACGGGTCGAAGCGGTCGGGTTCTTCCCACAGCGTCGTGTGCCGGTGGACGGCGTAGATCGGCACATAAAGAACGGTGCCGGCCGGGATATCGTGTTCGCCGAGCCTGAAGTCCTGCAATGCCGTGCGTGTCACCACAGGGGCGGGCGGGTAAAGCCGCATCGCTTCCGAAAATACCTGCCTGGTATAGGTCAGGCGGGCGATATGGTCGGCCGCCACCGGTTCACCGGCGGTAACGGTTTCAATCTCGTCGATGACCTTGCGCTCCACGTCGCTGTTTTGCGAGAGCAGATGGAAGGTCCAGGCAAGGCCGAGAGCCGTGGTTTCATGACCGGCGGTGATGAAGGTAAGGAGATTATCGATGATTTCCGTGTCGCTCATCATGCGCCCGGTTTCCGGATCTTTCGCTTCTAGCAGCATGGAAACCAGATCGTTCCTCTCAATCGGATTTTGTCGCCTTTCGGAAATGACGGTTGCAAGGCTGGAGCGAAGATAATCCACCGCCGCGCGCGCCTTGCGCCGGCCCGGATGCGGAAGCCACTCCGGTGCGCCCAGCATGGCGAGTGCGAAGGTCCAGCCCGTGGGTTTCAGATAATCGGTGATGCTTTGCTCGACGCGGGCTATATCGATGCCGTGGCCGCCGGACATCATGGTTTCGACGATGATATCAAAGGTCGTCCGCATCATCTCATGGCCGATATCGATGTCGCCGGCAGGCGATGAGCGCCAGCGCTGTTGCGTGCGGCGCGCGGCTTCGATCATGACCGGCAGCAATTCCAGCAGCGTCTCGTGCCGGAATGCTGCGGCGACGGATTGCCTTTGCCACTTCCAGTGATCGCCATCGGCCGTCAGAAGTCCCTGGCCGAGCGCGGGGCCGAGGGCGCGGCGCACATCTTCGCCCTTGCCGAGCAGATGGGCGTTCTTGACAAGCGCCTCATGGATAAGCGCGGGATCGGCAAGATGAACCCGCATGACGCCGCCGAGACGGGTAAAGACCGCCGGCTCGCTGAAAATTTCCGGCGGCAGAGCCTTCAACGGATTGCGGATGAGCGACAGCGCGACGCGGGCGGTTGCGAATTTGGAGACGGGAGCGATTCCGGGCGTATCCGGGGAGGCGGTGCGAAGGTCGGTTCCGGTCATTTTACAGGTCCTTTGTCCGCGTTGAACACTTACATTTCCTGTTAAGGTGTATACCTTATTGTGGGTATTTAAGGTGCATACCTTAGATTTCAATGGTCGGGTTCGAAATCAATGAAGAAAAGCAGTACCGCGCGGACGGCAGCACGTCCCACACGCCAGAGAATTCTCGACGCCGCTCTTACTCTGTTTAACGAGCGCGGGCCTGACCATGTGACGACCGCCGAAATCGCAAGGGCGGTGGAGATCAATGAGGGCAATCTCTATTATCACTTCCGCACCAAGGAAGCACTGGTTCTAGCGCTGTTTGCCCGGTTCGAAGCCGATGCGCTGGCAATTGTCGGAAAGATTGACGGGGCCGATGAGGGAGCGGCGGCAACCTATGCCGGTTTTCTGCGGCTATGGTTTTCGCTGGTGTGGGACTACCGGTTCCTGTTTCGCGATCTGGTCGGTCTTGTCTCTTCCGCCCCGGCGCTGGTGGAGCCCGTGCGAACCATAAGCGCCGCGATGCGCCTTGCCGTCGGCGATATCGTCGCGCGCATGGAGAAAGCGGGCCTCGCTGCGATACCGGAGGAAGAACGGCCTGCCGTTTTGACGAACCTATGGATCGTCTCCACCTATTGGGCGTCCTATCTCAACCTTCAGGAAGGCATCACCGAGTTCGGTCCGCCGCAGCTGGACTGGGGATTGAAGCAGGTCTCAAGCCTGTTCAGGCCCTATCTCTCCCCGGAAGCGAAAGCCGAGCTGGAGGCGCTGCTGGTAGGGGAGCCGTAAGTTTCACCGGGTAGTGACAGGGCCGGAAAACAGGGACGCCCGCGACGATATCCGTCGCGGGCGCCTTTACAATTATCAGCCATATGCCGCTGAAGTATCAGGCAGCCTTCAAGAGATCGCCATGCGGATCGAGGACGAACTTGGTGGCCGCGCCCTGATCGAAGCTTTCATAGCCCTGCACTGCATCGTCGAGCGCGATGATCTTGGCGTTGACGATATCGGCAATCGGCAGGCGGTCGTGCAGGATCGCCTGCATGAGCTGGCGGTTATATTTCAGCACCGGCGTCTGTCCGGTGTGGAAGGATTGCGCTTTTGCCCAGCCGAGGCCGAAGCGCAGCGACAGGCTGCCCTGTTTCGCCGCCGCATCCACCGCGCCGGGGTCTTCGGTGACGTAGAGGCCCGGAATGCCGATGGAGCCGGCGGCGCGGGTGATTTCCATCATCTGGTTGAGAACGATGGCCGGCTGTTCGCCGCCCGCATGGCCGCGCGCTTCGAAGCCGACGGCGTCGATGGCGCTGTCGACTTCGTTGGTGCCGACGATCTGCGCAATCATGTCGCCCAGCCGGTCGCCCTTGGAAAGATCGACGGGTTCAAAACCGACTTTTGCCGCGTGCGCAAGGCGATCCTTGTTGAAATCGCCGATCATGACGACCGCAGCACCGAGAATGCGGGCGGATGCGGCGGCGGCAAGGCCTACCGGGCCGGCGCCCGCAACATAGACCGTGGAGCCGACGCCGACGCCCGCCTTGACCGCGCCGTGGAAGCCGGTCGGCAGAATGTCGGAGAGCATGGTGAGGTCGCGGATCTTCGACATCGCCTTGTCGCGGTCCGGGAACTTCAGCAGGTTGAAATCGGCATAGGGAATGGTGACATAACGGGCCTGTCCACCGATCCAGCCGCCCATATCGACATAACCGTAAGCGCCGCCGGCGCGGGACGGGTTCACCGTCAGGCAGACGCCGGTATCCTGCGACTTGCAGCAGCGGCAGCGGCCGCAGGCGACGTTGAAGGGCACCGAGACGATATCGCCGATTTCCAGCATCTCGACATCGACGCCTTTTTCGATGACTTCGCCGGTGATCTCATGGCCGAGGACGAGGCCCGGCATCGCCGTTGTGCGGCCGCGCACCATATGCTGGTCGGAGCCGCAGATATTGGTGGAAATCACCTTGAGAATGACGCCGTGCTCGATGCGGCGGCCATCCGGCGCCTCAAGCTTCGGGTCATCGATATCGCGAACCTCGACCTGACCCGGCCGCATGTAGACGACGCCTCTGTTCCTGCTCATATCCATCTCCTCCATGGTTTGAACACCGTACCTGTCCGCTCCTCCGGAAACAGGTGACTTCATGGGTGCAGCAAACCATGTGAGGGGAGATGTGGCGTTCGGGAATACGACACGCGGTGTGGTCGTAACGACACCGCGTTTCGCCCGATGTCACGGTGGCGTTATCTGTCGAGCGGTTTTCTGAGACGGCCGGCGGCGTCCTGAATATATTGCCAGGCGACACGGCCCGAGCGGCCGCCGCGCGTGGTCGCCCATTCCAGCGCCTCGTGATGCAGCGTTTCGCGGTCAAGACCCAGATCGAAATGCGCCGCATAGCTGTCGATCATCGTCAGATAATCTTCCTGGCCGCATTTGTGGAAACCGAGCCACAGGCCGAAACGGTCCGAGAGCGAAACCTTCTCCTCCACCGCTTCCGAAGGGTTGATGGCGGTGGACTGCTCGTTTTCCATCATGTGGCGCGGCAGAAGATGGCGGCGGTTGGACGTCGCATAAAACAGCACATTGTCCGGCCGGCCTTCGATGCCGCCGTCGAGCGCCGCCTTCAGCGATTTATAGGCCGTATCGTCATGGTCGAAGGAGAGGTCGTCGCAGAAGACGATGACGCGATGGCCGGAGGCTTTCAATATATCGAGCAAAGCGGGCAGGGTGTGGATGTCCTCGCGGTGCACTTCCACGAGTTTCAGCGAAACGCCGCTTGCCGCGCGCACATCTTCGTGAACGGCCTTGACCAGCGAGGATTTGCCCATGCCGCGCGCACCCCACAACAGCACGTTGTTGGCGGCAAAACCTTCCGCGAAACGCAGCGTGTTTTCGTGAAGAATGTCGCGGACGTGGTCGACGCCACGGATGAGCTTCAGGGCGATGCGGTTGGGGCGGGGAACCGGCTGGATAAAGGAGTTGACTGGCGCCCAGACGAAACAATCGGCCGCATTCCAGTCGTTTACGGCGGGCGCCGGTCCGGCCAGACGTTCCACGGCGATGGTGAGCCGGCGCAGCTCTGAAAGAAGCAGGGAGGCCGTTTCTTCTCGAATCATGGTGTTTCTTCCGCTTGTCTGGTGTTCAAAACTCTGTTTTGCGCTCGGCCTAGCATGGCGTTTCAGGCCCATAAAGGTTAAGAGGTCCGGAATCGGTACGGCGTGGGCCCTGCATCTGTTGCAATCCCGGCGTTCCCCACTATATTCCGGCGGCTTGAAAGCTGGGGCGGCATCCAAGGTCGTGCCGTAATTCTGAGGAGTTTTATATGTTCATTAGTCAAGCTTTTGCCCAGGACGCAGCGGGCGGCGCATCGGCCTTCGGTTCCGGCCTTGAAATGCTTTTCCTGTTTGCGCCGCTTATGGTGGTCTGGTACTTTTTCCTTATCCGCCCGCAGCGCGCGCAGATGAAGAAGCGCCAGGAAACGCTGACCAATATTCGCCGTGGCGATCAGGTCGTTCTCGGCGGCGGCATCGTCGGCAAGGTGACCAAGGTCATCGATGACAATGAACTCGAAGTCGAAATCGCCGAAGGCGTGAAAATCCGTGCCGCCCGCGCCTACATTGCCGAAGTGCGTGTGAAGGGCGAAGTGGTCAAGACGGAAGCCGCTTCCTGATCCTGCCGGATTATCGAATGCCCGATTGCGAATTTTGACGGGTTGCGCAAAGCGCTACCCCAACCCTGACCGAGATCGAAATGCTTCATTTTTCCCGTTGGAAAACAGTCTTCATCTGGCTGCTTGTGCTGGCAAGCGTCTTCATCGCCTCTCCCAACCTGTTTACGGACAAACAGCTGGAGGGCATGCCTGCCTGGTACAAGGACAACAAGGTAACGCTCGGTCTCGACCTTCAGGGCGGTTCGCACATCATGCTCAAGATCGAGCGTTCCGACATCGTCAAGGAACGGCTCGAAACGATCGTGGGCGATGTGCGCACGCAGCTTCGCGACGCCAACATCCGCTATTCGGGGCTTACCGGCAACGGCCAGCAGATTCAGGTCCGCATCAGCGATCCCGCGCAGGTGGAAGCCGCCAAGAACGCGCTTCGCGACCTGACGCAGCCGGTGTCCGCCGGCACGCTGGTCGGCGGCTCCATCACCGAAGTGACGATGAATGACGGCGGCGATAATCTGCTCAGGCTCAACCTGACGGATGAAGGCATCGATTACCGCCTGTCATCCGCCGTTTCGCAGTCCATCGAAGTCGTGCGCCGTCGCGTTGACGAAGTCGGCACCACCGAGCCGCTCATCCAGCGTCAGGGTTCGGACCGCATCATCGTGCAGGTGCCCGGCCTTCAGGATCCGCAGCGCCTGAAGTCGCTTCTGAACCAGACGGCAAAGCTCTCCTTCCGCATGGTCGATACGACGATGCCGGTACAGGAAGCCATGAACGGCCGTCCGCCCGCGACCTCCGAGGTTCTCTATTCGCAGGACGATCCGCCGGTTCCCTATCTGGTGGAACGCCGCGCGCTCGTTTCCGGCGATAATCTCGTCGACGCGCAGGCAAGCTTCAACCAGCAGACCAACGAACCCGTCGTCACCTTCCGCTTCGACAGCCGCGGCGCGCAGCGCTTCGCGCAGGCGACGCAGCAGAATGTCGGCAAGCCTTTCGCCATCGTGCTCGACAATCAGGTCATCTCCGCACCTGTCATCCGTGAGCCGATCATCGGCGGTTCGGGGCAGATTTCCGGTAATTTCTCGGTGCAGGGCGCCAACGACCTCGCGGTTCTGCTGCGCGCCGGTGCGCTGCCGGCCACGCTGACCGTGGTTGAAGAACGCACGGTCGGCCCGAGCCTCGGTAACGACTCCATCACCGCCGGTCTGACGGCCAGCGCCATTGGCGCGGTCGGCGTCCTCATCTTCATGTTCGTCTTTTATGGCTTCTTCGGCCTGCTGGCGAATATCGCCCTCATCGTCAACGTCATCATGCTGCTCGCTGTGTTGAGTGTGATCGGATCGACGCTGACCTTGCCGGGTATTGCCGGTATCGTCCTGACCATCGGCATGGCCGTGGATTCGAACGTTCTGATCTATGAGCGAATACGCGAGGAGGTGAAGAGCGGCAAACCGCTGATCCAGTCACTGGATAACGGCTTTACCCGCGCCTTCGCCACTATCATCGACGCCAACCTGACGACGCTGATCGTCGCAAGCGTGCTGTTCTACATGGGTACCGGCCCGGTCAAAGGCTTCGCGGTTACGCTGGCCGTCGGTATCATCACGACCGTCTTCACGGCCTATACGCTAACAGCGTGGATGTTCGGCTACTGGGTTCGCCGCAGCCGTCCGAAACACCTGCCGAAGGGTGTCCGCACCGCCATGTTCGACGGTCGCGACATTCCCTTCATGCGTTATCGCCGCGTGGTGTTCATGATCACCGGCGCCATCATGCTCGCCTGCGTCGGCGGTTTCGTGGCCAAGGGTCTGAACCTCGGCATCGATTTCCAGGGCGGTTCGGTCATCGAAGTGCGCGCCAAGCAGGGTGAAGCCGATCTGGCCGATATTCGCGATCGTCTGAACCAGCTCAACCTCGGTGAAATCCAGGCGCAGAATTTCGGTACGCCGCAGGATGTTCTCATCCGCATTCAGGCGCAGGACGGCGGCGAAAATGCTGAGCAGTCCGCCATCACCATGGTACGCGGCGAGCTTGAGGACAAATACGACTTCCGCCGCGTGGAAGTGGTGGGTCCTGCCGTTTCCGGCGACCTGACCGTTACCTCCACCATCGGCGTTATGCTCGCCATGGCGGCGATCATGGTCTACATCTGGGTTCGCTTCGAGTGGCAGTTTGCACTCGGCGCGGTCATCTCCATGGTGCATGACGTTGTCTTCACGATCGGACTGTTCGTCTTCCTGGGGATAGAGTTCAATCTGACCAGTATCGCGGCGATCCTGACGATCATCGGTTATTCACTGAACGACACCGTCGTCATCTACGACCGTGTCCGTGAAAACCTCAGGCGATACAAGAAGATGCCGCTTTCCATGATCATCGACGTGTCGCTGAACCAGACTCTGTCGCGTACGATCCTTACCGGTCTGACCGTACTTCTGGCACTGCTGGCACTGTATCTCTTCGGCGGCGAGGTCATCCGTTCCTTCACCTTCGCCATGCTGTTCGGTGTCGGTATCGGCGTGTTCTCCTCGGTCTACATCGCCGCTCCGGTGCTGATCGCCTTCAAGCTGCGTCCTGATAGCAAGGATGCGGAAGACGAGAAGGACGACAAGAAAGAAAACAACACCGGCGCCATTGGCGGCAAGCCTGCCGTCTGATGGCCGGCGGGATTGAAATACGCCCGGCCCATTTTCCCGGCCGGGCGCCCATCGATGCCTATGGCAATGGCGGGTTCCGTTTTGCCGACATGTCGCATCGCGGTTCGCTTCTGCTCCTGCCTTCGGGCATCTATGGGTGGGAGCCTGTCGATGCGAAAGAACTGACGGTCGGACATTTCGAAAAGGTTCTGGCGGAAGCGCAGGATATCGAAGTGCTGCTGATCGGCACGGGCGACGGCATGCGGGTTCTGCCGAAGGAATTGCGCGCCGCCTTCAAGGAAGCGGGCATTTCCGTCGACCCGATGAGCACGGGTGCTGCCGTGCGCACCTATAACATCATGCTGTCGGAATCGCGTGCCGTGGCCGCGGCGCTGATTGCCGTCGAAGGCTGACAGGACGTTTCGCGCGGGGAACCATGGCACCCACAGAAAATCTCGACGTCTGCCTCGCGACGCTGCGCGATACCGATCGCGACCGCTATCTCGCCTGTCTTCTGTCGCCTGCCGACAGGCGTAATGCGCTTGCGGCGCTATACGCCTTCAATGCCGAAATTGCCCGCATCCGCGATTCCGTGCGCGAAGCGCTGCCCGGCGAGGTGCGCATGCAATGGTGGCGCGATCTTCTCGACGGCAATCCACATGGCGACAGCCAGTCCCACCCGGTGGCTGCAGCGCTTTTGACGACCATCGAGCACTATCGCCTGCCGCGCCCGGTTCTCGCCAATATGATCGAGGCGCGCATCTTCGATCTCTATGACGACCTGTTCGAGGATCGCAATGCGCTGGAAGGCTATGCCGGAGAGACCGCATCCGCATTGATCCAGCTTGCAAGCCTCGTGCTTTCCGCTGAAGACGCCGCATCCAGCGCGGAGGCGGCAGGGCACGCGGGCGTGGCGCAGGCCATGGCGGGCATGCTGCTGCTCATGCCGCTGCACCGGCGTCGCGGGCAGGTCTATATTCCCGCCGATATGCTGGCTGCGGCCGGGCTCGACCGCGAAACATTTCTTGAAGGGCAGGACAGGCAGCGCATCGGCATCGCCATCGAAATTTTCGCGGCCCATGCGCTGGATCATATCGAGAAGGCGAGACGCTTGAAGATTTCGAAAAATGTCTTTGCCGCCTATCTTCCCGTCGCCCTGTCCGCGCCGGTCATCGCTGCCGCGAGAAAGGCTGGGAGCGGCGTATTCGACGGAGACCTGCAACTGTCGCAGCTTCGCCGGCAATGGCTGCTGGCAAAGGCTTCCTTCCTCAAGCGTTTCTGACGGTGCGGACCGTGCCAGGCTGCGAAACGACGTCGATCCCGCAAAGCCACACTTCACACAAGCCTCGGCCTATATGAACCTGAACCGAGTTCGCATCGTTTCGATTCGCGAATCTTGATGTTTCGATGCTGAGGGAGCGTCCCGGATGAGTATTGCGATCTGGATTATCGTTTTCGTGCTGCTTTCGGTCTTCGCTGTTTATGCCTGGCGCATGTCGCGGGCGACGGATGAGGATAACAGTCATGATGTGGGGCAGGCGATCATGGATTTCGCCCGCGCCTTTCCCAATGAGGCGATCAGAAGTCTGCATATGACGGCGGATGGCGGCGCAGCCTTCGTGCGGCTGCACGACAACAAAGCCGGCTTCATGCGCAATATGGGATCGCATTATGTGTGCGTGATGATCGATCCCGAGCGGATCCGGGTCGAAAGTCTTGAAAGCGGCGACGGTTTCGTCGTCACCTTTTTCGACATGCCGAAATATAGCGGCTCATACCGGTTCAAATCGGCCGGAGAGGCGGCCGAGGTTTCCCTCTGGCTGCTCGGCAGTCTCGTGGAGGCGCAGGACCATCACGACGAAGGCCCGCTGCCCTCGAACGGTTGAGGCACGTCAGGTGTCGGCTGTCACTGCCCGTCAAGCGGCGGGGTCGCACCGGCCTGCTGGCGCTCGCGCCAGATGATGAACAGGCCGGATGCGACGATGATGAGGATGCCGAGCCATTTCGACGGCGTCGGGAAATCCGAAAACAGCGCATAACCGAGGATCGTCGCCGAGATGATCTCGAAATACTGGAACGGCGCCAGCAGAGAGAGCGGCGCCAGCCGGAAGGCCCTGACAATCAGCAGGTGCATGTAGCCGGATATCGATCCCAACAATACGAGCAGGGCAAGTGCGAAGCCGGATTGCGGCAGCGAGACGGCAAAATCCTTGTCGCCCAGCGCATCGCCGGCGAAAAGTGCCGCCCCCATGAACACGGTTCCCGCAATGCCGGACATTGTCTGCATGACCAGCGGGCTGTCGGCATCGCCGATGGCGCGGTTCAGGAAAAGGTAGAGCGTATAAAGAAAGGCGCAGGCGACCGGCAGGAGCGATGTCCAGCCGAAGATTTCGAAACTCGGCTGTATGACGATCAGCGCGCCGCCGAAGCCGACCGCAATCGCCGTCCAGCGCTTCCAGCCCACCTTGTCACCGAGGAAGAGGGCCGACATCATCGTCAGCATGAAAGGCTCGACGAAATAGATCGCGAAGACATCGGCGAGCGGCATGTATTTGACGGCGGCGAAAAACATCAGGCTGGCCGAGGCGTGCAGCACGCCGCGCAGGCAGTTCATCCACGGCCGCCTGGCGCTGAACAGCGCTCTGGGCGACACCACGATCAGCAGCGGTAGGGTGCAGAGCACCTGGAAAAAGAAGCGGTAGAAGGTCACCTGCGCCGGCGACATGCCGCCGCTCACCGCCATGTATTTGGCAATCGCATCCATGACCGGCAGCACCAGCATGCAACCCGCCATGATGGTCATGCCCTTGGCGATATCGTTGAAACCGGTCTGGCTGGTCATGGATCGGGGAGTCATGGGTCAGGCTGCGCTTTCGACCGAAAGGTCCAACGGGAGAGGGGACGCCCGCAAGGTCGCCCCCCTTCCGGGGTCAGGCAGCCTTCTGGCGCGGCAGGCTCTTCATATCAATGACGAAACGATAACGCACATCGCTTTTTATCATGCGTTCATAAGCGTCGTTGATCTGATCGATATCGATCATCTCGATTTCGGCAGCGATGCCTTTTTCGGCGCAGAAATCCAGCATTTCCTGCGTCTCGGGAATGCCGCCGATCATCGAGCCGGCAAAGGTCTTGCGACCGGGAATGAGGCTGAAGGCCATAACCGAGAGCGGCTTTTCAGGCGCGCCCACCTGCACCAGCGCGCCGTCACGTTTCAGCAGCGCCAGATAGGCGTTGATGTCATGGTCGGCGGCCACGGCGTCGATGATGAGATCGAGGCTCGAAGCGGCTTTTTTCATCTGCTCGGCATCGCGCGAGACGATCACCTCGTGTGCGCCGAGCTTTTTCGCATCCTCCGCCTTGCCGGGCGAGGTGGTGATCATCACCACGGTTGCGCCCATGGCATTGGCGAGCTTGACCGCCATATGGCCAAGACCGCCAAGACCGACAACGCCGACACGCTTGCCGGGTCCGGCGTTCCAGTGGCGCAGCGGCGAGTAGGTGGTGATACCCGCGCAGAGCAGGGGTGCTGCTGCCGCCGGATCGAGGCCTTCGGGAATATTGAGGACGTAACGGTCATCGACGACGACGTGGGCGGAATAACCGCCGAGCGTATGCGCGCCGCCGCCCATCGCTTTGTCGGGCGAATTATAGGTGCCGGTCATGCCGTTTTCGCAATATTGCTCCAGCCCCTCGGCGCAGCTTGCGCATTCCCGGCAGCTATCGACGATACAGCCGACGCCGACGCGGTCGCCCGCCTTGAACCGGGTGACCTGCGCGCCGACACGGCCGACGCGGCCGATGATTTCGTGGCCTGGAACGCAGGGATAGAGGGAGCCCGGCCATTCGCTGCGGGCAGTGTGGATATCGGAGTGGCAGACGCCACAGAATTCGATCTCGATTTCGACATCGCGCGGGCCGGGATCGCGACGCGTGATGGTCGCGAGCTTCATCGGCGAAGAACCGTCATCGCAGGCATAGGCGGACGTTGTGAACATGATCGTTCCTCCTCTTGTGGTGATCGATGCTGGAAACACCGGCCTGCGGCAAAGGTTGCGGTGGGATCAGCCGCTTGCGCCGGTTTCGGGCACTGCCTCGCCAAACACCTCCTCAAAGGCCTCGCGCAGCAGAACGTCGACGTCGCCGATCATAACCGGCAATCCAAGATCGACAAGGCTGGTGACGCCATAGGCGCTGATGCCGCAGGGAACGATGCCGGAAAAATGCGAGAGGTCCGGATCGACGTTGATCGAGAGCCCGTGGAAGCTCACCCATTTGCGCAGCCTGATCCCAAGTGCCGCGATCTTGTCCTCGGCAATGCCGCCATCGGGAAGCAGCGGTTTTTCCGGCCGCCGGACCCAGACGCCGACGCGGTCCTCGCGCCGCTCGCCACGCACATTCATCTTGTCGAGCGTGCGGATGATGACATCCTCCAGCGCCGCCACATAGGCGCGGACATCCTGCCGCCGCCGCTTCAGGTCGAGCATGACATAGACTACCCGCTGTCCCGGCCCGTGATAGGTATATTCGCCCCCACGACCCGTGGCGAAGACGGGAAAACGCTCCGGTTCTATGAGGTCGGCGGCATCGGCGCTGGTGCCGGCGGTATAGAGCGGCGGATGTTCCAGAAGCCAGACGAGTTCGTCGGCCTCGCCGCTGGCAATGGCGGCGACTTCACGCTCCATTTCCTCAATCGCCTGCTCATAAGGGACGAGGCCTTCCGAGATTCGCCAGCGAACGGGCGGCGAACCGGCGGCGGGGAGCATGTTTGTCTCGATATCGGTGCGTGTGAGCATGAAAAAGTCCTTTCCACAGCCTTCTCGCAAAATGGCGACAGGGCCGCAACCCCAGCATTTCCGGGCTTCCTGCATATAGGATGGTGCGGTGCGATTTTTAATTTCAAAAAACTGTCACGACGCTCTTGTGCACCGAAAATCCTTTTGCTACATGCACCCCCGTCGGCGCAAGTCGACGCCTACCACGATGCGGTCGTGGCGGAATTGGTAGACGCGCAGCGTTGAGGTCGCTGTGGGGCAACCCGTGGAAGTTCGAGTCTTCTCGACCGCACCAAAGAAACCCGCTTCGGCGGGTTTTTTCTTTTTTAGCCAGTCGTTTAGCTTGCCTTCTGTTTCCTGTCCCAGGTTCGTTGGACCGTATTGGATGTGTCCCAAACCACACCAATCTGCTTTATCCCGCGGCCAGAGCGCCACGAATTAACGGCGGCAAATTATCGACCTGCCGCCGTTCGAATTGAATGCACGAGGTGGGATCAGCGTCGGTTGCGCTGGCCGTCACCGACACGGTAGGGGTCACCATCCATGACCTGATCCATGCGCCACTCGTTTCCACGATATGGACTATGCCACGTCTGGCACCCGGCCAGAAAGACGGTTGCGGTCAGCAATCCGAACGTGAGGGCGGCTCGCACCATATTGAACTCCTTCGACATGTCATCACAAGCCATGTAGGCGCAGGCAGGTGGTTTTGCGATGCCTCTTCGAAATTTATCGTCCATTTCGGAAACCTGGAGCACGTCCGGTCAAAACGGAATCGTGGGGCGTGCTCTATCGCTTTGTTTTTTCGCATTCCGGGACGTAAAACCGCTACGCACTTTTACTGGAAATGCTCCAGCTGGATTCGGTCATCGTCAAATTTCAGTGGATATCGATGCACGCTGTAGTAGTCGTGCGTTTCCCCCTACAAAAAGGAGGGGTGGAATATTAGAGGTCCGATGTTAGCTTTTGTCAGGAAAATATGTCTGGGGGTTTTCGTGCAGGGGGACAAAACGGATTCAGACAATGCGCTTGGCTATTACATGTGGAGTATTTCCGATAACAGGCTGATCATGGATGCGGTCACTGCGGAATGCCATGGGTTTTCGGAGCCGGTTGCGTCGCGTGGGGTGACGATCGAGGAGATTCTCGAAAGAATCGATGTCGAGATGCGCGATCAGGTGGCGCAAGCCATTTTTGAGAGCATCACTACCGGGGTGTTTTTCGACCAGCGCTACAAGGTCAATCTGCCGGATGGGTCGGATCGGTGGATCGTGGCGAAGGGCAGGGCGATTTTCGATGCCGACAATACACCGTTTCTGGGTATTGGCAGCGTTCGGGATATTACCCTGAAAAAAACCTATCAGTTCGAGCCTCGGCAATAGCGACCGGATGGGTGAAAACCGCGCATAAAAAGAGGCGGCTTTCGCCGCCTTTTTTCGTCTGCACCGTGCGGGGACATCAGAAGACGGCGAGATATTTCAGCAGCGAAATAATGCCGATGATGATGACGATCACCTGTGCGATCTGTTTCGCACCGCCGCCGACCGGCAGTCGCGCGATAAGCCACAAGACGAGCACAATCACCAGGAAGGTGATCAGAATGCTGACGAGCGTAGATGTAACCATATGTCCCAGCTCCCTTTTCAATCAATACTCAACGGTCGTTCACCGTTGCGTGAGTAAAAGCGCGAGGCTAATTTTGGTTCCATCGGGCGAAATCGCAGTGTGAGGTCGGGTATGAATCAGTTCAGGGTTAAAAAGCGGCCGACGGGCGCTGTCGTCACTCTTGGCCGTCTCGGGCATCCCGATGTCGTCACGGCCACCGGAGGCGCCCTGACGGTGGTGACGGCGGCCTCGGAGCCGGGTTTCAATCCGCTCGATCTCCTTTATTCGTCGCTGTCGGCCTGTCTGGCGCTCAGCGCCCGGATTGCGGCGAGCCGCGTGGGCGTGCTCGACCGGTTCGAAAAGGTCATGGTGCATGTATCCGGCGAAAAGGCTGAGGAGGAGCCGTCGCGGATCGTGCGTTTCGATGTCCGGATAGAGATAAAGGGGGATTTCGATGAGGCCACGCGCAGCGCCATCGCCCATATGGCCGAGGATATCTGCACCGTCAGCAACACGCTGAAGGGCGATGCGGAATTTTCACTGTCGATTACCGGCTGACCATCAGGATTTCCGGGATTTTTCCCATTTTTTCACCAGCCGGTCGCGCTTGAGCTTCGAGAGGCGCTTCAGCCAGAAAATGCCGTCCAGCTGGTCGATCTCGTGCTGGATGCAGATGGCGTGAAATCCCTCGGCGGCCTGCCGGTGTTCGCCGCCGGCTACGTCCTGAAATCTCACCTCGATTTCGGAGGGTCGCTCCACTTCCTCCGTGAAGCCCGGCATGGAGACGCTGCCCTCCATATGGCGCATGGTCTGCGTGGATTGGCTGACGACTTCAGGATTGATGTAGGTAAGGACGGTTCCCGGTGTCAGCTCCAGCACGAAAACGCGCTGTTTGACGCCGATATGGGCGGCGGTGATGCCGACGCCGGGCGCGGCGCGCATCGTATCGATCAGGTCCGTCACCAGCTCCTGCAATTGCCCGTCGAAAGCCGTGACCGGCGGACAGATTTCGGACAAGCCGGGATGGGGGTAGGGCAGGATCGGCCTGATTGCCAAGGAATGCTCCGTTCGTTTCAAATCCGCAGGGACGCCGCCGCAAGGGCCTGTCCTTCTTCGGTTGCCTTCAGAAAGCTGCGCTGGGTGCGGGCATCGCGTTTTGTCACCTGTACGAAACGTGGCGACAGGGCAGTGATTTCGCGCAGAATGAGGGCGTGTGCAAGCCCCAGCCGGTTGGCGATGCTGCGGCTGTCAGCGGCGATGTTGAGATAAACCGAAAGAAGGATCGCTGCGCCCGTGGCGGTCAGCGCCTGTGAGGCGCTTTCCTGAATCCGCTCCACCGCCGCCATGAACGCCGCAGTGGATTGCTCCTCTTCCATCAGGAGGCATCCCGGCGCAGGCGAACGGAGACGAGCACCGATTTCGATGTCGGCGTGAAACTGCCTTCGCCGTAGCTCGACAGCGGCACCAGCACGTTCAGTTCGGGATAATAACCGCCGACGCTGCCCTGCGGGATATTATAGGGCACCAGCCGAAAATTCCGCGCAACGCGTTCCACACCGTCGCCATATTCACCGATGACATCGACGCGCTGGCGGGAATGAGCGCCGAGCGCTTCCATATCCTTCGGGTTCATGAAGATGACTTGGCGCTCGCCATAGACGCCGCGATAACGGTCATCCATGCCGTAGATCGTGGTGTTGTATTGATCGTGGCTGCGGAAGGTCTGCAATACGAACAGGTCGTCGCGCGTGAGCGCCTGCTGGTGTTCGGTCTGTTCGGGCAAGGGGCCGCTATAGAAGGTGGCCTTTTTCGCCGGCGTGTTCCATTCCCGTTCGGCCGCCGCGTTGCGCAGATGAAAACCGCGCGGCACGCGGACGCGCTCGTTGAAATTATCGAAACCGGGAATGACCCGCTCGATCATGTCGCGGATGAGATCGTAGTCATCGGCAAGCGCCTTCCAGTCGACATGGACATTGCCAAGCGTCGCCTCGGCGATGCCGGCGACGATGGCGACTTCCGAACGCAGCTCATCCGAGGCCGGCGGATTGATGCCGCCGGAACCGTGCACCATGCTCATGGAATCTTCGACCGTGACGATCTGCGACCGGCCGGCCGAATTGCGGTCGATTTCCGTTCGGCCGAGGCAGGGCAGCACGAAGGAGGTTTCGCCCGGCACCAGATGCGAATGGTTGAGCTTGGTGGCGATGTTGACGGTCAGCTTCTGCTTTTCGAAAGCCTTGACGATCAGCGGGCTGTCGGGCGTCGCGCGCATGAAATTGCCGCCGAGCGCGATGAAAGTCTGAGCCTCGCCGTCCAGCATCGCAGCCACGGCTTCCACAGTGTTGTGGCCGGGCTTGCGCGGCATGGGGACGCCGAGTTCCTTCTCCAGCGCGTCGAGAAGCGCTGGCGGGGCCTTTTCGTCGATACCGACGGTGCGGTCGCCCTGCACGTTGGAATGGCCGCGCACCGGGCAGAGGCCGGCGCCCGGACGGCCGATATTGCCGCGCAGCAGCATGAAATTGGTGATCTCGCGAACGATGATGACGGAATGCTTGTGCTGGGTGACGCCCATGGCCCAGGTGGCGATGACGGAACCGGCATTCATGTAGATGCGGGCGGCTTCCTCGATCTCCGCGCGGGTGAGGCCGGACTGGTCGAGGATGCTTTCCCAGCTGGTCGCATCGACGGCAGCACGATAGGCCTCGAACTCTGCCGCATGTTCGGCGATGAAGTCGTAATCGATGATGGCGGGTTCGCCCGCCGCCCTTGCGGCATCGTCAGCGGCGAAGACCGCCTTGCTCATGCCGCGCACGGCCGCCATGTCGCCGCCCTGGCGCGGCTGGTAATAATTGGTGGCGATGCGGGTGCTGCCGCCGGTAATCATCTCCACCTTGTCCTGAGGGTCGGCAAAGCGTTCCAGACCCTTTTCACGGATTGGGTTGAAAACAGCGATGCGAGCGCCGCGAAGGGCGGCGCGGCGCAGGTCGCCCAGCATGCGGGGATGGTTGGTGCCGGGATTTTGCCCGATGACGAAAATGGCGTCCGTCTGTTCGAAATCCTCAAGCAAAACGGTGCCCTTGCCGACGCCGATCGAAGCCTTCAGGCCGACGCCGCTCGCTTCGTGGCACATGTTCGAACAATCGGGGAAATTGTTGGTGCCGTAAAGCCGGACCATCAACTGATAGAGGAAGGCCGCCTCGTTGGAGGCGCGGCCGGAGGTATAGAACTCCGCCCGGTCCGGGCTGTCGAGGCTGTTGAGGATACGGCCGATTTCGGCGAAGGCATCGTCCCAGGAGACGGGCAGATATTTGTCGCTCGCCCGGTCATAACGCATGGGATGGGTGAGGCGGCCCTGTTTTTCCAGATCGTAGTCGGACCAGCCGCGCAGTTCCGAGACGGTGCGGCTGGCGAAGAAGTCCGGCGGCACGCGGGCCTCCGTCGCTTCCCATGAAACGGCCTTGACGCCGTTCTCGCAAAATTCGAAAGAGGAGCCGTGTTCCGGGTCGCCCCAGGCGCAGCCCGGGCAGTCGAATCCATCCGGCTGGTTGGTCTTCAAAAGCGTGCGGGCGCCGGAAATCGGGGCGCCGGATTCGAGAAGGCGTTTGCCGACGCTTTTGAGAGCGCCCCAGCCGCCTGCGGCTGTCGATGCCTTGCCAATGAAGTCCGTCTTGCTCATGTTCCTGATTCCCGGAATCTGTCTTCTCGTGCCCGCCTGTCGGCGTTTGCCGTTTGTCAAATGCCTGTCCAGAAGCGCCGTTCCACGCTGCCTGTCAATGTCTTAATTGTGCATTGCGGCGAAACCTTTGTTCGCCCGTTCGACATTTAAAACGGGAACGGCGTAAAGGGGGTGGGCGTTGTCGCAAAACAAGCTGCAAAGCCTCGCTAAACATGCCTATAGCCGCTGGCCGTGGCTAAGCCTGCGAAGAGGAAGAGGAATGTCGAATGGATTTTTCGCCGCAGCCGGAGAGCTTGTTTATTTGCCGCTATCCGGTTGTTGACAATAAACCTTTTAACGCCATTCTGCCTGCGCATCCGTGCACTGCGGCATTTGAATACAAGGGGACGCCAGATGACAGACCGTGACGACGATCCTGTCGCGCCCGAGGACATGAAGCCTGCGGAAGCGCCCTCCGATATTTACGCCGAAGACGGCTCCGTCCGCTCGGATTTTCTGACGATGGTGGGCGCTGCGATCGCTGACCGCGATCTGCTTTTCCTGCGCAAGAACGTGGCGCGGCTGCACGAATCCGAACTCGGCGACGTGCTGGAATCCATCCTGCCGGAACAGCGCCATGCGCTGGTGCGTCTTCTCGGTTCCGACTTCGACATGACGGCGCTGACCGAGGTGGATGAGGGCATCCGCCTCGATATCGTCGACCAGATGTCGAACGAGCAGATCGCCGCCGGTATCGGCGAGCTGGATTCGGACGACGCCGTCTATATTCTCGAGGACCTCGACGACGAGGACCGCGAGGATATTCTCTCGCAACTACCGTTCACCGAACGTGTGCGGCTGATGCGGGCTCTGGATTATCCGGAAAGCTCGGCCGGCCGCCGCATGCAGACGGAATTCGTGGCTGTGCCGCCGTTCTGGACAGTGGGGCAGACCATCGATTATCTGCGCGAGGAGGAGGAGCTGCCGGATTCCTTCACGCAGATCTTCGTCATCGATCCCACCTTCAAGCTGGTCGGCGCGCTCGATCTCGACAAGGTGCTGCGCGCCAAGCGTCAGGTGAAGATCGAAACGATCATGCACGAGACCAACCACTCCATTCCGGCGGAAATGGACCAGGAAGAGGCCGCGCAGCTTTTCGAGCAATATGACCTTCTCTCTGCTGCCGTGGTCGACAACAACGGCCGACTGGTGGGCGTGCTGACCATCGATGACGTGGTTGACGTCATTCAGGAGGAGGCCGAAGAGGATCTGCTGCGCCTTGGCGGTGTCGGTGACGAAGAACTGTCGGACTCGATTGCCAGCACATCGCGTTCACGCGTGCCCTGGCTTGCGGTCAATCTCATCACAGCCTTTCTCTCCGCCTCCGTCATCAGCCTGTTCGATGCGACGATCCAGCAGATCGTCGCGCTGGCGATCCTGATGCCGGCGGTGGCCGGCATGGGCGGCAATGCCGGGTCGCAGACCATGACGGTGTCGGTGCGGGCACTTGCCACCAAAAGCCTCGATATTCACAACGCCGCGCGCATCATCCGGCGTGAGGCGGGTGTGGGTATCCTGAACGGCATGCTGTTCGGTTGCGCCATCGGCATTGTTGCCGGCATCTGGTTTCAGGATATCCATATCGGCGGCATCATCGCCACGGCCATGTGTCTCAACATGCTGGCGGCGGCGCTGGCGGGCATTCTCATTCCGCTGGTGCTCGACAAGTTCGGGGCGGACCCGGCGGTCTCCTCGGCGGTCTTCGTCACGGCGGTTACCGATATTGTCGGCTTTTTCGCCTTTCTGGGGATCGCGACCTGGTGGTACGGTATTTCCGGGTAAGGCCAGGCGGGCGAAAATTGACTTTTACGTGAAGGTCAAATAATATCATCCGGTTATGAATCGGATAGGCCCTTGGACAAGTATTATAGCATAACCGAACTGACACGCGAATTCGGTGTTTCCACCCGTACCTTGAGATTTTACGAGGACGAGGGGCTGATTCACCCTGAGCGTCGCGGGCGCACACGGCTTTTCAGGGCTGCGGACCGCCGCCTCATTCAGGAAATCCTGCGCGGCCGCCGTATCGGTTTCACGATCTCCGAAATTCGGGAAATCATCCACGTCTACAAGGAACCGCCGGGCGAATCGGGCCAATTGGTGCTTCTGATGAAGAAGGTCGATGAAAAGCGCGCGGAGCTTCGGCAAAAACGCAAGGACATCGAAGAGACGCTGGCGGAACTCGACAATGTCGAAGAAGCCTGTCTGACGCGGCTTGCCGAAATCGGCGTGGGGACGTGAACGAAATTTCGGGCCTCTCCCGAGGATGACACCGAGTGCGGATGGGACCGCTCGAAAACATCGGCTCGACTTAGCCCACTCGTATCGTACCTACTGCGCCTCAACCGTGCACTGCTGCGCCACCTCGCTTACCTTCGTTTGCTGATCGGCGCTGAGCTTGCCTTCCATCATCGTGTCGAACAGGTTTTCTGCCTGCAGCTTCTCCAGCGTGCAGCCGCAGAAACGCTGGCACAGTTCCAGTCCGTTCGCCTGCTCGACGCAGCTCTTTTCACAGCTCGATTTGTAAAGCTCGACCTGATCGACAGGCGGGGGCGGGGCGATGAGTGACAGCGTGTAGACGAGGCCGATCAGCACCGGCTGGTGGATGAGGTAAAAGGCAAGGCTGTGACGGCCGGCGCCTGCGATCAGGTTGCGAGGCGAACTCGGGCTTCGAAAGCGGTCGAGCCAGTCGCGCGGTGTGACGAATTGCGACACCGCAAGGCCGGCGAGGAAGGGCGCAAGCCAGGGGAGCAGCGGCACATAATCGTTCGAGCGGGGGGGCATGGTGGAAAAACCGATCCAGGCCAGCCATTTTGCGTTGAACAGTTCCGATTGCAGATAGTGCGGCAGGATGAAAGCAAGCACTGCAAAAAGCAGCGTCACGGCCGCGGGTGCTCGCAGGAACAACAGCCCGACAAGGCTTGCGGCGGCGATATTGTGCAATATGCCGAAGAAGATGAAGCTGTCCGGAAAGGCGAAATAGGTGGCGACGGTAATGAGCAGGGCCGAACCGGCCACCATTGCAAAACGCTTACCGAAAGACGGCCAGTTCAGAGCCTTGCCATGGGCGAGAAACAGGCTGAAGCCGGCCAGAAACAGAAACGAACTGGCGATGCCGCGCGCATAGAGCTTCCACAGGCCGGTCGTCGCCGTGCCGGGTTCGAGATAGCCGAAATATTCCAGATTCCACGTGAAGTGGTAGGACGCCATGGCGATGAGGGCCAGCCCGCGCAGGGTGTCGAGACCGCCTATGCGGCCTTTGCGGCGGTTTTCGTTTGCGGCTGCGTTCGTGTCCATGGTTTCCGTTTTTCAAGCTTTCGGGGAGGCCGGTATCACGCTGGGCTTGGCCCTTGAAGTGCGGCTATTTCAAGGCCTGTTTTCTTCCATGATGGCGCGTCGTGCTTCGGAAAAGAACTGGCGGCGTAACAGCGCCACGATGATGATGACCGTGCTGGCGATGAAGACGTAAGGGCTGATGAACCAGCCGAGATAACCGATGGACAGAAAGATGGTCCGCAGGCCGTCATTGAAGTTCTTAGCAGCGATGATGTTCATCTTTATGACGTTTTCCGCCGCCCGCTCCGCCGCCTCGCGATCGGCGCCGACATCGTGGACCATGGGAATGGCGCCGAACAGTATCGTGCAATAGTTGAACAGGCGGTAGGACCAGCCGAACTTGAAGAAGGAATAACCGAACAGGCAGGTGAGCCCGATGACCTTCAGTTCGAAAGCAGTGCGCCCGGCATAATGCACGAAAGGCATGTCGCGAAACACCGATTCGACCTGTTCTGTCGCGCCCAGAAGGGCGAAACATCCGCCGATGGCGAAGATGGAGGTGGAAGCGAAAAAGGCGGTGCCGTTCTGCAGGCCGGCCATGATCTGCGTGTCGATCATCTTCAGGTCGCGCTTCAGCGAATTCATGATCCAGTCTCGCCGACGCTCGGCCATGGCCTGATTGAGGCTGGCTCTCGAAAATAGCCTCGTTCCCGTCGTGACATGGGTATAGACGGCCCATAACAGGATGAAAACGACGATCGAGATATAGTCCATGACGGTCATCACGGGCAGGCCACCTTGCTGTTTGCGAATCTTCGAAAGCATATTGATTTGAAGGCCATGGCAAGGCAATGGCGGCGGCTGCCGTCACTCCATATTCTCCTTTGGCGTTGCGGTTTCATCATTCGGTTTTTCGCTAACTTTCCGGTAACCAAGTCGCTTTATCAATCCAGTCGCGGACGACAGGTCTGCCGGTTCCGGATTAAGGTTTTGCGTTCCGGTTCCGCCTGATTTTTGGCTAACGGCAGGGACCGATTGACAGGATGGCCGTTCGCACCTAGCCTTTCATCAGGACCGGTGTTTCCGGTATCCGGAGTCGCCAAGGCTGATATGCCCGGCATCCTGCAGGCAGGTCTTGTTTTCTCCGGCCCGGTATCAGCGGCAGTCCGGCATGAGCAACCGGGGGACGCCTTTTTCTACGAATCGTTCCCTTCATGTCTGCCTGTCCCTGGCTTGCGACACGGCGAAGATGCCGGTCCACTTCATTCTCTTCCTTCAGGTTTTAGATGACAGATAAAAACCGCTCCGTTTTCATTCTTGGCGGCGCGCGCTCCGGCAAGTCCCGTTTTGCGGAGGAGCTTGCGGGCAAGTTCGGTGGAAGCCTGCATTATCTGGCCACCGGCCGGGCATGGGATGACGAGATGCGTGAGCGCATCGTCCATCATCAGGGGCGGCGCGGCGGTGAATGGACCACCCATGAAGCGCCCGTCGATATTGCCGCCGTGCTGGAGCAGCTCGATGCGCCGGAAAATGTCGTTCTCATCGATTGCCTCACCCTGTGGCTCACCAATCTGATGATGGAGAATGCCGATATCGAGGCTGCCTTTGCGGCGCTTGAGGCGGCGATTGTATCGGCTCGGGCAAAGCTGATTTTCGTCTCCAACGAAGTCGGTCTCGGCATCGTGCCGGAAAACCGCATGGCGCGGGAATTTCGCGACCACGCCGGCCGCCTGCATCAGCGAATCGCCGCCATTGCCGGTGAGGTCTATTTTGTCGCCGCCGGTCTGCCCCTGAAGATGAAGGGCTGAAGCAGCACCCGCGAAAGCGGGGCCGACATCGCCGTGTATTTTTGCTCTTACGCAAATTCCTCTCATAAAGCCGCGCCCCGTTTTGCCGGGGCTGCGACAGCTTTGCTTTCTTGATCTGGATCAAGGTGGCGTTCCCCTGCCGGTGGCAATGCTCCAACCGACGCAAAGGCGCGTTTCCGCTCTCCCAGGCGCGTGCCGTGCCTTTCGTCGGTCGGCTTGCACGTTGGGGGAAACCAACAATGAATTACACGTTAGAAACCGCGGTCGTGGCGCTCGGCGCCTTTCTCGCGTTGCTCGGGGCAGCCTTTGCCCATGACAATCTTTTCGCCGCCCATATGTGGGTGCTGTTCTTTACGCTTCTGGTCAGCACGGTGCTTCTGTTGCGCCGTGTCTCCTTCGCGCCTGTCGATTCAGCCGCGCGTGCCCGCCTCAAGTCGGAATATTTCGACGAGGTGGTGAAATACGGCGTCATCGCCACCGTGTTCTGGGGTGTCGTCGGCTTTCTGGTCGGCGTCGTGGTGGCGCTTCAGCTCGCCTTTCCCGATCTCAATATCGCGCCCTATTTCAATTTCGGCCGGATGCGGCCGCTGCACACATCGGCGGTGATCTTCGCTTTCGGGGGAAATGCGCTGATCGCCACCTCCTTTTACGTGGTGCAGAGAACCTGTCGGGCGCGCCTGTTCGGCGGCAATCTCGGCTGGTTCGTGTTCTGGGGCTACAACCTCTTCATCGTCATGGCCGCCACCGGCTATCTGCTCGGTATTACGCAGGGCCGCGAATATGCGGAGCCGGAATGGTATGTCGATATCTGGTTGACCATCGTCTGGGTTGCCTATCTCGTCGCCTTCCTTGGCACGATCTTCATGCGCAAGGAGCCGCATATCTATGTGGCGAACTGGTTCTACCTGGGATTCATCGTCACGATTGCCATGCTGCATATCGTCAATAATCTCGCCATTCCGGTCTCGTTCCTCGGCGTCAAGAGCTACTCGGCCTTTTCGGGCGTGCAGGATGCGCTGACGCAATGGTGGTACGGCCATAACGCGGTCGGCTTCTTCCTGACGGCCGGATTCCTCGGCATGATGTATTATTTCATCCCGAAGCAGGTGAACCGCCCGGTCTATTCCTACCGCCTGTCGATCATCCACTTCTGGGCGCTGATCTTCATGTATATCTGGGCCGGCCCGCACCACCTGCACTATACAGCGCTGCCGGACTGGGCGCAGACGCTCGGCATGGTGTTCTCGGTGATGCTGTGGATGCCCTCGTGGGGCGGCATGATCAACGGTCTGATGACGCTTTCGGGCGCATGGGACAAGATCCGTACCGATCCCGTCGTGCGCATGATGGTGATGGCGGTTGCCTTCTACGGCATGGCGACCTTCGAAGGCCCGATGATGTCGATCAAGGCCGTCAATTCGCTCAGCCACTATACCGACTGGACCATCGGCCATGTTCATTCCGGCGCTCTCGGCTGGAACGGCATGATCACCTTCGGCGCGATCTATTACCTGACGCCGAAACTGTGGGGCAGGGAGCGTCTCTATAGCCTGCAACTGGTCAACTGGCACTTCTGGCTCGCCACGCTCGGCATCGTCGTTTACGCCGCCGTCATGTGGGTGGCCGGCATCCAGCAGGCGCTGATGTGGCGCGAATATGATAGCCAGGGCTTCCTCGTCTATTCCTTCGCGGAATCGGTCGCGGCGCTGTTCCCCTATTACGTGATGCGTGCATTGGGCGGCCTGATGTTCCTCAGCGGCGCGCTAATCATGGCCTACAACGTCACGATGACCATCCTCGGTCATCAACGCGAGGAGGGCGCCAGCAAGGACGCGGCTCCTTCGCTGCAGCCTGCTGAATAAGGAGAGGCCGATGTCCATACTTGACAAACACGGCGTCATCGAACGCAACGCGACGCTGCTGCTGGTCGGCTCCCTGCTGGTCGTTTCCATCGGCGGCATCGTTGAAATCGCACCGCTCTTTTATCTCGAAAACACCATCGAGAAGGTGGAGGGCATGCGGCCCTACACGCCGCTGGAACTGGCCGGGCGCAACATCTACATCCGCGAGGGATGTTACGTCTGCCACAGCCAGATGATCCGGCCGTTCCGCGACGAGGTGGAGCGGTACGGGCATTACAGCCTGGCAGCTGAATCCATGTACGACCACCCGTTCCAGTGGGGTTCCAAGCGCACGGGGCCTGACCTTGCGCGCGTCGGCGACCGTTATTCGAACGAATGGCATGTGCAGCATCTGGCCGATCCGCGTTCGGTGGTGCCGGAATCGGTCATGCCCTCCTATGCGTTCCTGAAGACCACGCCGCTGAAGATCACCGATGTTTCCATGGAGCTGAAGGCCAACCGCGCTGTCGGTGTGCCTTATAGCGACGAGATGATCGAGAAATCCGCTGCCGATCTTGCCGCCCAGGCCGACCCGAATGCGGATTCGTCGGAACTTCTGGCGCGTTATCCGAAAGCGAAGGTGGGCGATTTCGACGGCGATCCGGCCAAGCTCACCGAAATGGATGCTCTGGTCGCCTATCTGCAGATGCTCGGCACGCTGGTCGATTTCTCGACCTATGACGATGCCGCCGGATACCGGTGAGGAGGTGTGAGCCATGGAAACCTACACGGCCATGCGCCACTTCGCCGATAGCTGGGGTCTGCTTGCCATGACCCTGTTCTTCGCCGGCGTCGTCGTTTTCACCCTTCGCCCCGGCTCGAAGAAGGCCGCGGACGATGCCGCCAGCATTCCGCTCAAGGAGGACTAGGATATGTCCGAAAAACACATTGATGACATCAGCGGCGTCGAAACCACCGGCCATGAATGGGACGGTATCCGCGAGCTGAACAATCCCATGCCGCGCTGGTGGGTCTGGACCTTCTATTTTACGATCCTCTGGGCCATCGGCTATACCATCGCCTATCCGGCATGGCCGCTGATCAATGGGGCGACGCAAGGGTTGCTCGGCTGGAACAGCCGCGGCGATATTGCCGCCGAAATTGCCGATGCAAAACAGTCGCAGAGCGTCTTTGTCGACAAGATCGCCAATTCGTCGCTTGCCGAAATTCAGGCCGACCCGACCCTAATGCAATTTGCCCTTTCCGGCGGCGCTGCCGCTTTCAAGGTCAATTGCATTCAGTGTCACGGTTCGGGCGCGGAAGGCGGGCAGGGCTATCCCAACCTCAACGATGACGACTGGATGTGGGGCGGCAGCGTCGACGACATCTATACGACGGTGAAGCATGGCATTCGTTTTGCCGACGATGCGGATACGCGTGCTTCGGAAATGCCCGCTTTCGGTGAAATTCTGAAATCGGACGAAATCCGCGAGGTTGCGGCCTATGTCGTCAGCCTCACCGGTACCCCATCCAACCCGGCTCTGGTGGAGCCAGGCAAGCAGCTCTTTGCCGACAATTGCGCCTCCTGCCACGGGGAAGACGCCAAGGGCAATCGCGAATTCGGCGCGCCCAATCTGGCCGACGCGATCTGGCTGAAGTCGCATGGGGAGGAAGGTATCGTCGCGCAGATCCGTTCGCCCAAGCACGGGGTCATGCCCGCCTGGGGTGAGCGTCTCGGCGATACGACGGTCAAGCAGCTTGCGATCTTCGTGCACTCGCTTGGCGGCGGCGAGTGATAGCAAAGACAGGAAATGGAGAAGGCCGTGTCATGCCCCCCGCGGAGAGATGACAGCGGCCTGAAAGCTCTCTTCCGTCATGCTCGGGCCTGTCCCGAGCATCTGCAACGTCTCGATTTAATTGGACGTGATTAGATCCTTGGGACAAGCCCAAGGATGACGTCGAGTGTAAAGAAGCTTTGCCATCACACTCAAAGGGCCGCTATGCGGCCCTTTTTTATTTGTCCGACCACACGGCCAGCTCATATCCGTCCGGATCGGTGAAGTGAAAACGCCGCCCGCCCGGAAACTCGAAGATTGCGACGCTGATCTGCCCGCCGGCGGCTTCGACGCGGCGCTGCACATCCTCGATATCGGCGGCGTAGAGAATGACGAGCGGTCCGCCCCTGGCCGAGACCGGCGTCGTGGTGGTGAAACCGCCGGTCAGCCGGCCATCGGAAAACTCGCAATATTGCGGACCGTAATCCTTGAAGGACCAGCCGAAGGCGCCGCCGTAAAATTCCTTGCTGCGCTCGATATCGGCGACGTTGAATTCGACATAGTCAATCCGCCGGTCGTTCGTATTCGTGGTCATGCTTCCTCCATCAATCCTTTTCGAGCAGCGCCTTCAGCGTTTCGAGATCGGCCGTGATCGCTTTTGCGTCCTGCTCGAAATCCTCGTCCGTCATGTCCTGAAGGCGAAGCAGGGTGAAACTCACCTCCGTGCCGCTGCCGTTCGGCGTTACCCGTAGCGCGTTATAAACCTTCACGCCATCCGGCAATGTCACGACATGGTCGATGACACCGAACTCGTTTGCGGGCGCGAAATTGACGCGCACTTCGCCAAGCGGCCCGCCCTCGGCGATCCAGTCCTCGCCGTCCGGTGTGAGGCCGCCCGCAAGGCCCGCGGCCCAGCGGGGCATGTTCTGCGGGTTGGAGGCGAAGTCATAGACGTGGCTCCAGGGTTTTTCGACCGACAGATGAATGATTCTCGACTGCATGACAGGCATTTCATCCTCCCTTGGCGGCGCGTTCCCATACTGCGCCACTTTGTCGTCACTTGATGTAAGTCAAGGATGTTTCACCGGGGAGATGGGAGAAAGCAAGGAGATAAAAACGGACTCCCATCATGAACATCTATCGCGCCGGACAGGATCGCCCGCAACAGCCTGTCGAGAGGCTGGAGGCGGAAGCCGTCAATTCCGCAAAAACGCGCAAACCGCTCTACGAGGCACGCAGGAAGATTTTTCCCAAGCGCGCCGAGGGCAGGTTTCGGCGCTTCAAATGGCTGGTGATGCTGGTCACGCTCGGCATTTATTATCTAACGCCGTTCCTGCGCTGGGATCGCGGTCCCTATGCGCCGGATCAGGCGGTGCTGATCGATATCGCCAACCGGCGCTTTTATTTCTTCTTCATCGAAATCTGGCCGCAGGAATTCTTCTTCGTCGCCGGATTGCTGGTCATGGCCGGGCTGGGGCTCTTTCTCGTCACGTCCGCTGTCGGGCGCGCGTGGTGCGGTTACACCTGTCCGCAGACCGTCTGGGTCGACCTGTTTCTGGTGGTCGAGCGGGCGATAGAGGGTGACAGGAACGCGCGCATGAAACTGGATGCCGCGCCCTTCACATTCGGCAAATTGCGCAAGCGGGTGCTGAAACATGCGATCTGGCTGGTGATCGGCGTTCTGACCGGCGGCGCCTGGATTTTCTATTTCGCCGATGCGCCAACGCTAGCGACGCAGTTCCTGACCGGGCAGGCGCCGATGATCGCCTATTCCACCGTCGCCATCCTCACCGCCACCACCTATGTCTTCGGCGGGCTGATGCGGGAGCAGGTCTGCACCTATATGTGTCCATGGCCGCGCATTCAGGCGGCCATGCTGGATGAGAACTCGCTTGTCGTCACTTATAATGACTGGCGCGGTGAACCGCGCTCGCGGCATGCCAAGAAGGCTGCGGCGGCAGGGGAGAGCATCGGCGATTGCGTCGATTGCAATGCCTGCGTCGCGGTCTGTCCCATGGGCATCGACATCAGGGACGGGCAGCAGCTGGAATGCATCACCTGCGCGCTCTGCATCGATGCCTGCGACGGGGTGATGGACAAGATCGGCAAGCCGCGCGGGCTGATCGCCTATGCGACGCTTTCCGAATACCAGTCCAACATGGCGCTGGCGACCGGCAATGGTGAGCACGCCATCCGCCCTGCCAATGTGCGTGAGGAGGACGGCAGCTTCAGGAAGAGTGTCCGCCACTTCAACTGGCGCATCGTCTTCCGGCCGCGCACGCTGCTTTACACGGCCATCTGGTCGGCGGTCGGTATCGGCATGCTGTTTGCGCTGGTGACGCGCGAGCGGCTGGCGCTGAATGTCCTGCATGACCGCAACCCGCAATATGTGCTGGAATCGAACGGTTCCATTCGCAACGGCTATACGGTGCGCATTCTGAACATGGTGCCGCAGCCACGCACGATGAACCTGGCCATCGAGGGCATTCCGAATGCGGTGATGAAGATCAACGGCATGCCGGATACGGCCGCGCGCACCTTCGAAGTGACGGTGGAGCCGGACGAGGCGACGACGCTGAAGGTCTTCGTCACTCTGCCGGGCAAAGATGTTGCGCGGGCGGCGGAAAATTTCGAATTCATCGTCAGCGATACGGGCGGCCATGAGACGGCCCGCTACGATGCTGTATTCAACGCTCCGGGAGTGAAAAAATGACCGTGAACAATCGCCAGACGTCCGGTTTCACGTTCACCGGCTGGCATATGCTGGGTGTCATGCTGCTGTTTTTCGGCACCGTCATCACCGTCAACATGGTGATGGCCTGGAACGCGGTCAACAGCTGGAGCGGGCTTGTCGTGCCCAATACCTATGTGGCCAGCCAGCAGTTCAACGCCAAGGCGGAAGCCGCCAAGGCAAGGGCCGCGACCGGCATCAAGGGCAAGCTCATCGTGGATGAAAAGACGGTGCGATATGAGGTGTTTCATCCCGACACCGGCCCGGTCGACACCGATAAGGTGACGGCGCATTTTCGCCGGCCCGTCGGTGAACGCCAGAATTTCGACATGGACCTGACCCCGGTTTCCACCGGCGTCTTCACCGGCCCGCATGACATGCTGCCGGGCCAATGGATCGTCGAGGTCACCGCCGTCAAGGACGGCCGGATCATCGTGCATGAGGGCACGCGGATTGCCGTCATCAGGGGGCGCAAATGAGCTGCTGCGCACCGGGAACGGAAGGTTCGTTGCAACTCGGCGAGCCGGTCAATCCGCCATCGTCGGAGGAGTTGTTGCTGGCGAGCCGCGATCTGGGGCAGGGGCTGCGCCAGACCGACCTCAGCGTGCCGGATGTGTATTGCGGCGCCTGCATCACTACCATCGAGACCGCGCTCGGCCGTCTGCGCCAAGTGGAGCGGGCGCGCGTGAACCTGTCGTCCAAACGCGTGGCGGTCGTCTGGAAAGAAGAAGTCGACGGCGTCAGGACTGACCCTGCCGAGATTGCCCGCGCCATTCTTGCGACGGGATATCGCACGCATCTTTTCGCCAGCGGGCAGGATGCCTCGGACGCCTTGCGTTCGCAGCTGATCAGGGCGGTGGCGCTGTGCGGTTTTGCTTCCGCCAATATCATGCTTCTGTCCGTCTCCGTCTGGTCGGGGGCGGATGCGGCGACGCGCGACATGTTCCACTGGATTTCGGCGATGATCGCCGCGCCGGCGCTGATCTATGGCGGGCGTTTCTTCTATCAATCGGCCTGGAACGCGCTGAAACATGGCCGTACCAATATGGATGTGCCGATCGCACTCGCCATCACGCTTTCCTATGCCGTTTCCCTGTGGGAGACGATCCATCACGGTGAACATGCCTGGTTCGATGCGACCGTGTCGCTGCTGTTCTTCCTGCTGATCGGCCGGACGC
The DNA here is from genome assembly GCF_053522725.1 of Agrobacterium sp. 16-172Ci. Taxonomy (NCBI): domain Bacteria; kingdom Pseudomonadati; phylum Pseudomonadota; class Alphaproteobacteria; order Hyphomicrobiales; family Rhizobiaceae; genus Agrobacterium; species Agrobacterium sp. 16-172Ci. Next base: position 70,831 of record NZ_JBNWBW010000007.1, read on the forward strand.
TTGACCATATCATGCGTGACAAGGCGCGCTCGGCCATTGCCGGGCTTGCCCGGCTTTCGCCGCGCGGGGCAACGGTGATCGGTGAGAATGGAACGCGGGAGTATCGGCCGCTTGCCGATATCCAGCCGGGAATGTCGATTGCGATTGCGGCTGGCGACCGTGTGGCGGTGGATGCCGTGGTCGTCTCCGGCAGCAGCGATCTCGACATGTCCATCGTCAACGGTGAAAGCGCGCCGCGCCGCGTTGCGGCAGGCGACAGCCTTCAGGCCGGTACGCTCAATCTCACCGGTTCGCTGACTGCGCGGGTGACGGCATTGGCAAAAGATTCCTTCCTTTCGGAAGTGATCGGGCTGATGGAGGCGGCCGAAGGCGGGCGGGCGCGTTACCGGCGCATCGCCGACCGCGCCGCAAGCTATTATTCTCCCGTGGTGCATCTTCTTGCGCTGGTGACGTTTCTCGGCTGGGGCATTTTCGGCGGTGACTGGAAACAGGCGATGCTGATCGCCATTGCGGTTCTCATCATCACCTGCCCCTGCGCGCTTGGCCTTGCCGTTCCCGTCGTGCAGGTGGTGGCCGCCGGAAGGCTGTTCCGGCACGGCATCATGGTCAAGGAAGGCTCGGCCATGGAGCGGCTGGCCGAAATCGATACCGTGCTGTTCGACAAAACCGGCACCCTGACTATCGGCAAACCGAGATTGGTTGAGACTGGCGATGTGAAGCCCGTCACCATGGCGATTGCAGCGGGGCTTGCCGCCCATTCGCGTCACCCATTGTCGAAAGCCCTGCATGCTGCCTATAGCGGCGCGGTGCCGGCCTATGAGGCGGTGCGGGAAATTCCGGGCTCCGGCGTTGAGGCGGAAACGGAAGCCGGAACCTATCGGCTGGGCAATCGCCGTTTCGCGTGCCCAAGTGAAGCGAGCATCGACAATGGCGATGCGCGCTCGGAAGTGGTGCTGTCCCTCGATGGCGGGCATCTGGCAAGCTTCGGCTTCGAGGATAATCCGCGCGCGGGTGCGGTTTCGGCATTGCGCAGCCTGTCGGTACGGGGGCTTATGCAGGAAATCGTTTCGGGTGACCGGGCAGCAGCCGTCAGCGCCATGGCGCAGCGGCTGGGGATTGGTAACTGGCGTGCGGACCTATCGCCGAAGGACAAGGCGGCGCGTTGCGCCGAGCTTGCGGGCGAGGGGCGGCGGGTACTGATGGTGGGAGACGGTATCAACGACGCGCCGGCGCTCGCCGCCGCGCATGTGTCCATGGCGCCCGCCACCGCCGCCGATATCGGCCGGCAGGCCGCCGATTTCGTGTTCATGCAGGAGGATCTCGATGCCGTGCCTTTCGCAATCGAGACATCGCAACGGGCAGGAAGGCTGATCCGGCAGAACTTCGCGCTTGCCATCGGCTACAACATCATCGCCGTGCCGATTGCCATTGCCGGTTATGCGACGCCGATGATCGCGGCCATCGCCATGTCGACGTCCTCGCTGATCGTCGTCGCCAATGCGTTGCGTCTTGCCGGTACGGCTGAAACCGTCCGTCCTCAGAATGAAGCGAAGACCGGATTTGCAGGCGAGGGGGCGCAACTGGCATGAACATGCTGATCTATCTCATTCCCGTCGCGCTGTTTTTAGGAGCGCTCGGCCTTTTCGCCTTCCTCTGGTCGGTGCGTTCGGGCCAATATGAGGATATGGACGGGGCCGCCTGGCGGGCGCTGGATGATGGTGACGACCGGCCCCGACGATCATAAGAGGCGAGGCGGGCTTGCCGTTTTGAGCCGGACTCGACCTGTCGCAAATATGCAAAGCTGATTTGCGTCATCAAAATTTAATCGTTTCAGTCGCGGCTAGCCTTGCCGTTTGTTCATTACAGTGCCACAACACGACCACCAAAAAGCAAGATGGAGGCACATCCGTGGAACAGGCAGAAATCGGTTTGATCGGTCTCGGCGTCATGGGCTCGAACCTGGCGTTGAATATCGCGGAAAAGGGCAACAAGATTGCCGTATTCAACCGAACCCCTGAAGCGACGAAAAAATTCTACGCCGAGGCTGGGGACTTGCAGGGACAGTTGATCCCCTGCGAAACCATCGAGGAATTCGTCGCCGCCATTCGCCCTCCGCGCCCGATCATCATCATGATCAAGGCCGGCGATCCGGTTGACCAGCAGATGGAAATCCTGAAACCCCATCTCGCCAATGGCGACATCATGATCGACGCCGGCAATGCCAATTTCCGCGATACGATCCGCCGTTTCGACAATCTGAAGGATAGCGGCCTGACCTTTATCGGCATGGGCGTTTCCGGCGGTGAAGAAGGTGCGCGCCATGGACCGTCGATCATGGTCGGCGGCACCGAGGACAGCTGGAAGCGCGTCGAGAAGGTGCTGACTTCCATTTCCGCCAAGTACAATAACGATCCGTGCGTGGCATGGCTCGGCAATGACGGCGCCGGCCACTTCGTCAAGACCATCCATAACGGCATCGAATATGCCGATATGCAGATGATCGCCGAAATCTACGGCATTCTGCGTGACGGCCTTGGCATGAGCGCCGTCGAAATCGCCGATGTTTTCGCAGAATGGAACAAGGGCCGCCTGAATTCCTACCTGATCGAAATCACCGAGAAGGTTCTGCGCGCCGCCGATCCGATCACCGGCAAGCCGATGGTCGATCTGATCCTCGACAAGGCCGGCCAGAAGGGCACCGGCAAGTGGTCGGTCATCGAGGCGCAGAATATGGGCGTTGCCGCAACCGCCATCGAGGCGGCCGTGGCTGCGCGTATTCTGTCCTCGCAGAAGGATGAGCGTGAAGCTGCCGAGAAGATCTTCGGTCTGCCGACCGTTGCGCCTGCACCGGCTGACAAAAAGGCTTTCATCGCCGATCTGGAAAGCGCGCTTCTGGCCGCCAAGGTCGGCGCTTACGCGCAGGGCTTCGCGATCATGTCGGCCGCTTCCAAGGAGTTCAACTGGAACCTGCCGATGCCGACGATTGCTCGCATCTGGCGCGCCGGTTGCATCATCCGCTCGGAATTCCTCGATGAGATCACCTCGGCCTTCACCAAGGACCCGCATGTGGCCAACCTCATCGTGACGCCTGCCTTTGCCGGCATCGTCAAGGATACCGACGCACCGCTGCGCCGTGTCGTCTCCTACGCCGTCCTGTCGGGTCTGCCGGTTTCGGCACTTGCTTCGGCGCTCGGTTATTTCGACGCCTATCGCCGTGGCCGCGGCAGCGCCAACCTCATTCAGGCGCAGCGCGACTTCTTCGGCGCCCATGGTTTCGAACGCACCGACGGTGTGGACAAGCCGCACGGCCCGTGGGGCAGCGGCGCCGACATTTTCTGATCGGCTGAAACGACAAACGACAAAAGGCCCGCGCGAGCGGGCCTTTTTCATTTCATCGATGCCTGGATTAGCGGGCGGCGGCGAGGCCGACGATCAGGCCGCTGACGGCGTTGATGAGCAGGAACTGGTTGTCGACGCGTACCCAGTGCTGGTCGCGGCGCGGTTCTGCAAGGTGGTAACGGCGGTAGTCACGACGGTCTACCATGTTGCGGCGCTCACGGGCCGAAAGGCGCTGGCCGCGATCCCAGCGGTGCTTCTTGACGATGACCTTCTTGGTGGTGACCTGACGCTCGACGGTGACGCCGCGATGGCGATCGCCGTGGCGGCTTTGGGCCTGAGCCATCGGAGCGGCGAGAACGGTGGCAGCCAGAAGAATGGTGACGAACTTTTTCATGGAAGTTTCCTCTCGTGTTTCGATGAGGAGAACTTACGAATAAACGAATGAACGGAAACTGAATTTAAAATTACATTTATGTAATGGTTATTAACGCTTAGGGGCGGAAGTTAATCTTTTGTTTTGAGGTTTTTGGCCCGGCATTTTGCAATCTGCAGACCGCCCGGCAGAACCGGGCAGTCTGTCCTCAATCAGACGCGTTCGGCGGATTTTGCCCAGAGGTTGATATCCGCGTCCTTGGCGTAACGATCGATTTCGGCAAGCTCTTCTGCCGTGAAATCCGGCTTGTCGAGCGCCTTCACGCAATCCTCGACCTGTTCGACACGGCTTGCGCCAATCAGCGCCGAGGTGATGCGGCCGCCGCGCAGAACCCAGGCAATCGCCATCTGCGCCAGCGTCTGGCCGCGTCGCTCGGCAATGCTGTTCAGCGCACGGATGTTTTCGACATTGCGCTCGTTGAGGAAGGCCGGGTTGAGAGACTTGCTCTGCGATGCACGGCTGCCATCCGGCACGCCGCCGAGATATTTCGTCGTCAGCATGCCCTGCGCCAGCGGCGAGAAGACGATGGAGCCGATGCCCAGTTCTTCCAGCGTGTCGACGAGACCGTCTTCCTCGATCCAGCGGTTGATCATCGAATAGCTCGGCTGATGGATGATGCAGGGCGTGCCGAGGTCCTTGAGGATCGCGGCGGCCTCGCGGGTGCGCTTCGAGTTGTAGGACGAGATGCCGACATAAAGCGCCTTGCCCGAGCGCACGATCTGGTCCAGCGCGCCGCAGGTCTCCTCAAGCGGCGTGTTGGGGTCGAAACGGTGGGAGTAGAAAATATCGACGTAGCCCAGCCCCATGCGCTTCAGGCTCTGGTCGCAGGAAGCTATCAGATATTTACGGCTGCCCCATTCACCGTAAGGACCGGGCCACATGTTGTAACCGGCCTTGGAGGAGATGATCATCTCGTCGCGATAGCCTCTGAAATCCGTCTTCAGAATTTCTCCGAAGGCGGTTTCGGCGCTGCCGGGCGGCGGGCCGTAATTGTTCGCGAGATCGAAATGGGTGATGCCGAGATCGAAAGCGCGGCGGCAAATGGCCTGTTTGGTCTGGTGCGGCGTATCGTTGCCGAAATTGTGCCAGAGTCCCAGCGAGATTGCCGGCAGTTTCAGGCCGGTTTTGCCGCAGTGATTATATTTCATGGATGCATATCGGTTTTCGGCCGGTTGCCAAACCATGGGTCTTCCTCCGCTTGCTGATGACTGGCTGCCGGAGAACCCGGCAGCCTTTTGAACTGATGAAGACAGGCGTGGGTTCACCTGTCATTCCCGAGAGGGATGGTTATGCCTTTCTCCGCATGCTTTCAATGCCGGGATTGGGCGAGGATTGGCAGGTATGAAGATCGAAGATGCGGAAATGCGGCTGGGGGCCGTCCGCTTTCGGGGTGAAGATGATACGGCGCGTTTCGCCGGCGGCAAGATCGAAGAGATTGTCGGAATAACGTCCGGGCTGATCTGCCTCCAGCATGACGAAGAGAGCGAGGCCGGTGGCGCTGACATCGATTTCGAACTGACCGTTTTTCAGTGTGCTGGTGGTGAATGTCAAGCCGGCAGGCTGAAGTTCCAGCGCCTTGTAGCTATCGCGCGCATGATGGCCTTCGCCGGTCATGCCGTTCGAGGCGATGAAGCTCCAGGCAAGGACGGCGCCGTGCGGCAGGCTGTCCATGTCGATGTCGGTCAATATCGCGGCCCTGTCGGTCGCGCAGGTGCCATTGGCGGATTTCAGCGGCACGCGGTTGCCGTCCATGGTCAGGGCGACGATGTTCATGTCGATTTCCACATCCTCCACCGTGTCGTTGACCATGGAGAAGCTCACCCGGCGTCCATCTTCTGAAGGGATGGCCGAGACTGTAACCGGCTGGAAGAAACGGCGGGCGGCATAATGCAGCGCTTTCCAGCCTCCGCCGTAATCAAGGCTCGACCATGAGGCGACCGGCCAGGTGTCGTTCAGCTGCCAATAAAGCGTGCCCATGCAATGGGGCTTGAGCGAGCGCCAGTAATCGACAGCCGTGCGGATCGCCAGCGCCTGCTGGACCTGACTGAGATAAACGAAATTCTCGAAATCCTTCGGGAAGCGGAAATAGCGGAACATGGTGCCCGCAATCCGCTCATTGCCGCCGACATTCTTCTGGTGCAGCTCGATGACCGGGGAGGCGATGTTCATGTCCCGGTCTTCCGCGTAGGTGCGGATGACGGGCATGGATGTATAGGACTGGAAACCGAATTCGGAGCAGAAGCGCGGTTTCACCGAACGATAATTGTCGAATGACTTGTTCTCGTGCCAGACGGACCAATAATGCATGTCGCCGGAACCATCGGCGTGCCAGGCATCGCCGTAATCGAGATAACCCGACGCTGGGCTCGATGGCCACCAGAGCGCTTCGGGAGCGGCTTTTTTCAGGGCCCGTTCGATGGTGCGGTTCAGGCGGTCATAGGCCACGAGATAACGGTCGCGATTGTTGCGGGATTCATCGAACCATGTCAGCGCACCCACCAATTCATTATCACCGCACCAGAGCGCGATGGAGGGATGGGAGGAGAGGCGTTTCACCTGATACTCGACCTCGTGTTCGACATTGTCGAGGAAATCCTCGCTGCAGGGGTAAAGGTTGCAGGCGAACATGAAATCCTGCCAGACCAGCAGGCCGAGACGGTCGCAGAGATCGTAGAACCAGTCTTCCTCATAGAACCCGCCGCCCCAGACGCGGATCATGTTCATATTGGCCTCGACCGCGGAGCAGAGAAGGTCTTCGGTCTTTTCCCGGCTGGTCAGCGAATAAAGCGCATCGGCGGGGATCCAGTTGGCGCCGCGGCAGAAGATTTCCCGGCCGTTGATGCGGAAGGCGAAGCGGCTGCCGGCCTCGTCCTTGTCCGTCAGAAGCTCGATGGTTCTGAAGCCGATCTGCCGGGTCACGGTCTCATCGGGCAATTCCACCGTCAGCTCGTAGAGCGTCTGTTCGCCACTGCCGGCTGGCCACCAGAGTTCCGGATTTTCTACGAAGAAGACGTGACGCACCACCGTTTCGCCGGCGCCCACGCCGCAATCGAGCCTGAGCCTTTCGTCATTCAGCGACAGATAGACCGGCAGGCTCGCCGGACCTTCGGCAAACAGCGTGACGGCGACATGCAGTTCCACGCCGCCTTCGACATGGTGCTGCGAGGTGACGACATGTTCGATGCGGGCTGTATCGAGGCGCTTCAGCAGGATTTTGCCGTAAAGGCCGAGCGGGGCAATCGCGATATTCCAGTCCCAGCCGAAATGGCATTGCGGCTTGCGCAGCATGTTGCCATTGGCAATCGGCGAATTGCCGGGGTGATAGGGAATATAAAAAGGCTGCCGCGCCTGCCGTTCCGCGCCGGCGGCGATGTTGGAATGGAAATGGATGCGGATGGTGTTTTCACCCGGCCGCACAGCCCGCGAAACATCCGGGCGGTAACGGCGGAAACAATTGTCGGCGCTCAGGACAGGAATGTCGTTGACGAAGACGATGGCGACGGTGTCGAGGTAATCGATATCGAGATACCAGCTGGCATCCGCCTCATCGAGAATGAATGTGCGCTCGAGGATCCAGTCCTGCTGTGCGACCCATTGTACCGCCTTCTCATTGGCGCCGTGATAGGGATCTGGAATGATGCCCGCAATTTTGAGCGCGGTGTGAATATCGCCCGGTACGGAAAGCTGGGTGGCGTGGTCTCCTTCCACCGAGGTCAAGCGCCAGGACCCGGCCAGATCGATGACGGTTTCGGGCGAGGAAGAAGAAATCATAATCGGACCCTGCATAATATGAATTCGAAGAAGACTGGCCTGCATCATGGTGCAGGCTTGTGTCAGAATCTGGGGAGAATGGATGCTCGCAAAGCGGCTGCCTCACATTTATCCGGCTTTGCGATTTCCTCCCTTCGGCAACGTTACCGTAAAACAATCGTTCCGTCATTCCTTTGAGTGACAATCGGTACCACGAAAAATGCCAGGGAACGCCGAGTCTTGACGATGCTGTTGCATCGACAAAAAATTATAGATTTTTATCATTTTATATTAGCGTGTTATGTAAATTTTTTAATCTATATAATGAGGAAATTGATCCAATGATATCCGGACTTTTGGCCCGTAAGAAAAGGATCGCAGACGGGAAATATTTTACGGACCTATATCGTTTTAGCTGAATTGGCCGATAGCCGGACGGGACCGGCCTTTGTCCGCAGACCTTTGCCTTTGCAACGGAGCAAAAGCTATCTATGATTATCGTTCGGTAAAGCGTGGCGAAATGACATGAACGATACTGGCAAATCCGGCAGGGACGACATACCCGCGACCACGGGCGAGCGTCCGACCTTGAAGACAATCGCCTATATGACGGGTCTCGGCATCACCACCGTCTCGCGCGCACTGAAGGATGCGCCCGATATCGGCGCTGAAACCAAGGAACGCGTGCGGCTGATCGCCCGGCAGATCGGTTACCAGCCAAACCGCGCCGGGGTGCGCCTTCGCACCGGCAAGACCAATGTGATTGCCCTTGTGCTGAGCGTCGATGAAGAACTGATGGGTTTCACCAGCCAGATGGTCTTCGGCATCACCGAGGTTCTTTCCACAACACAATATCATCTGGTCGTGACGCCCCACATCCATGCCAAGGATTCCATGGTGCCGATCCGCTATATTCTCGATACCGGTTCGGCGGATGGGGTCATTATTTCGAAGATCGAGCCCAACGATCCGCGCGTTCGTTTCATGACCGAGCGCAACATGCCCTTCGTCACTCATGGGCGGTCCGATATGGGCATCGACCATGCCTTTCATGATTTCGACAACGAGGCCTATGCCTATGAGGCGGTCGAGCGGCTGGCGCAATGCGGACGCAAAAGGATAGCCGTCGTCGTGCCGCCATCGCGGTTTTCATTCCACGATCACGCCCGCAAGGGGTTCATGAGGGCAATCAGGGATTTCGGCCTTAGTGAATTTCCGCTGGATGCCATCACCATCGAAACGCCGCTCGAAAAAATCCGCGATTTCGGCCAGCGGCTGATGCAATCCGATGACCGTCCCGACGGCATTGTTTCGATCAGCGGCAGCAGCACCATTGCGCTGGTGGCCGGTTTTGAGGCAGCCGGTGTGAAAATCGGCGAAGATATCGATATCGTCTCGAAACAGTCCGCCGAGTTCCTGAACTGGATCAAACCGCAGATCCACACCGTCAATGAGGATATCAAGCTGGCGGGCAGGGAGCTTGCAAAGGCCCTTCTGGCGCGCATCAACGGCGCGTCGCCGGAAACCTTGCAGAGCATCAGCAGCCCGGTCTGGTCTTCAATGGCGCCGAAGCCGTAACGAGCTGCATTGCGATTGATGGCGCGACGTCTCTTACCCAGCGATTGTCGCGCCTCGTTTCTTATGAATTACTTTATATTTCAAGCGCAAGTAACTGGTTTGAAATGTTTATTCTTCCGATCATTCACGCTTCGGCCGTATTCCGGCTCAAGGCCGGAATGACGGAGCCGGGGCGTTAGGGGCGGCAATGCGCATCAGGACAGGCAATCCTTCAGCGAGCCTGCAATGCCGCGCATCAGCTTGAAATAGAGGTCCGGGCCGGGTTCCAGTGTCGCTGCCTCCGGATCGAGCGTCGCCGATTTCGCGGCGGTGCCTTCGGTGATGACCGAAATCAGCTTCGGCTCGAATTGCGGTTCAGCGAAAACGCAGGTTGCGCCAAGCTGGCGAACCTTTTCCTGCATCTGTTTGACGCGGTCCGCACCCGGCAGGGTTTCGGGGCTGACTGTGATCGATCCCGCCGTCTTCACGCCGTAACGATGCTCGAAATATTGATAGGCATCGTGGAAGACGATGAAGGGCTTGTCCTTCACCGGCTTGACCGTTTCCCTGAGTTCGGCATCGAGCGCATCGAGGTCGTCGATCAGTTTTTTGGTATTGGCCTGATAGGTCGCGGCATTGCCGGCATCGGCCGCGATCAGCGCGGTTTCTATTGTCTGCGCCATGGCCTTGGCATTGGCGGGATCGAGCCAGAGATGGGTATCGTATGCACCGTGGTCATGGTCCTCGTGACCCTCCGCATGGTCGTGTCCATGATCGTGTGCGCCTTCCTCTTCAGCGTGGCCGTCATGCGCCTCGTGGCCTTCATCGCCATGGTCGTGTGCTTCAAAGGGGCCGCCTTCGCGGAAGGGCAGCTTTTCCAGACCCTTTGCGTCTTCCAGTTCCACCACGGTTGCCTTGCTGGCAAGCGCTTCGAGCGGCTTTTCCAGGAATGCTTCCAGTCCCGGCCCAACCCAGAAGACCACATCGGCCTTTTCCAGCTTGCGGGCATTGGACGGTCTGAGATTGTAGGTGTGCGGCGAAGCCGCGCCGTCAACGATGAGCTGCGGTTCGCCGACGCCCCGCATGATGGCGGCGACGAGGGAATGGACGGGCTTGATCGAGACCACGACATCGGGCGCGGCGGTGGCGCCGGAAGCGGCGGCCGCTATTGCCACCGATGCCATGAGCGGGATCAGGAACGATTTCATGAAATGCACTCCACTTGAAGAAGTATAGTTATGTTATTACATTTATTGCGTAACTCTATAACGTATGCAATAGCGGTAAGCAACATCGCCGAACGGACAATCCCATGCTTCATTCCGCCCATCGGGGCAAAGAGATACTGGTTTCCCTTGCCAATGCCGGCGTCCAGCGCAACGGCCGCTGGCTGGTGCGCGGCGTTGAGTTTTCCGTCAGCAAAGGCGAGATCGTCACGCTGATCGGGCCGAACGGTTCCGGCAAATCCACCAGCGCGAAAATGGCAATCGGCGTGGTGAAGCCGACCGAGGGCGAGGTTTCGCGCATTGCCGGTCTGAAGGTCGGTTATGTGCCGCAGAAGCTTGCCGTGGACTGGACCATGCCGCTTTCGGTGCGGCGGCTGATGACACTGACCGGCCCGCTGCCAGCCCGCGAAATCGATGCGGCGCTGAATGCGACGGGCATTGCGCATCTCGCCAATGCGGAAGTGCAGCACCTTTCCGGTGGTGAGTTCCAGCGCGCACTTCTGGCCCGCGCCATCGCCCGCAAGCCCGATCTGCTGGTTCTTGACGAGCCCGTGCAGGGGGTCGATTTCTCCGGCGAGATTGCGCTCTATGATTTGATAAAAAATATCAGAAATTCAAATAATTGCGGAATTTTGTTAATCTCACATGACCTGCATGTGGTAATGGCTGAAACCGACACCGTGATATGCCTGAACGGCCATGTCTGCTGCCGGGGCACGCCGCAGGCGGTTAGCCAGAGCCCGGAATATATGCGGCTGTTCGGCGGCGCCGCGGCCAAGGCGCTTGCCGTCTATAGCCACCATCACGATCATACGCATCTGCCTGATGGCCGGGTGCAGCATGCAGATGGTTCGGTGACCGATCATTGCCACCCGGAGGATGGGCACCACCATATGCATGACCACGGCCACCATCACGACAGCCATGACGAATGCGGCTGCGGCCATGAGCATGAGCATGAGGGCCATACGCCGTCCAGCCACGGACAGGGAGAGCGCCATGTTTGACGATTTCTTCGTTCGCGCCATGGTCGCCGGTATAGGCGTTGCGCTCACTGCCGGTCCTCTCGGCTGTTTCGTCGTCTGGCGTCGCATGGCCTATTTCGGCGATACGATGGCCCATTCGGCGCTGCTCGGCGTCGCGCTGTCGCTGCTGTTGCAGCTCAACCTCATCGTCAGCGTCTTTCTTGTGGCGTCGGCGGTTTCGATCCTGCTGCTCTTTCTCCAACGGCGGCAGGCGCTATCCGCCGATGCGCTGCTTGGTATCTTGTCCCATTCGGCGCTGGCGATCGGTCTCGTCATCGTCGCTTTCATGAGCTCGGTGCGCATCGATCTCGTCTCGTTCCTTTTCGGCGATATTCTCGCCGTTACCCGCAGCGATATCGCCCTGATCTGGGGCGGCGGGCTGGTGGTCATCGTCTCCATGGTGTTCCTGTGGCGGTCGCTGCTTGCCTCCACCGTCAATACGGAGCTGGCCGAGGCCGAGGGGCTGAACCCGGAGCGTGCAAAACTGATCTTCACGCTGTTGATGGCGCTGGTGATCGCCATTGCCATGAAGGTGGTCGGCATCATGCTCATCACATCGCTGCTCATCATACCGGCGGCGACTGCCAGACGTTTTTCCGCGACGCCGGAGGTGATGGCGGTGGTGGCTTCGCTGATCGGCGCGGTCGCCGTTGTCGGCGGCCTGTTCGGCTCGCTCAGTTACGATACACCGTCCGGCCCATCCATCGTGGTTGCCGCGGTGATCCTCTTCGTTATAAGCCTGTTGCCGGCGCCGGGTTTTTCCCGCGCTGCGGATGAAGGAGGCAAGTCATGAATGCGCAGACCCAGCAGAACCTCACCAAGAACCAGTCGCTGGTCATGAATGCCCTCTCAAACGCGCATCAGCCGCTCAGCGCCTATATGATCCTCGACAAGCTGCGGGATGAGGGTTTTCGTGCGCCGCTGCAGGTTTACCGTGCGCTGGAAAAGCTGGTGGAGTTTGGCCTCGTGCACCGGCTCGAGAGCCTCAACGCCTTTGTCGCCTGCACCCATACGCAGGCGGAGTGCTGCTCGCACCACCATGGTACGGTGGCTTTCGCCATCTGCGAATCCTGCGGGCAGGTGACGGAATTCCACGATCATGAAATCGACCACCGCCTGGAGCGCTGGGTGAAGGACAGCAAGTTCAAGGCGGAAAAGACCACCATTGAAATTCGCGGCCTCTGCGCCGCGTGCTCGGCTTAAGCTCGCGGGCAGGGCGGGCATGGATGCCCGCCGCTTCCTATCCTTCGACGATCGCCAGATCCTTCGAAAAGCGCTTCCAGTTTTCGATGTATTTTTCCGCTGAGCGGCGGAGCCCTGCTGCGGCCTCATCATCCAGCGTGCGGATCGCGCGCGCCGGCGAGCCGACAATCAGGGAATTGTCCGGAAATTCCTTGCCCTCCGTCACCAGCGCATTGGCGCCGACGAGGCAGTTGCGGCCGATCTTCGCGCCATTCAGGATCGTTGCGCCCATGCCGATGAGCGAATTGTCGCCAATGGTGCAGCCATGCACGATGGCATGGTGACCGATGGTGCACATTTCGCCGATGACGGCGGGAAAACCGGGGTCGCTATGCACCATCACGCCCTCCTGAATATTGGTGCCGCGCCCGATGCTGATCGGCTCGTTATCGCCGCGCAGCGTTGCGCCGAACCAGATGCCGACATCCTCACCGAGCGTCACCGAGCCGACGACATTGGCATCCGGGGCAACCCAGTAGCGATCAGGCGCAGGGGTCTGCGGCACCCGGTCGGCGAGGCGGTAAAGCGGCATCGTGGTCTCCTCCCTTTTGTTTTCTTCGGCCTCAGGCAACCGTCACGCCCAGCGTGCCGACACCCTCGACGCCGCATTCGATGCGGTCGCCACGTACGATGGGGCCGACGCCGGCCGGTGTGCCGGTCATGATGACGTCACCGGCGGCAAGCGTGAACAGCTTGGAAAGCTCGGCAATCACTTCCGGCACCTTCCAGATCATCTGGGCAAGATCGCCCGTCTGCTTGCGTTTGCCATTGACGTCGAGCCAGATCGCACCTGTGGCGGGATGGCCGATCCTGTCCGCCGGGACGATGGGGGAGACCGGTGCGGAATATTCGAAAGCCTTCGCGCCTTCCCAGGAGCGGCCCATCTTCTTCAGGCCGTCCTGAAGGTCGCGGCGGGTCATGTCTATGCCGACGGCGTAACCCCAGACATGGTCCAGCGCCTCGGAAGCCGGGATATCGGCACCGCCGCTTTTCAGAACCACGACACACTCGACTTCGTAGTGCACATTCGACGACAGCGGCGGGTAGGGGAAGTCCTGACCGGCGGGCAGCAGATTGTCCGGGTTTTTCTGGAAATAAAAGGGCGGCTCGCGCGAGGGATCGTGACCCATCTCTATGGCGTGATCGGCATAATTGCGGCCGACGCAATAGACCCGCCGTACGGGGAACAGATCGTCCGTGCCTTCAACGGGCAGGAGAACGGGTTTCGGAGCGGGGATGACGGTGGCGGCCATGTCGATTTCCTGTCGTCTTTTTCGGTGCAATTCTTGTCCCGCGATTCCGGGGCGATTTCCAGTTCAAAATGACCCCGGCTGCAAAACTGGCTTTTTACGGTCCTTTGCTGTAGAAGCCGGCGCAAAGAGGTTAATTCATGTACAGACAAGCGCTTGCAAACGGCGAAAAAATCTTCGCCGTGGCCCCCATGATCGACTGGTCCCGCGAACGGAAATAACGCAGCAATCGCACTGGCTTGTCCTTCTCGCAAAATCGCGCGTAGCAAAAATGTAGCAATAAGCACCTCACCTGTTTCGATTGTGCAAACACTTTTGGCTGCGCTATCATGGCTCCCGAGGCTGAAACGTCGGCCTCAAATCCCTCCAGTGAACGGGCTCTGATCCACGGCAAAGTGGCTGCACCAGCGGCCAGCCAGACACCCCGGCGCTGTTTCCATATCCGAGGAAACAGCAATGATCCTAAACGGCCCGAAACAAGATAAAACCGGCATATTGCGAGCTGATTCAATGGCTTGCTACAAATCCACCATGGATATTGCAGCAGGTGACTATGAATGAGTTGGCTCTTTTCGCGGGCGCTGGTGGAGGAATTCTTGCAGGGCATCTGCTTGGATGGCGGACAGTGTGCGCAGTTGAGCGCGACATCGACGCAGCGCTTGTTTTGGCGCAAAGACAAACCGATCGAATTCTGCCGCCTTTCCCGATCTGGTCAGACGTTGAAACTTTTGACGGGCGCCCATGGCGAGGCCTTGTTGACGTGGTATCGGGCGGCTTCCCCTGCACGAACATCGCAATCTGTGGAGATGGCGCCGGCCTTGACGGCCTGGACAGCCGATTGTGGGTGGAGCAGCGAAGAATCATCGATGAAGTACGACCCCGTTTCGCGTACATGGAAAACTCGCCAATGCTTACTTCACGGGGGCTTGGACGAATTCTCGGGGACTTGGCCGAAATGGGGTTCGATGCACGATGGGGAGTGCTTGGAGCATACGACGCCGGCTTGGATCACCAGCGAGATCGCATCTGGATTGTGGCCGACTCCAACGGCTTCGGACGAAAAGGGCAGCGTCTCACCGGAGACCGCCAAACGGCGAGCAGAAAAGTCATCTCGCGGAGTTCGTCTCCCAGAGTATCTGACCCTGAAGGGATTGCTGCCTGGCGGGCGTCACAACCCGGAATTCAGCGAGTGGTTGATGGGGTGGCCGCAGCAATGGACCGCCACAGAGCCATTGGGAATGGACAAGTTCCTAGAGTGGCAGCAACAGCATTCCGCATTCTCTCTCGCTCAGAATGATAACTCGCCTGACGCCAAGGCCATTACTGCTTGAATTCTTTCGCCTATCCTCGACTCTTCTTCCCTCATTTGCTACATGACCGGTCAAAATCCCACCAAACCGCTCATGTAGCAAAATTTGTAGCAGCGCCGCCGACAAAAGGCGTCGGTACAATTATCCTCTAATATAAAATGGCGTCTAAGTGACTGAATTCAAGAAGGTTTTTGCAGTAGCGCCGATGATCGACTGGACCGACACGAGGTGCAGATTTCTGCACCGGCAATTGTCGAAGCGCGCGCTGCTTTATACCGAAATGATCGTTGCCGACGCCATCATCCATGGCCAGCGAGACAGACTGCTCGGTTATCACCCTGACGAACATCCCGTCGCGCTGCAGCTTGGCGGGTCTGATCCGACCAAACTTGCCGAGGCGGTGCGGATCGCCGGCGATTACGGATATGACGAGATCAACCTCAATGTCGGCTGTCCCTCGGATCGGGTGCAGTCCGGCACATTCGGCGCCTGCCTGATGCGCGAGCCGGAGGTGGTGGCGCAATGTGTCACTGCAATGAAGGCTGTCGCCAGCGTGCCGGTTACGGTGAAGTGCCGGATCGGGGTGGACGATCAGCAGCCGGAAGCGGTTCTGCCGGATTTTCTGAAACGGGTTGTTGCGGCGGGCGCGGACGCGGTCTGGGTTCATGCGCGAAAAGCCTGGCTGCAGGGGCTTTCGCCGAAGGAAAACCGCGAAGTGCCGCCGCTCGATTACGATCTCGTCTATCGCATGAAGCGGGAAAACCCTGATGTCTTTATCGGCATCAATGGCGGTATCGCCGATCTCGATCAGGCGAGCGAACATCTCCAGCATATGGATGGCGTGATGCTCGGCCGTGCCGCATATCACAACACGTCCATTCTTGCCGATGTCGACCATCGTATCTATGGCGAAGAGGCTCGCCAGCCGGACTGGATAGCGTTGCGTGACACGATGATGGCCTATGCCGCCGACTATATCGCCGCGGGCGGACGCCTCAACCACGTCACCCGCCACATGGTCGGGCTGTTTCAGGGCATGCCCGGCGCGCGCCGTTTCCGGCAAATCCTCTCCAGCGACGCCACCCGGCCGGGCGCTGGCCCGGAGGTTATCGAGGCTGCTTTTTCGGCCATCGATTTCAGCCCGACGAAAGACATGGCGGGCTGAAAGAGTTCAGACCGCCTTTTGCAGTTCCTGTGCACCGACAGGCGCATTCACCTTGCCGCCGGTGATGAAGAAGGCAAAGACATCGCGCGGTGTCTTTTCGACCTTCCGATCCGGCGCTATCAGCGGCAGATCATCCGGCACGGCGCCCTTCGCATAGGTCTTTACCCGCTCGGCCCAGTGGTCGATCTCTTTTTTCGGGTAACAGGTCTTGATATCGTCCTCGCCCTTCTGCAGGCGGCAATAGACGAAATCGGCGGTCACGTCAGGCAGCATCGGATAATCGTGATGATCGGCGCAGACGACCGCGACCTTGTGCCTGGCGAGAAGATCGATGAATTCCGGAACCTGAAATGTCTCGTTGCGCACCTCGACGACATGGCGAAGAGGGATGCCGTCCTGTTTCTGCGGTAACAGGGACAGAAATGCGCCGAAATCCTCCGCATCGAATTTTTTCGTCGGCGCGAATTGCCAGAGGATCGGGCCGAGGTGGGACCCGAGTTCCGTCAGCCCCTGCGTCAGAAACTTCGTCATCGATTCACCGGCCTCGGCCAGAACCCTGCGGTTGGTGACGAAACGGCTTGCCTTTAGCGAGAAGACGAAATCCTCGGGCACTTCGGAAGCCCATTTTGCAAAAGTTTCCGGCTTCTGGCTGCTGTAATAGGTGCCGTTCACCTCGATGGCCGTGAGCTGCCGGCTCGCATGCTCCAACTGGCGCTTCTTCGGCAATTTTTCGGGATAAAACGTGCCTTCCCATGGCTCAAAGGTCCAGCCGCCGATACCGGTGCGGATCGTGCCTGATGTCGACATATGCTGTTCCTCCTCCGGCCTTTGGCCTATCGAACCCTTGCGACGAAAGCTGCGGATTACTCCGCAGCCTCCCGTTTTCCAGCCGGCCGGCGCTCCAGAAGCTCCTTCAGGAAGTGACCGGTATAGGAACGCTCGACCTTCACGATGTCCTCCGGTGTGCCGGTCGCCACCACTTCACCGCCGCCCGTGCCGCCTTCAGGCCCGATATCGATGATCCAGTCAGCCGTCTTGATGACTTCGAGATTATGCTCGATCACCACGACGGAATTGCCCTGCTCGACCAGCGCATGCAGCATTTCCAGGAGCTTGTTGACATCGTGGAAATGCAGGCCGGTCGTCGGCTCGTCGAGAATATAGAGCGTGCGGCCCGTCGAGCGTTTCGACAGTTCCTTGGCGAGCTTGACGCGCTGCGCCTCGCCGCCGGAGAGTGTATTGGCCTGCTGGCCGACCTTGATGTAACCGAGGCCGACATCGAAAAGCGATTGCAGCTTGTCGCGCACGGCCGGGACGGCGGCGAAGAACTCCACGCCTTCTTCCACCGTCATATCCAGCACATCGGCGATGGACTTGCCCTTGAAGGTGACATCGAGCGTCTCGCGATTGTAACGCTTGCCGTGACAGACATCGCAGGTGACGTAAACGTCGGGCAGGAAGTGCATCTCGATCTTGATGACACCGTCGCCCTGGCAGGCCTCGCAGCGGCCGCCCTTGACGTTGAAGGAGAAACGGCCCGGCGCATAACCGCGCGCCTTCGCTTCCGGCAAGCCGGCGAACCAGTCGCGGATCGGCGTGAAGGCGCCGGTATAGGTGGCCGGGTTGGAACGCGGCGTGCGGCCAATCGGCGACTGGTCGATATCGATCACCTTGTCGATGAATTCGAAACCGTCGATGCGGTCGTGTTCAGCCGGGATTTCGCGCGCACCCATCACCCGACGCGCCGCCGATTTGTAGAGCGTCTCGATCAGGAAGGTGGATTTGCCGCCGCCCGATACGCCGGTTACGGCAGTAAAAACGCCAAGCGGCACAGCCGCGGTGACATTCTTCAAATTGTTGCCGCGTGCGCCAAAAACCTTGATTTCGCGACCCTTCTTGGGCTTGCGGCGCTCCGCCGGCACGGCGACGCCGAGTTCGCCGGAGAGATATTTGCCGGTCAGCGATTTCGGATTGGCCATCACCTCCTGCGGTGAGCCTTCAGCGATCACCTGACCGCCATGAATGCCGGCGGCTGGGCCGATATCGACCACATAATCCGCCGTCAGAATGGCGTCCTCGTCATGTTCGACCACGATGACGGTATTGCCGATATCGCGCAGATGTTTCAGCGTATCCAGCAGGCGGGCATTGTCGCGCTGGTGCAGGCCGATCGACGGTTCGTCGAGAACATAGAGAACGCCGGTGAGGCCCGAACCGATCTGCGAGGCCAGCCGGATGCGCTGGCTTTCACCGCCGGAAAGCGTGCCGGAATTGCGCGACAGGCTGAGATAATCCAGCCCGACATCGTTGAGGAAGCGCAGGCGTTCGCGGATTTCCTTGAGGATGCGGACTGCGATCTCGTTCTGCTTGGCGTTGAGGCTTTCCGGCAGTACCTCGAACCAGTCGCGCGCGGTGCGGATCGACATTTCGGTGACTTCACCGATATGCAGCTTGTTGATCTTCACGGCGAGCGCTTCCGGCTTCAGGCGATAACCGGCGCAGGCCGGGCAGGGGGCCGCCGACATGTAGCGTTCGATTTCCTCGCGCGCCCAGGCGCTGTCGGTCTCTTTCCAGCGACGCTCAAGATTGGGCACGATGCCTTCGAAATTCTTCACTGTCTTGTAGGAGCGGGCGCCGTCCTGATAGTTGAATTCGATCTTGTCATCGGTGCCCTGCAGGATGGCGTGCTGCGCCTCTTTCGAAAGATCCGACCACTTGCTCGACAGCTTGAAACCGAAAGCCTTGCCGAGCGCTTCCAGCGTCTGATTGTAATAGGGCGAGGAGGATTTGGCCCAGGGAGCTATGGCACCGTCACGCAGGGTACGGGCGGGCTCCGGCACAATCAGGTTTTCATCCACCTTCTGCTGCGAGCCGAGGCCATCGCAGCTTGGGCAGGCGCCGAAGGGATTGTTGAA
The DNA here is from genome assembly GCF_053522725.1 of Agrobacterium sp. 16-172Ci. Classification (NCBI taxonomy): domain Bacteria; kingdom Pseudomonadati; phylum Pseudomonadota; class Alphaproteobacteria; order Hyphomicrobiales; family Rhizobiaceae; genus Agrobacterium; species Agrobacterium sp. 16-172Ci. Next base: position 90,043 of record NZ_JBNWBW010000007.1, read on the forward strand.
GGAGAACAGCCGCGGCTCGATTTCCGGAATGGTGAAACCGGAAACGGGGCAGGCGAATTTTTCCGAAAACAGCACCCGCTCATGGGTCTCGTTGAGCGACTTGTTGGCCGAACCGCCAGCGGCGGTTTCTTCCGGCGGCAGAGGCTTGTCGGCAAATTCGGCGATTGCCAAGCCATCGGCAAGCTTGAGGCAGGTCTCGAGACTGTCGGCCAGGCGTGCGGCCATATCCGGGCGCACGACGGCGCGGTCAACGACAACGTCGATATCGTGTTTGTATTTCTTGTCGAGGGCGGGCACGTCGGCGATTTCGTAGAACTGGCCATCCACCTTGACGCGCTGGAAGCCCTTCTTCATCAGGTCGGCGAGTTCCTTTTTATATTCGCCTTTGCGGCCGCGCACCATCGGCGCGAGAATATAAAGACGTGTGCCTTCCTCGAAAGCGAGGATGCGGTCGACCATCTGGCTCACCGTCTGGCTTTCGATCGGCAGGCCCGTGGCCGGCGAATAGGGGACGCCGACACGCGCGAACAGCAGGCGCATATAGTCGTAGATTTCGGTGACCGTGCCGACCGTGGAACGCGGATTGCGCGATGTGGTCTTCTGCTCGATGGAGATTGCCGGCGAGAGGCCGTCGATCTGGTCGACATCCGGTTTCTGCATCATTTCCAGGAACTGGCGCGCATAGGCCGACAGGCTCTCGACATAACGGCGCTGGCCTTCGGCATAGATCGTATCGAAGGCAAGCGAGGACTTGCCCGAACCGGAAAGGCCGGTCATGACGATCAGCTTGTTGCGCGGCAGGTCCAGATCGATGCCCTTGAGGTTGTGCTCGCGGGCGCCACGGATGGAAATCGTCTTCAGTTCACTCATGACAAGGCTCGGACAAAAATAACAGGCTTGATGGCAGCGCGTCCTTATGTAGTGACGCAGCCGGATGTGTCGAGGTCTATTCCCACTCGGTCGCAGCTTTTCGGAATGCTTGACTCGAAATCTGCGATTTAATAGAACAAAAAAGGAACGAATTGCAAGCGCGAATGTCTGCTCCCGCAGCTTAAGATTATTCTTTGTGGATAGTTCCATGCTTGCGGTGCCCTTTGCGGGCGGCGGCAGCTATTGTGTGTCGAATTTTTTGAAATGCAATTGCCGGTCATGATGGCCGGCGGACAGGATGACGAGATGGCTGGTAGCGTAAACAAGGTAATTCTGATCGGGAACGTGGGCGCCGATCCCGAAATCCGCCGGACGCAGGACGGCCGCCCCATCGCCAATCTGCGCATTGCCACCTCGGAGACCTGGCGGGACCGCAACAGCGGCGAGCGCCGCGAGAAGACCGAATGGCACACCGTCGTCGTCTTCAACGAAGGCCTGTGCAAGGTCGTCGAGCAATATGTCAAGAAGGGCGCCAAGCTCTATATTGAAGGCCAGCTGCAGACGCGCAAATGGCAGGACCAGACCGGCAACGACCGTTATTCCACTGAAATCGTGCTGCAGGGCTTCAACTCCACGCTGACGATGCTCGATGGTCGCGGTGAGGGCGGTGGCCGCAGCGGCGGCGATTTCGGCGGCGGCAACGATTATGGCAGTGGCGGCGGCTCCAGCTATGGCGGCGGTTACGACCAGCAGTCCTCGTCGCGCGGCGGCTCTTCCCGTGGCGGCGGCCAGCCTTCCGGCGGCTTCTCCAACGACATGGATGACGATATTCCGTTCTGAGCGGCTGGCGAATTCGGGAAAGCGTAACGGGAGACAGGTATGAGTGATGCGCCCGCACCGAAACAGCCGGCAACCTGGCGCATCGTTCTTGCCTTCTTCCTCGATTTCTGGACGGCGTTTTTCGCCGCCGGATTTCTCGTGGCGGCGGTTGCAGGCGGGCGCACGCCACAGGGTTTTGCCTTGAACGGTGTGCCTGCCTTTATCGCCTTTGTGCTTATCATCGCATATTTTGTCGTGCTCGGCCGGTTCTTCGGCGGCACGCTATGGCAGCGTCTTCTGAAGGCGAGGCGCTAACATCCGGCTTTGCCGGTTCCAGGGGCGTCGCGGCAGACTATGCCGCCACCTTGTCCGCCAGCATCGCCACCATGACATCGGATTGCGACACGATTCCCACCATCTTGCTTCTGGCGTCGATGACCGGCAGGTAGTGCAGTCCTTCTTCGGCAAAGCGGATGATGGCCTCCTCGATTGCCGTTTCAGGCCGTACGGTTCTGACCGGCGATGTCATGATGTCCTTGACGGTATCGTTGGGGGCGCTTGCGCCGGAGAGGATGAGGCGCAGCCGCTGCAGGAAACCAATGGAGGGGCGGCCGTTTCTCCAGCTCGCCTTTTCCAGAAAATCCGTCTGGGTGACGATGCCGACGATCTCCGCTTTATCGTTGGTGACCGGCAATGCCTTGAAATGGTGGCTGTGCATCAGCGCGTGGGCATGACGCAGACTGTCATCAGGCGCAACACCGACGACATCGCGCGACATGACGCTGGCGCAATCGAGATGCAGCGCACGGCGACGCCAGGAGCGCAGTTCGGTCTTGCGTAAAATGGTTTCGAGCTCGTCACGGTCGATATCCAGTACCTGGTCATATTCCTTCAGTACCTCGTCGAGGTCGTTGGAGGAAAAGCCGATTTTCTGGATGGGGGTCGGATCGGTGGTGCCATGGGAGGCCTTGCCGAGCTTCAGGCCGTGTGGGTAGGCGCGGCCGGTGGCATTGTTATAGGCGAGGGCCAAGGCAAGAAGGATCAGCGAATTTCCGGCGACCGGCCACAACAGAAAGCCATAACCGAGGCTGTGCACGGCAGGGCCGCCGAGAACAGCGGTCAGCGCCACCGCTCCGCTTGGCGGGTGCAGGCAGCGCAAAGCCATCATCGCGGCGATGGCAAGACTGATGGCAAGCGCGCTGGCAAGGAATAGATCCGGAACCAGCAGCGCCACTGTCACGCCCACGAAGGCCGAAACGAGGTTGCCGCATAGGATCGACCAGGGCTGCGCCAGCGGGCTGGAGGGCACGGCAAACAGAAGCACGGCCGAAGCGCCCATCGGCGCGATCATGGCGGGCAGGGTGGGATCGAAACTGAGAGCGAGACTTCCCAGAAGGCCGGTCAGCAGAATGCCGACAAAGGCGCCGGTTGCGGAGCGCAGCCTTTCCCTGTTGCTGACGGGTGCGGCATCCGGGATGAGGCGACGCAGCGTGGAACGCATGGAGATAACTTTCGAATCCGAAAAAACATGCGTCTTTTAGCCGAAGCGGCGGCCGGATTTAAAGGGAGGATTTTCCGGCGTTTTGGCGATTGGCGAGAATTTATTGCGCAGGCACCGCCAAGGTGCGGCTTTTCAAAAAGCGAAGGCCGATTTTATGCCGTCGACCACGAACTGCACGGAAAGGGCGGCAAGCAGCACGCCGAGCAGACGGGTGAGGATCGCGCGGCCGGTATTGCCGAGAAAACGGTCCATCCGCTCCGAGACGATCAGGGCCGCATAAACGAGAGCCATGGCGAAAGCGAGGATCAGGATGAGCACCAGCATCTCGACGGTGGTTTTCATCGAGCCGGCAAGTAGCACGGTTGCGGAGATGGCGCCCGGCCCGGCGATCAGGGGCAGCGCCAGCGGAAAGACCGCCAGATTGTGAAGGTGGTCCTTGGTGATGGCGATCTCGGAGGTCTTTTCCTTACGCTCCTGGCGTTTTTCGAAAATCATCTCGAAGGAAATCCAGAACAGCAACAGGCCGCCGGCGATGCGGAAAGCGCCGAGCGAGATGCCAAGAAGATTGAGGATGGCAAGGCCGAAGAGCGCGAAGACGGCGAGAATGCCGAAGGCGATGATGGAGCCGCGCAGCGCCACCTGGCTGCGCTGGTCGCGCGTCATACCGGCGGTCAGCGCCAGAAAGACGGGGGCAAGGCCCGGCGGATCGAGCGTGACCAGAAGTGTGGTAAGCGCGTTGATGAGCGTTTCGCTGCTGGCCATTCTTTCCCCGTCTTATCTGTTTTTAGGGCGGAGCCTACGCAAGTCGCCGGCACTTTGAAAGGGAGCGGCGGCGCTTTTGCCGGGCTAAATCGTGAAAAGCGGCGTTCGTCTTGCAAATGACGCAAAAGCCTGTTCAAAACTCGCCGGGAAATTGGCTTAACGTGGCTGTTTCCGCTATAAAAATCCATCCGATTCTTAACAGAGAATGTGATCCGTTTTGACTGACCAGAGCCCCCCCGGCGGCGGAAAACTTCCGCCAGGCATTGAACCGATTTCCATCATGGAGGAAATGCAGCGGTCGTATCTCGATTACGCCATGAGCGTCATCGTGTCCCGCGCGCTTCCCGATGTGCGAGACGGCCTGAAGCCGGTTCATCGCCGTATTCTTTACGGCATGTCCGAACTCGGCATCGACTGGAACAAGAAATACGTCAAATGCGCCCGCGTTACCGGGGACGTGATGGGTAAATTCCATCCGCACGGCAATGCGGCGATCTATGACGCTTTGGCGCGTATGGCGCAGGACTGGTCGCTCCGCCTGCCGCTGATCGACGGGCAGGGCAATTTCGGCTCCATCGACGGCGATCCGCCGGCGGCAGAACGTTATACCGAATGCCGTCTGGAAAAGGCCGCCCATTCGCTGCTCGACGATCTCGACAAGGAAACGGTCGATTTCCGCGACAACTATGACGGCACCCTGCAGGAGCCGGTCGTCATTCCGGCGAAATTCCCGAACCTTCTGGTCAACGGGGCAGGCGGCATCGCGGTCGGCATGGCCACCAATATTCCGCCGCACAATCTCTCGGAAGTCATCGACGGCTGTATCGCCATGATCGACAATCCGGCGATCGAGCTGCCGGAGCTGATGCAGATCATTCCCGGCCCGGATTTCCCGACCGGCGCGCTGATCATGGGCCGTTCCGGCATCCGTTCGGCCTATGAGACCGGCCGCGGCTCGGTCATCATGCGCGGCCGCGCCACCATCGAACCGATGCGCGGCGACCGCGAGCAGATCATCATCACCGAAGTTCCCTATCAGGTGAACAAGGCGAACATGATCGAAAAGATGGCCGAACTGGTCAAGGAAAAGCGCATCGAGGGTATTTCCGACCTGCGCGACGAATCCGACCGTCAGGGCTATCGCGTCGTCATCGAATTGAAACGCGACGCCAATGCCGAAGTCATCCTGAACCAGCTTTACCGCTATACGCCGCTGCAGACCTCCTTCGGCTGCAACATGGTGGCGCTGAACGGCGGCAAACCGGAGCAGATGACGCTCATCGACATGCTGCGCGCCTTCGTGGCCTTCCGCGAGGATGTCGTCAGCCGTCGTACGAAATATCTGCTGCGCAAGGCGCGCGAGCGTGCGCATGTGTTGGTTGGTCTGGCGATTGCGGTTGCCAATATCGATGAGGTCATCCGGGTTATCCGTCATGCGCCCGATCCCGCTTCGGCCCGCGAAGAGCTGATGACGCGGCGCTGGCCGGCGCAGGATGTGGAAAGCCTGATCCGTCTGATCGACGATCCGCGCCACCGCATTAATGACGACGGCACCTATAATCTCTCGGAAGAGCAGGCGCGCGCCATTCTCGAACTGCGCCTTGCCCGCCTCACGGCGCTTGGCCGCGATGAAATCGGCGACGAACTGAACAAGATCGGCGCGGAAATTTCCGAGTACCTCGAAATCCTGTCGTCGCGCCTGCGCATTCAGCAGATCGTCAAGGACGAGCTTGTCGCCATCCGCGACGAGTTCGGCACGCCGCGCCGTTCCGAGATCGTCGAGGGCGGTACCGATATGGACGATGAAGACCTCATCGCCCGCGAGGACATGGTCGTCACCGTTTCGCATCTCGGCTATATCAAGCGCGTGCCGCTGACCACCTACCGGGCGCAGCGTCGCGGCGGCAAGGGCCGTTCCGGCATGGCGACGCGCGACGAGGATTTCGTCAACCGTCTCTTCGTTGCCAATACCCATACGCCGGTGCTGTTCTTCTCCTCGCGTGGCATCGTCTACAAGGAAAAGGTCTGGCGTCTGCCGATCGGTACGCCGCAGTCCAAGGGCAAGGCCCTCATAAACATGCTGCCGCTGGAGCCCGGCGAGCGCATCACCACCATCATGCCGTTGCCCGAGGACGAAACCACCTGGGAAACGCTGGATGTGATGTTCTCGACGACGCGCGGCACGGTTCGCCGCAACAAGCTCGGCGATTTCGTTCAGGTCAACCGCAATGGCAAGATCGCCATGAAGCTGGACGAGGAGGGCGATGAAATCCTCTCCGTCGAAACCTGTACGGACCGCGACGACGTGTTGCTGACGACCGCGCTCGGCCAGTGCATCCGCTTCCCCGTGGACGATGTGCGCGTCTTTGCCGGCCGCAACTCCGTCGGCGTGCGCGGCATCAACATGGCCGACGGCGACCGCATCATCTCCATGACAATTGTGGGTCATGTGGAAGCTGAACCGTGGGAGCGTGCGGCCTATCTGAAGCGCTCGGCTACCGAACGGCGTGCGGCAGGCGTCGATGAGGACGATATCGCGCTCGTCGGCGAGGAAGTGACGGAAGAGGGCGAACTCAGCGAAGAGCGCTATCAGGAACTGAAGGCACGCGAAGAATTCGTGCTGACGGTTTCCGTGAAGGGCTTCGGCAAGCGTTCCTCTTCTTACGACTTCCGCACCTCTGGTCGCGGCGGCAAGGGTATTCGCGCCACCGATACCTCGAAGACCAACGAGATCGGCGAACTCGTCGCGGCCTTCCCCGTGGAAGAAGGCGACCAGATCATGCTGGTTTCCGATGGCGGTCAGCTCATCCGCGTGCCGGTCAACGGCATCCGCATCGCCAGCCGTGCCACCAAGGGTGTGACGATCTTCTCTACCGCCAAGGATGAGAAGGTGGTTTCCGTGGAGCGCATCAACGAGCCGGAAGGCGACGAAGAAGCAGAGAACGGCAATGGCGAAGATGCCGCCGACGATCTGCCGGAGGCACCGGAGAGCGAGGCGTAAGCCGCCTCGTTATTTTCGGTTACCAATCAAGAAAAACCCCGCGGCGCTCAGGCTCCGCGGGGTTTTTGTTTGTGTCTTGTCGACTGCGTTTGATTTTCAGCGAATGCGAATATGGACCGGAGCGCGACCCGAGCGGCTCGCGACATGAAGGTGGATGTTCGCTTCCGGCTGATTGGAGCGCCAGGCGCGGGCGCCATGCGACAGAAGCAGCGCCACGAGATCGCGTGTCTTCGCCTTGGAACGATTAAGACCGAGATCGGCGATACGCATCGCCGCCTCGTGAATGGGATGCAGAACCGACAGGCTGCCATGCCCGTTGCCAGACGCAATGTCCGAATAATTCTCGTTGACTGCCATCTTGGAAAGCCTCGCTACACATTACAAACTTCGAGGAGACAGGCGATGTTTCGACTATGAACCACCGCCTGCGGAAACGTCTGTTACTGGAGTGACGCCCAGCAGCTGACGCCTTTCTTTTTCAATGCATTGCATGCATTCACCGCAGCGTTCTGGCCATCGAAGCCGCCGAAACGGGCGCGGTAGATCTGGGAGCCGTCCTTGCTGAAGGCGACCGTGAAGGGCTTTGCGGAGCGCAGTGCCGCGCCGCCCTTTTCCTGCGCGTTCTGCAACAGGCCGCGCGCGGAGTTCTCATCGGGAGATGCGCCGATCTGGATGACCCAGCCGCCCTGCGGAGCCTCGGCCCTGGCCGAGACCGAAGGGGCGGAGACAACAGGCGCCGTGGTAGACGCTGTGACGATATTGTCCACCTTGGTCGAATTGGTGATCAACTTGCGGTCCGGTGCAGCGGGCGCCTGATTGATTGGATCCTTGCCCTTCTGCCAGGTGGCAGCTTCCATGGCCTTGACGGCTGCATTGGAAGAGGAACCTGCGAAGGCGGTGACCGGGGCTTCTTCGTAACGGGTCTGCGGCACCGGACCGGAATTGGGTAGGCCGGCTGCGGTTGCTGCAACTGCCACGGAAGGAACAGCAGCGGCCACGGCGACGGGCTCTTCGACCGGCGCTGAGCGGGTCTGCGCGATCAGGTTGCTGTTGCCGCCACGCGATGCCTGCGGCAGGTAGGTTGCGACAAGCTTGCGCATGGTGGCGTCACGGGCAGCGCTGGAGCGGCCGCCGAGAACGACGGCGACGATGGAGCGGCCGTCGAGCTGCGCCGATGTGGCAAGGTTGCTGCCGGCTGCACGGGTATAACCGGTCTTGATGCCATCCACACCCTTCACGGTTCCGACGAGGCGGTTGTGGTTGCCGATAACCTGCTTGCCGAAGTTGAAGGTGCGGGTGGAGAAATAGCCGTAATATTGCGGGAAATGCTGGCGGAGCGCGACGCCGAGACGGGCCTGGTCGCGTGCCGTCGTCATCTGCGCCGTGTTGGGCAGGCCGTTGGCGTTGCGATAGGTCGTGCGGGTCATGCCAAGTGCGCGGGCCTTGGCGGTCATCATTCTGGCGAAACGGTCTTCCGAGCCGCCGAGATATTCGCCGAGCGCGGTTGCCATGTCATTTGCGGACCGGGTGACGAGTGCAAGGATAGCCTGTTCCACAGTGATGCTGCCGCCGGCGCGCACGCCGAGCTTGGATGGCGGCTCTTTCGCGGCGTTGGCTGACACCGGCACCTTGGAATCGAGCGAGATACGTCCGGTATTGAGCGCTTCGAATGTCAAATAAAGCGTCATCATCTTCGTCAGCGAAGCCGGATAACGCAGCCCGTCCGGATCCTCGCCATAGAGGACCTTGCCGGTCTTGGCATCGATGACGATGCCCGCATATTTCGGGTCGGCCTTTGCGGTCTGAACGGATGTTGCGGTTATGAACGCCGCAGCAAGGGTTAGCGCAATAAACCTTACGAAAGACGTCGCACCCGCTTTGCGCGAATGTGCCCCAGATAGACTTTTCAACACTGCTGAACTCTTCAATCGCATATTTCTGTTCCGCTCGGACACGCCCCGCCCGATGCTCCGGGAAGAAACTTTATCGGGATGGCGTTACCAAGTGGTTTATGAAAGGTATCTGCCTTCCATAAAATGCGACTTTTCGCACGCAATCTGTGCCGTGCTGTTTCACCGATTTCCGTCTTTTACGAGGCGGCGCTCGATATAGTTTTTCACATCCGCGTCCAGCTTTTGCCATTGCGGCAGCAGGGCGGAGGAGAAACGGTAGAACAGGCTGAGGTCCTGTCCGGCGTGAATATCCCTCTGGCAATCGCTGCCGGTGGCCGCCTGCGGCGTTTGCGGCAGCAGGCAGCGCACCACATAGGCGCTTTGGCCTTCGCGCTCGCCGGTCAATATGACTTCCTTGCCGTAACCGGAATCGGCGCGCAGGCGGTGCAGCAGCAGGCCGTGCTTCAGCGGTACGGGCTCTCCTTCCGTCAGCCGCGAATAGATCGGCCCGAAACGACCGGACATGTCCTCGGACATGGTGCTTTGCGAAAGCTGGATGAAAATCAGCCCCGCCGCCTGCGCCGGATCGTCGAAGACGGCGCGATTCGCTTCCTCGTAACCCTTAAGGTCAGGCCAGCTCAGATAAAGGTCGACGCGCTCGCGTTCTCCGCCGAGTCGCTCGGAAGGCGCCCGCAGGGTGTTTTTGGCAAGCTTCAGCCGGTCGTTGCCGATGACGATCTCAACCTCCTCGGTGGCCGTCGTATGGCCCGCCTGGAGAATCCGCTCGCCATACCATTTGATGCCGACGTTGAGGAGGCCGAGAAAGACGAGAAGAATTCCGGCGATGAGAGCGGCCCGGAACATGAGTGACGATGAAAGCAGGGGTTTCTGGTCGTTCATGGACTTCCATATTCATTCCGGCCGCCGGATGGGTTTCCGGCCGGGAAATAGCCGCGCAAAGCTTTAACCCGGGGCGATCGGCATTGAAATGATGTTTTGCCGCTGCTACCTGATAACCACCAAGCAAAGGACGGCATATGGCAGCGCGCGACAGATATTCCCGGAAGCTCGAATGTTCCAGATGTGGTCATCAGGGTTTTGCCGAAGCGTCGGAATCGGATGACAAGAGCCGCCGGGACGTCGATTTTCGCATCGATGAAATGCCGCGTGGATTTCGCGCGGAGCGCGCGTCGGGCGATCCGACGGATTTCATGATCCGCTGCGCCCAGTGCGGCAATATATTCCGTTTCCTGCAGAAAACCGCCTATGCGCCCGGAGGCGAGCCGCGCGTGAAGGCCTGAAGGGAAGGTGCCAGCATGACTTTACCGCAACAACCGAACGGAGCGCCGCAAAGGCGCAAGCCGATCTGGCCGTGGATCGTGCTTCTGGTGCTGACGCTCTCAGCCATTTACTCCTATAATCGCGCCAACGAAATCATCGCCGAATTGTCCGACACCTTGCCGCCGGCGCTGCTGAACCTGTTCGAAGATATTCTCAGGGGTGACGGCCGGCATGGCAATGGCGGGCCGAGCATCGGCGTCTGAGGCGAGGGCGGTATGGAGAGCGGCTGGCCTTTTTGGGCCGCGCTTCGTCGTCTGGGCCATAAAAGAAAAAAGCCCCGCAAAGAGGCGGGGCAGGTTGATCGCTCGGGGAAAGTTGGGCAATGCCCGGGAGCGATGGGTTGATATAAGTGACAATAGTGCTGACGCGATAGGCCATTTCTGTCCCAAACAGTACGCCTATGCATAAATTTCGCTCAATCAGCAGATTTTTAAACGATGAGTTCGAAAAATCTGTAAGACAACTTGACAGACTTACGCTTTATTCTTCGCATTGCCTCGAATTGCACATATTCGCCTTTAACATAACGTGACATGAGCAGACGCATGGATAAATCGGGAATCCTTTTCGTGGCGCTTTTGTTGGTGCTTGTCGCAATCGTTTTGAGCCTGACGCTATTCGATACGGCTCAGCAGGTGCCCTCGATACCTTCAGGCGACGGATCCCTGCTGCCTCCGGCAACGACCCCGGGGCAATGATATGCCAGCCGTAAGAGAAGGGCGACACAGCTCGCCCAGGCGGGATTGACGGCCTTTTTCAAACCGCTATAAAGCCTCACCACCGATGGATGGGTGTCCGAGTGGTTTAAGGAACCGGTCTTGAAAACCGGCGTGCGTGAGAGCGTACCGTGGGTTCGAATCCCACCCCATCTGCCATTTTTGGCGTGAGTATTTTATTCATGTTTTTTTATTTGTCGCCTTTGTTCCTATTCTTATTCCAATTTGTTTGTAGTCCACACTTGGACTTAACGGGTAGAAACCAGCTGGCATTCCATGCGGGAGAGTAGACACGATGCGAATGTTGACAGCAGCTCAATACGATTCGGATCTGGCTGCTGCTGTGGGATGCTTCGCACAGGCCAGCACGCTTCTTGAACGGGCGATTGTGGAGGCCGTTACACGGCTTCTACCCATCACCGCTGATATGGGCCTGGCAATCTTAGCCGACAATAGCATGAGGGCGAATCTCGATGCCCTTGACCGCCTATTAGCGCTTCCTGAAACTGCCATATCTGATGATTGGAAGCAGAAACTAATTGACCGCATTCCTAAGGTGCGCCGCAGCTCTGAGGATCGCAACAAGCTTTTGCACAATACGATCGTTGAGTCGGAAGACGGATATGTGATTTTTATCCATAAGCGCGGTCGCCGTGTCGCTATGCCTATTGATGCAAAGACAATCGCGCAATGGGCGGGCGAGGCTGGCGAGCATGCCGCGTGGTTTATGACCGTGCCGCATGGAAAATACGATTTTTCTCAATGGGGTAAGCCATTTCCGACCTATGAGAAAAAGGACTGGCCGAAACGGACGTAACGCCCTGCTCATGTCTTTTTTTTCGACCTCGCTGGTCAGACTCGGAATCACTCGAATTCAGCGCAAATGAGAAACCCGCCTTACGGCGGGTTCCATGTGTTCATCCAATCAGATTTCCGGGCAGCCCCGTTCGTTGGCGAAGGTGATGCGATCCGGTCCCCGGCGCGTGAAGCCTTCGACGACGACACGACCCGGGGTGACGCGCACGACCTCGGGATCGCGCAGGCCTGCTTCACGGGCGGCGGCGCGGGCTTCGCGTTCGCTGCAGCCACGCATGCGGGGCGGGCCGCGGCGGTCTACGTCGCGGTCACGATCGCGGATGACGGGGCGAACGCCGTCGGGGCCGATTCTGAGTTCCATGTCCTGCGCACCTGCGGGGATCGGCGCGGCGAAGGATACCAGGGCGATGCCCATCGCAAGAGCTGTGGTTTTCATAAGCTTGATCATGTTTCCTCCCTCAGCCGAAACCGGCGGAAAGCTCGTTTCTTTGCGGGGAGAGAACGCGGTTGCCGTCCGTTTGTTCCTTGCAGACGCGGTGAGCGGGAGATGTTGAGGCGGGTAAATTCGGCCCGATGGGCGGGCTTAAAAGATAGAAATCATTAACCACGTTCGTTACAATTTTATCGAATTTGCAGAAGTCGTTCGCATTTTCGCCACGTTATGCACAAGATTAAGCGACTGTTAGGTGCTTCGATGGCAGGGGCAAATAATCGAGGCAAGTGAGGGTGCGGTTCTCCGAGCCAATAGCAGCGTGGGGCAGACGATTTGAATTCTACGGTCAAGAAACTCGGCATCAACGCCAGGTCGGGCGTGAAGTGGCTTGCAATTTCCGTGCTTTGCGCCGCAACCGCATCGTGTTCCACGACATCCGAGACCAAGCCCAAGCCCAAGCGCAGCAAGGAATATTTTTCCGAATCCGAATATGGCGTCAAAGCCAGCCCGCGTGTGGCCGATGGCAAGGCCATTCCCAAGGGCGGCGGGCGAGAGCTGATCGGCAATGCCTATACCGTGAAGGGTCGCCGCTATTTCCCGAAGGAAGAGCCGGGTTACAACAAGACCGGCCTTGCTTCCTGGTACGGTTCCGCCTTCCATGGCCGCCTGACCGCCAATGGCGAAGTTTACGACAAAGAACATCTTTCTGCCGCACATCCAACATTTCCCCTGCCGAGCTATGCGCGCATCACCAACATGGAAAATGGTGCTTCGGTTCTGGTGCGTGTCAACGATCGCGGACCGTTCCACGAAGGCCGCCTGATCGACGTTTCCAGCAAGACGGCCGATCTTCTCGACATGAAGGCCACTGGCACGGCCAATGTGCGGGTGCAATATGCCGGCCGCGCACCGCTTGATGGTCACGACATGCCTTATCTGATGGCATCCTATATCCCGAAGGGTTCGCGCTCGCCGGGTGTGGCACCCGAAGGGCAGATCGCGACGGGCGTGATGGTGGCTTCGGCCTCGCCGAATTTCGTTCCGGCGCCCGCGTCCAACCCGAATTATGCCGGCTCCACACAGACGGCGCTCGTCGGTTCCAAGAAGAATGCGGCGCTTCAGGCCATGCCGCTGGTCAACGGCCCGGCACCGGCTTTCGAGCAGTTCGCGATACTGCCGGAAATCGGCCCTATCCTGGCGGAGCGCCCGGAAGGCAATTTCATGCGTGAGCCGGCGGCACCCGGCGGAAATTATCTGCGCGTGCCGACGCCTTCCTCCAAATTTGCCGCGGCCTATTCCGAAGAATCGGCTACGGTCTCCAGGACCGCGAGCGCCTTCGACAGCGTGCTCGTCGACCGTGGCGCGCTCAACGAGCAATCGATACTCGCCCATGTGAAGCGTCAGCAGGCGAAGTCGCGCTGACGGATTGAAGGACACGGCCGGCCTCTCGCCTTTATCGCGGGCAGCCGGTTACGGCAGGCAGGACTGGGCGGTTTCATGCGCAAGGCCATTCATCGCTCCTATCGTTCGGTCGCCGTAGCGGCAGCGTTTGCGTTTTTCAGTGCAGGCACGGTGCAATCGCAGACCGGCCCCTTCATCGCGAAGGCTGAACAGGCTTACATGATCGATGCCGACACCGGCACGGTGCTTCTTTCGCAAAACGAGAATCAGCCCTTTCCGCCCGCGTCGCTTGCAAAGCTGATGACGGTTGAGGTGGTGCTGGATGCGCTGTCAAAGGGGCAGGTGACGGCAGAGACGGCTTATCCGGTCTCCGAATATGCCTGGCGCACGGGCGGCGCGCCCTCGCGCACCTCGACCATGTTCGCGGCGCTGAAATCCTCCGTCAACATCAACGATCTTTTGACCGGCATCATTGTGCAGAACGCCAATGACGGCTGCATCGTCGTTGCCGAAGGCATGGCGGGTTCGGATGCCGCTTTCGCCAAGCGCATGACGGCGCGGGCGGGCGAACTGGGCATGAGCAGCAGCACCTTCACCAATTCGACCGGGCTTCCCGACCCCGGCAACCGGACGACCGCGAGGGACATGGTGCGTCTTGCGCAACATCTGCGCGATACCTATCCGGAGCGTTACGGGCTTTTCACCAAACCGGATTTCGAATGGAACCGGATTTTCCAGCGCAACAAGAATACGCTGCTGATGCCCGGCAGCGGTATCGACGGTCTCGGTCTCGGTTTTGCGGAAGGCAGCGGTTTCGCCGCTGTCGTTTCGGCGGAGCGGGAAGGCCGCCGGGTCTATCTGGCGCTTGCCGGCATCGTGGACGACAAGACGCGGCAGGAGGAGGCCCGCCGGGTGGTGGACTGGGGCCTGACCGCCTTTGAAAAACGCCATCTCTTCAGCAAGGATGAAGCGGTTGGGTCCGTCAGCGTTTATGGCGGCGATGTTTCGCATATCGATCTTTCGCCGAAGGAAGATGTCAGCGTGCTTGTACCGGTCAATAATCCGGATCGTATTTCCGGCCGCATCGTCTATCGCTGGCCCCTGAATGCGCCGCTGGACGTCGGGGCAAATGCCGGAACGCTTAAGATTTTTTCGGGCGAGCGCCTGTTGCGGGAAGTACCGCTTTATACGAAGGCGGCAGTCGGCAAGGGGTCGCTCACCCAGAATGCGACAGGTGCGCTGAAGGAACTGCTGCTGTTCTGGCTCTGAAAGCCTGTTGCACGGGCGGCGCTGTTCCTATGCTTTTGTTCAGCCACCGGATTTTCTGAAAAGCGCTTCACACTTTTCCGTTCGATGCTGTAAACAGGCATTTCAACATTGACGTGAATTCCTCGCAGGACGTGAAATTGGCCGAAAAGACCGGATTGTTCATCAGCTTCGAAGGCGGCGAAGGCGCCGGCAAGTCGACGCAGATTCGCACGCTTGCCGAGGCGCTTCGCGGCCGTGGTTTCGAGGTGGTCGTGACGCGTGAGCCGGGCGGCTCTCCGGGTGCGGAGGCCGTTCGGCATGTTCTGCTCTCGGGTGCTGCCGAATCCTTTGGGGTGCGCATGGAAGCGATCCTGTTTGCGGCGGCGCGCAACGACCATGTCGAAGAGGTCATTCGCCCGGCGCTCGCTCGCGGTGAGATCGTGCTCTGCGACCGTTTCCTCGATTCGTCCCGCGTCTATCAGGGCACCACCGGCAATCTGGAGCCGGATTTCATCGAGACGTTGCAACGCATCGCGATTGACGGTGTCGTGCCGGAACTGACGCTGATTTTCGATATTGCCGCCGAAAAGGGGCTCGCCCGCGCCAGAAAGCGCGCGGATGAAGGTGCTGCGCCGGACCGGTTCGAAAAAGAGGAAATCGAGACCCACGAGAAGCGGCGTGAGGCCTATCTCGACATCGCGCTCGCCGAGCCGCGTCGTTGTCGGATCGTCAACGCCGACCAGCCGGAAGAAAAAGTGGCGGAGGATGTCATGTCCTTTGTCGAGCCTTTGCTCGAACAGCTGAAAACAGCAGCGGGCGCGGCGCATGAGTGAGGTTCAGGGCGTTCTCGACGGTGCGATTGCGCCGCAGCAGAACACGAAGCTTTTCGGGCATGAGGAAGCGGAAGCCTTCCTCGCGCAGTCATACCGTTCCGGCAAGGGCCATCATGCCATTCTGATCGAGGGGCCGGAGGGGATCGGCAAGGCGACGCTTGCCTTCCGTTTCGCCAATCATGTGCTCAGCCATCCCGATCCGTCGCTGGCGCCGGATTTTCTCACCGATCCCGATCCGCAATCGCTGGTCAGCCGGCAGATCACCACGGGCGCTTCGCATAATCTGCTGCATCTGACCCGTCCTGTAGATGAAAAGACCGGCCGCGTGAAATCCGCCATTACGGTGGACGAGGTGCGGCGGGCAGGGCACTTCTTTTCGCAGACCTCCGGCACCGGCAACTGGCGTATCGTCATCATCGATCCCGCCGACGATCTCAACCGCAACGCCGCGAATGCGATCCTCAAAATACTGGAGGAGCCACCGAAACGAGCGATGTTCCTCGTTCTCTCCCATGCGCCGGGAAAATTGCTGCCGACCATCCGTTCGCGCTGCATGCCGTTGAGGCTCCTGCCGCTTTCCGATGCGGCCATGGTGCAATCTCTCGATCATCTCGGCATCAGCCCGGAAGGCGAAAAGCGCGACGCCCTGCTTGCCGCCTCCAAGGGCAGCGTGGCGCAGGCGTTGAAGCTGATGAATTACGGCGGCTCCGACATTGTCGAGGTCTTTGCGCAGGTCATGGCTTCCGAAGGGCCCGGCGTGCGCAAGCAGATGCACAAGCTTGCCGAGGTTCTGGCACAGAAGGACGGCGACATCGTTCTCGGCTTCTTCATGGAGCATGTGACGGAAGAGCTCATGGAGCGCGCAAGGGCGGCGGCGATGGCGGGCGATATCGCGGCGGCGGAAAAACATGCCCGGCTTTCCTCGGCGCTTTCGGAACGCATCACCGTGGCGCAGGCCTATAATCTCGACAAGAAGCAGATGGTGCTTTCCATTCTGGAAGATATTCGCGGCGTTTGAAGGCGAGGGATCGTACGGAATGTACGATTCGACGGTGCATAAATTCTGTTCCGTCATGCCGGACTGGATCCGGCATCCAGCCACGGCGCGTCCGCGCCGTGAAGAGAGTCTTTTGCGATCAAGGACTTGATCGCGCTGGACCCCGGATCCAGTCCGGGGTGACGGTGGTGCGGAGCCAAGCGCTCTCCAAATCCACTTTGTCTGCAAGCGGTCGTACAAAACGTACGCTTTTTCTTTCGCTGCTGCGAACAATGGTTTAAGAGCGGTCTATCCAAAAAACAGCCTGTAAAGTCGATAGACCGTCATGACAGACAAGACACCATTCTACATCACCACCGCGATCTCCTATCCTAACGGCAAGCCGCATATTGGCCATGCCTATGAGTTGATTGCGACGGACGCCATGGCACGCTTTCAGCGCCTGGATGGAATGGATGTGTTCTTCCTGACCGGCACCGACGAACATGGCCAGAAGATGCAGCAGACGGCGCGTGCGGAAGGCATTTCACCGGAAGACCTGGCTGCGCGCAATTCCGACCAGTTCCGCGCGATGGGCAAGCTGCTCAACGCCTCGAACGACGATTTCATCCGCACCACGGAAGAGCGTCACCACGAGACCTCGCGCAATATCTGGAACCTGATGGCCGACAGCGGCGACATCTACAAGGACAGCTATGCCGGCTGGTATTCCGTGCGCGACGAGGCCTATTACGCCGAGGACGAGACGGAAGTGCGTGCTGACGGCGTTCGTTACGGACCGCAGGGCACGCCGGTCGAGTGGGTGGAGGAGGAAAGCTACTTCTTCAAGCTCTCCGAATATCAGGACAAGCTGCTGAAGCTCTATGAGGAGAACCCGGAGTTCATCGGCCCGGCAGAACGCCGCAACGAAATCATCTCCTTCGTCAAATCCGGCCTCAAGGACCTGTCGATTTCCCGCACCACCTTCGACTGGGGCATCAAGGTTCCGAACGATCCGAAACACGTCATGTATGTCTGGGTCGATGCGCTGACCAACTACATCACCGCCACGGGTTACATCGAGGATAAAAACGGCCCGCGTGCGAAATATTGGCCGGCCGACGTGCATATCATCGGCAAGGACATTATCCGCTTCCACGCGGTCTATTGGCCGGCTTTCCTGATGAGCGCGAAGCTGCCGCTGCCCAAGCGGGTCTATGCGCATGGCTTCCTGCTCAACAAGGGCGAGAAGATGTCGAAGTCGCTCGGCAATGTCGTCGATCCGGCCAATCTGGTGAACCATTTCGGTCTCGATCAAGTCCGTTATTTCTTCCTGCGCGAAGTCTCCTTCGGCCAGGACGGCAGCTATAGCGAAGAGGGCATCGCCACACGCATCAATGCCGATCTTGCCAACGGTATCGGCAATCTCGCCAGCCGTTCGCTGTCGATGATCGTCAAAAATTGTGACGGCCAGATTCCGACGCCCGGTGAGTTCACCGAAGAAGACAAGGCGATGCTGGCTTCCGCCGACGGGCTGCTGGCGCTCTGCCGCGAGGAAATGGGCAAGCAGCTCATCCACCGCGCGCTTGCGGCCATCATCGCCGTTGTCTCGGAAACCGACCGCTATTTTGCCTCTCAGGAGCCGTGGGCGCTGAAAAAGACCGATCCCGAGCGCATGGGCACCGTGCTTTATGTTACGGCGGAAGTGGTGCGCCAGATCGGCATTCTCCTGCAGCCCTTTATGCCGGAATCCTGTGATAAGCTGCTCGATCTCGTTGCTGCCCCTGCCGACAAACGTGATTTTGCAGCACTCGGCGAAGCGGGCCGTCTTGTTCCGGGCACGCCGCTGGAAGCACCGAAGCCGGTCTTCCCGCGTTACGTCGCACCGGAAGCGTGAAGGCGAGACCCATGCTGATCGATACACATTGCCATCTGGATTTTCCCGATTTCGAGGCTGAGCGCGACGATATCATCGCCCGCGCCCATGCTTCGGGTGTCAGCCAGATGGTGACGATCTCGACCCGGGTGCGCCGGCTGCCCGAACTCTTGAAGATCACGGAAAAATATTCGTCGGTCTTCTGTTCGGTCGGCACGCATCCGAACAATGCCGATGAGGAACTGGATATTTCCGCCGATGAGCTCGTGCGGCTGGCGGAGAGCCATGACAAGATCGTGGCAATCGGCGAGGCGGGTCTGGATTATTTCTACGATACGCAGAAGCCGGAAGACCAGAAGACCGGCCTCATTCGCCACATCGAGGCAGCAAGACGAACGATGCTGCCGCTTGTCATCCACAGCCGCAGCGCCGATGACGACATGGCCGCTATTTTGCGCGCCGAAAGCGACAAGGGACCATTCCCCTTCATTCTCCACTGCTTTTCCGCTGGTCCCGAGCTGGCGAAAACCGGTGTCGAGCTTGGCGGTTATGTGTCCTTTTCCGGCATTCTGACCTTCCCTAAATCGCAGGACATCCGCGATATCGCCGCCACCGTGCCGCTGGACCGGCTACTGGTGGAAACGGATGCGCCCTATCTTGCGCCGAAGCGCTGGCGGGGAAAGCGCAACGAGCCGTCCTACGTGGTCAATACCGCTGAGGTTCTGGCCGAGGTGCATGGCATTTCCTATGAGCGCGTGGCCGAAATCACCACCGAAAACGCCTTCCGCTGCTTTTCCAAGATGACAAGGGTGTAGGTGTGGCAATCTACCGTCGTCGCTTCACGGTTCTCGGTTGCGCGTCGTCGCCCGGCGTGCCGCGCATCAACGGCGACTGGGGCGCCTGCGATCCCGAAAACCCGAAGAACCGGCGCACGCGAACGGCCTTCATGGTGGAGCAGATCGGCCCGGATGGAGGCAGGACGACTGTCGTCATCGATACCGGCCCGGATTTTCGCGAGCAGATGATCGCGGCCAAGGTGGAGGCGGTGGATGCTGTGCTTTACACCCACGCTCATGCCGACCATCTGCACGGTATCGACGATCTGCGCATCTATTTCGCCCTTCAGCAAAACCGCATTCCGATCTATGCCGATCCCATTACCATGGCGCGGATAAAGGACGGTTTCGCCTATTGCCTGGAGACCCCGCCGGGCAGCAGCTATCCTCCCATCGTCGAACCGCGGATCATCGCCGATATCGACGCGGCGCTGATCATCGATGGGGCAGGCGGGCCGATCCCGTTCAACGTGCATATGCAGCAGCATGGCGATGTGCATTCGCTGGGCTTCCGCATCGGTGACGTCGCCTATTGCACCGATGTCAGCGATTTTCCGGCAGAAAGCCTGCCGAAGCTTGCCGGTCTCGATGTCCTCGTCATCGACGCGCTGCAGCACCGGTATCACCCCAGCCATCTTTCACTGGAACAGGCGCTTGGCTGGATCGAGAGATTCGCACCCAAAAGGGCGATCTTGACCCACATGCATATTCCGCTCGATTATGAGACGGTGATGCGGGAAACGCCTGATCATGTCGAACCGGCTTATGATCAGATGCGTTTCGAGATCGAGATCGAAGCAGCCTGACGCCGCCTGAAAAGGAACAGCATGTCGACCAAGCCTTTCCGTGCACCCAGTATGGCGAGCTTCTTCGACAATCTGCGCGCCAGTCGGCTGCGCGCGATGTTTCGGCGGGGCGAGCTGGGACTGGTGCTCCTTGCCGTCTTCATCGGCATTGCGGCAGGCCTTCTGGTGGCGCTGATCGGCGCCTTGAGCACGGCGTTGCATCTGCTGGTTTTCGGCGTCGAGCGGCTGAGCAGCAGCGATCTTTCCGGACGGATCGTGCTTGTCGGCCCGATCATCGGCGGCATCGTGCTCGGGCTGATCATCTTCATCCTTTCGAAGACCCGCAAGAAACCCATGGTCGACCCCATCGAGGCGAATGCGCTGCATGGCGGCCGGCTGTCGCTGACGGACAGCATCATCGTCTGCGTGCAGAATATCGTCTCCAACGGTTTTGGCGCGTCCGTTGGGCTGGAGGCCGGTTACACCCAGATCGCCAGCGGCGTCGCCTCGAAGATCGGCATCAAGCTGAAGCTGCGGCGAGGGGACATGCGTATCCTTGTCGGCTGCGGTGCGGCGGGGGCGATTGCGGCCGCCTTCAACGCGCCTCTGACCGGGGCGTTCTACGCCATCGAACTCATCATCGGCACCTATACCGTGGTGACGCTTGCGCCGCTCATCGTCTCGGCGCTGGTGGCGACGACGGTCATAGGGATTATCGGCGGCCATGGCATCTCGATCGATATTGTCGATGCCAGCCGTGTAACACCGGCGGATTATGTGCCCGCCATCTTTCTCGGCGTCGTATGTGCGGCCATCGGCATCGTGCTGATGCAGGCGGTGTCCTTCATCGAAGAAACCGCACGCAAGAGTGCCATTCCGGGCTGGCTGCGCCCTGCCATCGGCGGCGTGGCGGTGGGCGGGCTCGCGCTGATTTCACCGCAGGTGCTGTCGAGCGGCCATGGCGCGCTGCATCTCAATATCGATGCGGAACTGACGATATACGGGGTGGCCGGACTGTTCCTGTTGAAGGCGGCGGCGAGCGCCATTTCCATCGGTTCGAATTTCCGCGGCGGCCTGTTTTTCGCGTCGCTGTTCATGGGCTCGCTGCTCGGCAAGATTTTCGCACTCTGCGCACCCTATATCGGCTATGGGTCGACGGCGCCCATCGTCTATGCCGTGATCGGCATGAGCGCCTTTGCCGCAGCCATCATCGGCGGTCCGCTGACGATGACGTTTCTGGCGCTGGAACTGACAGGCGACTTCCAGATCACGGCGCTGGTGCTTGCCGCCGTCATCACCACTTCGCTGGTGGTGCGCACGACCTTCGGTTACTCCTTCGCCACCTGGCGTTTTCACCTGCGGGGCGAGAGCATTCGCAGCGCCCATGATATTGGCTGGATCCGCGACCTGACGGTCGGCAGGATGATGCGCGCCGATATCCGCAAGGCCAATGTCAGCATGGGCCTCCCGGCCTTCAAGGAGAAGTTCCCGCTCGGTTCGACGCAACGGGTAATCATGACCCATGATGACGGGCGTTATGCGGGCATCGTCCTCGTGCCGGAAATTTACGCGGACCCGATGGATCGCGACCCCAGCAAGATCAGCCTCGAAACCTATCTGCAATACAAGAACGATGTGCTGCTGCCGACCATGAATGCCCGCCAGGCGGCGGCAGCCTTCGATGCGGCGGAGAGCGAAGCGCTGGTTGTCGTCAATGACAAGATCGAAAATCGGCCTGTCGGATTGCTTACCGAAAGCCATACGCTGAGGCGCTATAGCGAAGAACTGGACTTAAGACGCCGGGAGGCATCAGGTGAGTTTTGATGTTACATTAGATTGTCAGTTTTAATTATTGATATAATTATATTTTTTATATCTAAATTCACCTCAGTTATTTGCGGAAAAGAGTTTTGTCCACGCAAACACGCCTCGGCTAAATTCCTGTGACAAGCACGGAAACGAGGGTCGAGGGCTGGCTCCGGCCCGGGGAGCCAATTTGTCGCGTATGGGCGCAGAAAAAGCTGCCCCAATGTCCAGTCTTCACCCATCGCCTGACATCGCCTGCACATGCGACCCCAAACGACATTTCCCGTCACCCTGTCATTTTCTCGAGCCCCGCTTGACAAAAAAACATTCGCCATAATAAATAGACTGACTACTTAATTAATGAAATGAATGGCTGAGATGAGCCGGGCAGGCGAGGTGTGAGGATCGTTCATACGCGTCCGCTTCGGGAACCTGTGCGGCCGGATATTTACCGCCTTCATCCTTACCGGCAGCGCCGGGAGCCGATGAAACTTGGAGAGTGCGATGCCTTCAGACAGCAGCACGGTTGAGACGATGCCTCTTGCGATGTCCTGTGGTGAACTCGAAACGGTTTCGGGGGCCGGGTTTCGCGGGCTTAGTCTTCCGCGTCGTCGTGCGCCGCTTTATGGCGTCATCCTTGCCGGAGGCCTGTCGCTTTTCGGCAATGCGGTGGCGGCCGTTGCGTTGCCGTGGATCGTGCTGTCCCTGACCGGCAATGCCGCCTGGACGGGAATAGCGGCGGCGGCGGGCATGATACCGCTGGTTATCGGCGCTTTCTGCGGCGGCCCCATCGTCGACCGTTTCGGTTCGCGCATCGTTGCGGTTACCGCCGATCTTGCCAGCGCCCTGAGTGTCGCCGCCATTCCCTTTCTCATGATGGCGGGGCAGATGGATATCGGCTTTCTGCTCGGCCTGATCGTGGTCGGGGCGCTGCTCGACGGCCCGGGCATGATCGCCCATGATGCAAGGGTGCCGGAACTTGCCCGCATCGCCCGGATGCCGATCGAGCGGGTCACCTCGATAGATGAATTGCTCGAAAATGCGGCGATGATTTTCGGCCCGCCGGTCGCGGGCATCGCCATTGCCGCTTTCGGGATGGAATATGCCTTGATGATCACGGCGGCCTGTTCGCTGCTCGCCGCCATGATCGGCGCGATCTGTTTGCCGCGTCATAGGCGCAAGTCCGCCGGTGCGGAGAGCGGCGATGCGACATTTGCGGGTCTGCGCTTTCTGCTGACGGAGCCGCTTCTGCGTCTTCTGCTTATCGTCGCCATGGTGATGCTGGCGGTTTTCGGGGCGCTCAACGCCGTTGTCCTGCCGGTGCTGTTCAAGGCCAGCGGCGCGGATGTCCTCGATCTCGGGCTGTTTCTTTCGGTCTCCGGGGCAGGGGCGGCTTTGTCGGCGGTGGTTTTCGCCATTCGCGGTCATTCCTGGAACGGACGGGCCGTGCTGCTCGCCGGCATATCAGGCGCGACGTTTTCCATCGGTCTCATCGCTTTCCTTCAGAGCGGTCCCTTGCTGCTCATCGCGGCCGCCATGATCGGCCTTTCCACCGGGGCGCTCGGCCCGCTCGCCAATGCGATGTTTCTGAAGCGCGCGCCGGCCGCGATCCGCGGCAGCGTGCTTGGAACCACGGCGGCGATTGCGATGATGGCGACCCCTCTTGCCGTGCTGATCGCCGGTTTCGGCCTCGAAGCCGCCGGCGCCGCCTGGTTCTTGTGGGGGCTCAGCGCCACGCTCTGCCTGCTGCTGCTCTGGGTTTTACTCAGCCCGGCCGCACGCGCACTGGCGAAATCGCCACCATGAGCGGGCGGCCACCTGTTCCTTCGAGATGCAATCAAGCCACCCGTGCGCCGCAGCTTTTGCCGCACCCGATGTTCAAATCCGGACCCGTCCTGCCATGAACGAGCTGAATTCCTCTTTCCCAAATCCCCAGCCTGCAAACCCTCGACCACTACCCGGCGAAACGACAGGACGACGGCCTTCCAGACGCCTGCTCTGGTGGGCGCTGCTCGCCATTGGACTTGCGGGCGGCGTTGTCTGGATGATGCTGCCGGTTGAGGAGGCGCCCGCAGAGGCGCAGACCGTGGCGCCCGTCAAGGTGCGGCCGCATGTGTCCGTCGTCACCTCAGCGCCTTATGGTTTCAACGCCGGTCAGGATGTTGCCGGCCTTCTCGCCGCCCGCAACGATATTTCCATCGGTACGGCCGTGACCGGCCAGCGCATCGTCGAGGTTTTCGTCGATGTCGGCGACACGGTTGCGGCCGGGCAACTGCTGGCGCGGCTGGAAAGCAAGACACTCGCGGCCCAGGTCGAACAGACGGAGGCGACCGTCGCCCGCGCCCGTGCCACACTCGCCGAGGCCGAGGCGGCGGAGATAGAGGCGAGCGAGAATCTGCGCCGCGCCGAAGGGCTTTCCGGCTCCAGCGTCAGCAAGGAACAGCTTGGCCAGCGCCGCGCCGCAGCGGCCATGGCGCAGGCAAAGATAGAGGGCGCCCGTGCCGAACTGGCGGGCGCGCAGGCGCAATTGACCCAGCACCGTCTCGAACTGGAGCGGACCGAGATCCTTTCGCCGAAACCCGGCCTCATCACGAAGCGCCATGCCCGTATCGGCGCGATGCCGGACAGCACGGAGCCGCTGTTTCGCCTGTTGCAGGATGGCGAACTGGAATTTCTGGCCGAAGCGCCGGAACGGGTGCTGCCGTCGCTGCAGACCGGTCAATCCGTAGCGATCGCGGTCAATGGCGTCGGCCGGGCCATTCAGGGGACCATCCGTGTCGTCGAACCGGCGGTTAATACCCAGAACCGTCTCGGCATCGTGCGCATCGCCGTTCAACCGGCCGCCGATCTGAGGGCAGGCGCCTTCGCGCGCGGCAAGGTCGATCTCGGCGAGCGCCGTTTTCTCGTTTCTGTTCCCGAAGCCGCGCTGCGGCTGCGCCGCGAAGGTGCGGCCCAGCTTGTGGTGGTCGATGGTGAGAACAGGGTGGCGCGCCGCGCCGTTCGTGTGGGGCAGGCGCAAAACGGCATCGTTGAAATCCTCGAAGGGTTGAGCGCGGGCGAGCGCGTCGTGGAAAGCGCCAGCGCCTTCCTGCGCGACGGCGATGAGATCGTCGGCGTCAGCGAAGTCGCGCAGAAGGAGGCGGATAGCCGATGACCAATATTTCCTCATGGGCCATCCGCCGCCCCATTCCCACCATCGTCCTGTTCCTGCTTTTGACGCTTATCGGCATCCAGTCCTTCATGAAGCTGCCGGTCAACGCCAATCCGCGCGTCGATTTTCCGATTGTCACGGTTTCCGTCGTTCAGGCGGGCGCGGCCCCGGCGGAGCTTGAAACGCAGGTAACGCGGCGTGTCGAAGGTGCGATTTCGGGTCTTGCCGGCATAAGACACATACAGTCGACTATCGGCGACGGACTTTCCACCACGACGGTCGAGTTCCAGCTCGGCATCGATACGGCTCGCGCCACCAACGATGTGCGCCAGGCCGTTTCGCAGATACGCTCCGAAATGCCGCGCGATATCGAGGAACCGATTATCGCCAGCGTCGATGTCGAGGGTGGGGCGATCCTCTATTTCGCGGTTCGCGCCCCGCAAATGTCGCCCGTCGATCTCTCCTGGTTCGTCGACGAGACCATCGGCCGCGAATTGCTGACGACCAAGGGTGTGCAGCGGGTGCAGCGCATCGGCGGCGTCAGCCGGGAAATCACCGTCCAGCTCGATCCGGACCAGCTGATCGCCTTCGGCATCAATGCCGAGGATATCAACAATCAGGTTCAGGCCTTCAACACCAATGTGCCCGGCGGCAGAAGCCGGCTCAACGAGAAGGAACAGTCGATCCGCGCGGTTGGCGGCGCGATTACCGCCGGCGAGCTGGCGGAACGGCCGATCAGCCTGCCGAACGGTCAATGGACGACGCTCGCCACGCTCGGCAAGGTGGCGGATGGCGCGGCCGAACCGCGAGAACTGTCGCGCCTCGATGGCGAACCGGTGGTCGGCTTTTCGGTGTTCCGCGCCAAGGGGTCGAGCGACACGGCGGTTGAAGACGCCGTCAATGCCACGATTGCGCGGTTGGTCGACATCTATCCGGGTGTCGAGATCGACCGGGTGCTCTCGACCGTCGACTATACCCGGGCGAGCTATCAGGTCGCCATGGAGACGCTGATCGAAGGTGCTGCGCTGACCGTCGTTGTCGTCTTCCTCTTCCTGCGCGACTGGCGGGCGACGTTGATCGCGGCCGTCGCCATGCCGTTTTCGATCCTGCCCACCTTCGCGGTGATGTTGTGGTTCGATTTCACCCTCAACAGCATCACCCTTCTGGCGCTGACGCTGGTGATCGGCATTCTCGTGGATGACGCCATTGTCGAGGTGGAGAATATCGACCGGCATCTGCATATGGGCAAGCGCCCGTTTCAGGCGTCTATCGATGCGGCGGACCAGATCGGTTTTGCGGTTCTCGCCATCACCGCCACTATCGTCGCGGTGTTCCTGCCGGTCAGCTTCATCGGCGGCGTCATCGGCCAATATTTCAAGCAGTTCGGACTGACCGTCTCCGTCGCCGTGCTTGCCAGCATGCTGGTGGCGCGTCTCGTGACGCCGTTGATGGCCGCCTATATTCTCGTGCCGAAGGGGGTGAAGCATGAAGATCACGGCGCGCCGAAATCCCGTATGGGTCGGAGTTATGTGGCGCTTCTGGAGCTTGCGCTTCGCCATCGGCTGAAAACCTGCGGCATCGGCGCTCTGGTGCTCGTCGGCTCCTTCCTGCTGGTGCCGCTTCTGCCCTCGGGCTTTCTGCCGAGCGATGATCGCAGCCTGTCGCGTATTTTGATCGAGCTGCCGCCGGATTCGACGCTGCGCGATACCGACAATGCCGTGCAGTCCGTTACCACGGCGCTCCGGGAAAGGCCGGAAGTCAAAAGCGTCTTCGCTTCCATCGGCAGGACGGATGACGGCCCCGATGTCGCGCGCGCCTCGCTGCTGGTCACTCTCGTGCCGGCTTCGGAGCGTACGCTTTCCCAACGTCAGTTCGAGCTCGGCGCCGCAAGCCTCATCGCCCGCACACCCAATATCCGCTTCGCCTTCCAGAATGAAAATGCGGCGCGCGATATTTCCATCATCCTCGTGGGTGATGAGCCGGAGAAGCTCGCCGCTGCGGCTCTTGCCGTGGAAACCGGCATGCGCGGCATCGAGGGCATCGCCAATGTGCAGACCACTGAACCCCTGCCGCGGGCGGAATTGCAGATCCGGCCGCGCTTTGACGAGGCGGCCCGGCTCGGCGTTTCCACGCAATCCATCGCCGCCGTCACGCGTGTCGCCACGACGGGCGATACGGACGCCAATTCCGCCAAGTTCAACATCGGCGACCGGCAGGTGCCGATCCGTGTCATGATCGACCGGGGGGCGCAGAGCAATCTCGATACGCTCGGCATGCTCCGGGTGTCGGTGGCAAATGGCAGCCTGCCGCTGATGTCGGTCGCCGATCTTTCGGTTTCGGAGGGGCCGGGGCAGCTCAACCGCTTCGACCGCCAGCGCCGGGTGACCGTCAGCGCCGATCTCGCAGGCATTCCGCTTGGCGTCGCGCTGGAGCGTATCAATGCGCTCGAAGCCGTGGCCTCGCTTCCGGCCGGCGTGCGGCAGGTGCAATATGGCGATGCCGAATATATCGGCGAGATGTTCCAGAGCTTCAGTGCCGCCATGCTGTTCGGCCTGATGATGGTTCTGGCCGTGCTGATCGTTCTCTTCAAGGATTTTCTGCAGCCGATCACCATCCTCGTGGCACTGCCGCTTTCGGTGGGGGGCGCGATCGTCGGCCTGCTGCTTTATGGCGGCGCGCTCGATCTGCCGGCGGTTATCGGCCTGCTGATGCTGATGGGTATCGTCACCAAGAACTCCATTCTGCTGGTGGAATTCGCCATCGAGAAGCGCAATGGCGGGCTGAGCCGCCAACGGGCGCTGGTGGAGTCCGGCGTCGAGCGCGCCCGTCCGATCATCATGACCACGCTTGCCATGGTTGCCGGCATGATGCCGGCGGCGCTGGGGGTGGGGGCGGATGCCGGTTTCCGCGCGCCCATGGCGATTGCCGTGATCGGCGGCCTGATTACATCCACCCTGCTGAGCCTCGTTTTCGTGCCCGTGGTCTTCACCTATATGGACGATCTGCGCGGCTGGCTCGGCCGCAGGTTGCAGAATCTCACTTCCGTGACCGCCGCAGACCGGGCAGGGGCGGAGCGTCAGATAGCCGCCGGCGAGGCCGCAACGGTGCAGGGGCAGGGATGATGGCGGATTATCCGGTCTCAGGCCTGAAGACGCCCGCCATGCACGAGCATATCGCCGCCGCCGTCGGGCGATCCGAGGGTTTCCTCTCTGGTCCAGTTTTTCTCGATACCGGATCGGAAAACGTCATCGCGCTCGAGGTGCAATATCACCTGCCGTTCTACAGGACGGCCCTGTTCGACCGGCTGGACGTGGCGATGCCGAAGCTGCTGGCGGAAGCGGTTCCCAAGCGGCAGGCCGAGTTTCTCGCGGGCCGTTTTCTGGGGCAGGCGGCGCTCGCGCTTTTCGGGCATGACCCTCAGCCGATCGGCATCGGCAACAAGCGCGAGCCGGTATGGCCTTCAGGCATAAGCGGCTCGATCAGCCATTCCCACGGCATCTGCGTCTGCATGGTAACGCAGGACTGCGATGTGAGGGTCGGTGTCGATATCGAAAAAATCGAGCCGGGAGCGGTAACGGAGGTCATCCTGAAGCGCGCCCTCGAACCGCTGGAGCGCCGGCTGATTGCCGACCGGGAGGAATGTGACGCAGGCATACTGCCTTTTCTGGTGTTTTCCGCCAAGGAGACGCTGTTCAAGGCGCTTTATCCGGTGGTTGGACGCCATTTCGATTTCCAGGCGGCGCGTCTTTTCGAGAAACCCGGCCGCGATGAATTGCGGCTGGAACTGACGCGCCCGCTGCATCGCTCGCTTCCGGCGGGACGCCGTTTTTCCATCCGCTTTTCGGTGACGGGCAGTTTTGTCCGCACCTGGCTTGTTTGTCGTTAAACCCATATTTTCAGGGAGATATTGATGAGTGACAAGGATCTTCGCGTAACGCTCGTGCAGGCCGATCTGGCCTGGGAAAATATCGAGCGGAATTTGCAGCAATTCGACCGGCACCTCGATGGGATCGAGGCGACGGATCTGATCGTCCTGCCGGAGATGTTCACCACGGGTTTCAGCATGAACCCGAAGGCCGTGGCGGAACCCATGGATGGGCAGGCAGTAAACTGGCTGCTGGAGACCGCGCGCCGACATGACGCGGATATCGTCGGCAGCGTGGCGATTGCCGAAGACGGCCGTTATTTCAATCGGCTGATCTGGGCGCGTCCGGACGGCACGCTCATTCATTACGACAAGCGGCATCTGTTCACCTATGCGGGCGAGCACGAGCATTATACGCCGGGGCAGGCGCAGCAGTTGATCGAGCTGAAGGGCTGGAGCATCGCTCCCTTCATCTGCTTCGATCTGCGCTTTCCGGTCTGGTCGCGCAATCGCGGCCAATATGATGCGGCGATCTATATAGCGAGCTGGCCCGCCCGCCGGGCTTCCCACTGGAAAACGCTGCTGCCGGCCCGGGCCATCGAAAACCAGTCCTATGTCATCGGCGTCAACCGCATCGGTATCGATGGCAACGATCTCTCCTATGACGGCGACAGCATGGTCATCGACCCCTTGGGCGAGATATGTTTTCACGCCAATGTGAAGGCAACCGTGCATCAGCAGCGACTCTCCCGCCAATTGCTGGATGAAACGCGGGCAAAACTGCCTTTTCTTCGCGAATGCGAGCGGTTTGAATTGACCGCCTGATACCTCTGCCAGCCGAAAATCCGGCCGGGGCGGGTGCTTCTCCGCCCCCCCTTCGCCTTTTACGGGTAAGGGCGGGTTGACAGGCGGCCGCGATATAATTAATGGACTAAGTGCTCAATTAATTTATGGGAGCAATCATGGCCCGCAAGCTGGATCCAGCCAAGCATGAAGCCAAGCGGCAGCAGATTCTCGAAGCCGCCATTACCTGCTTCGCGCAAAACGGCTTTCACCAGACCACCACGGCGCAGATTTGCGCAGCGGTCGGCATGAGCTCCGGCAATCTCTTCCATTATTTCGATAGCAAGGAAGCGATCATCGAAACGATCGTTGCCGAAGAGCGACGGGAAACCGCCGACTATTTCGCCGAACTCGGCGCGGCGGACGATCAGTTCGGTGCGATTTTGGGTTTCGTCGACGCCTCGCTGGAGCTTGCGACCGATCCGACCTATGCCCGGCTGGTACTGGAAATCGCTTCCGAAGCCATTCGAAATCCAGCCATTCATGCGCTTGTACGCACCGCCGACCAGGAAATTCGCGCAGGCATCGCCGATCTCGTGCGCAAGGGAATGGAGCGGGGACAGATCGACGCCAATCTCGACGCCGAGCGCGCCGCCACCTGGATCGCCGCATTGATAGACGGTGTTTTCTCGCGTCTGGCGGTCGATCCCGATTTCCAGCCCCTGAATGAGGCCGAGATGATGCATCTGATCATCGGCCGATTCCTGTCGGCGCGGCAATATTCCAATGCAGCGGATGAAGCCGGACGATGTCCGACGCCGGCAACGGCTGGGGCATAGGCCCGTACCGAATAGTCCCGGAAAACCGGACTGCGGTCTCAAGGACGGTCGTGTCGCGGCTTTACGACGCGAAGCTGGTTTAAGCGCGTTCAGAGGCAGGGCGAGGGGAATTCCTTCGCCCGGCCTGTCGACCATGACGATATCCGGTACTTGACACACCCAATATATCCATTATTCTGGATATATGGATAACAGTAGTGCAATAACCGCGCTCGGCGCGCTCGCCCAATCTACCCGACTGGAGACCTTCCGGCTTCTCGTGCGCCACGAGCCGGATGGCATTCCGGCCGGTGAGCTTGCGCGTCTTCTTGACGTTCCCCAGAACACGATGTCGGCACATCTCGCCACGCTTTCCCGGGCCGGTCTGGTCAAGAGTGAGCGGCAGAGCCGGTCTATCATCTATCGCGCCGATCTTGACGGGTTGCGTCTGCTGACCCTGTTTCTGCTGAAGGATTGCTGCGGTGGTTCGACCGAGCTTTGCGCGCCTTTGATTGCCGAGCTGACACCCTGCTGCAGCCCGCAGGTAAAGCCGTCATGAGCGCCGCCGGGCTGGTGTCCACCACTTCTTCTGCTTCGATCGCGGGGCTTGCGAGACCACCGATCTAACCACGGAACGAAACCATGACCGACAAGATCTATAACGTGCTCTTTTTGTGCACGGGCAATTCCGCTCGCTCCATTCTTGCCGAATCCATTCTCGCCAAGGAAGGTGAGGGGAGGTTCAATGCCTATTCGGCCGGCAGCCAGCCGAAGGGAGAGGTAAATCCTCACGCCCTGAAGGAACTCGCGGTACTGGGGTATCCCACCAGCGGCTTCACCTCGAAAAGCTGGGACGTGTTTGCCGGACCTGATGCGCCCCGGATGGATTTCATCTTCACTGTGTGCGACAGCGCCGCCGGAGAAGCCTGTCCGGTCTGGATCGGCCATCCGATGACGGCCCATTGGGGGATAGAGGATCCCGCCGCTGCGGTCGGCTCGGAGATCGAGGTTCAGCGCGCCTTCGCGCAGGCCGCGCGTTTCCTCAAGAACAGGATCGCGGCTTTCGTCAGCCTGCCCCTGCAATCCATCGATCGAATGGCGCTGGAAACGCAGCTTCGGCAGATCGGTGCATTGGATGGAACCACCAATCCTGAAGGAAAGTCGGCCTGATGTCTGCCTTCGAACGATATCTGACCGTCTGGGTGTTTCTGTGCATCGTCGCCGGTGTTGTGCTCGGCCATCTGATGCCCGGCGTCTTTCAGCTCATCGCTACGGCCGAGATCGCCAAAGTGAATATTCCGGTCGCGATCCTGATCTGGCTGATGATCATTCCGATGCTGCTCAAGATCGATTTCCGGGCTCTTTCGCAGGTCGGCATGTTCTGGCGCGGCATTGGCGTGACGTTGTTCATCAACTGGGCCGTCAAGCCGTTCTCGATGGCGCTGCTGGGCTGGTTTTTCATCGGCTGGCTGTTCCGCCCTTATCTTCCGGCTGGTGAGATCGATTCCTATGTCGCCGGGTTGATCATCCTTGCCGCTGCTCCATGCACCGCCATGGTCTTCGTCTGGAGCAACCTTACACGCGGCGAGCCGCTGTTTACGCTGTCGCAGGTCGCGCTCAACGATGCGATCATGGTCGTGGCCTTTGCTCCCGTGGTCGGCCTGCTGCTCGGCCTTTCCGCCATTACCGTGCCCTGGGATACGCTTGTTCTCTCCGTTGCGCTCTATATTGTCGTTCCGGTCATCCTTGCGCAGCTGATCAGGCATCGGCTCATGACTGACGGCACCTCACGGATGCTGGATTGCGTTCTCGCAAAGCTGCAGCCGGTTTCTCTCGTGGCGCTGCTCGCGACACTCATTCTTCTCTTTGCCTTCCAGGGCGAGCAAATCATCGCCCAGCCCGCCATCATCGGCCTGCTCGCCATTCCCATCCTCATCCAGGTCTATCTGAATTCGGGGCTTGCCTACCTCCTGAACCGCATGACGGGTGAGCGCCATTGCGTCGCCGGGCCTTCCGCACTTATTGGCGCCAGCAACTTCTTCGAACTGGCGGTCGCGGCCGCCATCAGCCTGTTCGGCTTTCAGTCAGGTGCTGCGCTGGCAACCGTTGTCGGCGTCCTCATCGAAGTTCCGGTCATGCTTTCGGTCGTCTGTATCGTGAACCGCTCGAAGGGCTGGTATGAGGCCGCACCCGCCGTTTCCCGAACGATAATGACCGAAAGGCAGTGACTATGGACATCACCATCTATCACAACCCGTCCTGCGGGACGTCGCGCAACACGCTGGCGCTGATCCGCGCGGCAGGGATCGAACCGACCGTAATCGAATATCTGCGGGAACCGCCGACACGCGAGAATCTCGCAAGAATGATTGCGGATGCTGGCCTGACGGTGCGCGAGGCCATGCGCGAGAAGGGGACACCTTATGCCGAGCTCGGTCTCGATAATCCGGACCTGAATGACGACCAGTTGCTCGATGCGATGATGGAAACGCCGATCCTCATCAATCGCCCCTTTGTCGTAACACCGCTCGGCACCAGGCTCGCCCGTCCTTCAGAGGTCGTGCTGGATATTCTGCCGGACGCTTTCAAAGGGCCATTCTTCAAGGAGGATGGCGAGCAGGTTCTCGATAATGAAGGAAAGCGCATTGTCTGACAGATTTCCCGCGTTACAGGCGCATCACCTGCACAGCATTGACCCGGAGGCTCTGCGTCCGGCGTTTTCGACCCATAAACCACGCATCCTGATCCTTTATGGCTCGCTGCGCGAGGTGTCCTATAGCCGTCTGCTGGCATTCGAGGCTGGGCGGCTGCTCGAACACTTCGGTTGCGAGGTTCGGATATTCGATCCGAAGGGCCTGCCTTTACCCGATGAAGCGCCAGCCAGCCATGCCAAGGTGCAGGAACTGCGTGAACTTTCAGAATGGTCGGAAGGACAGGTCTGGGTAAGCCCGGAACGTCATGGCGCAATGACCGGCATCATGAAGTCGCAGATCGACTGGATTCCTCTTGCAATCGGTTCTGTACGGCCGACACAGGGCAAGACGCTCGCCGTCATGGAAGTGTGCGGCGGCAGCCAGTCCTTCAACGCCGTGAACCAGATGCGAATTCTCGGCCGATGGATGCGGATGATCACCATTCCCAACCAGTCCTCGGTGGCAAGGGCGTATCAGGAATTCGACGCGGAAGGCCGGATGAAGCCGTCATCCTATTATGACCGTGTCGTGGATGTCTGTGAGGAACTGGTAAAATTCACGCTGCTGACGCGTGACGCTTCCAGCTATCTCACAGATCGATATAGCGAACGCAAAGAGTTGGCAGATGAACTTGAGAAACGTGTTTCGCTAAAATCAATCTGACAGGGTGAGTTCAGTTCAACGTTTCGTGCTTTTCAATTCCGGAACCATATGATCAGTTCGATTGTGGTGGGAAAAGATATACGCAGGGTTTCGAGGCGTTGAACCAGCCATGGCTCGATTTTTCGGCGACATATGTAATGAGCAAGAGCCGTAAAAATCCGGTACTACATCATCGAATAAGTTCCATAATCTATCTTATGCGATCATTCTTCTGGATTGAAACCGTCCCCCCTTAAGGATGTTTGCCCTGCGCATAGTCACTGGTATCCTCCGTTTCCGATAGCCGCTAACAGGCGCAAAATCCGTCCGTCGACGTCGGTGGAAACGGAAAGAATGGGCGGGTCACCAGACGTTGCAGAAAAGTCGCATCGTAACGGCTTTCGGCCTTTTCGGCGCGCTGGATGACTCTGCCTCGGAACGATCATTTGTTATTGTCGCGGCCGAAGAGCATTGGCGCATCGAGGTAGACTTTGCCTAAGTAAATACCGGTCTCAATCCAGTTTCACCCGTATTGCCGGATGGCCGCAGGCTGTCGGCGTATGATCATGTTCATCGGGTGGTGGCAAGAGACCGGTTTGGCATTGTTACAATGTGCCCTGCGCAGCGCCGCTGTCTCAGCTCTTCACCACCCCAGAACACCGCCATGCCGTTCCCGTAAGGGTTTTCTCCTGCACCATCTTGGTGGACTTCCGAATGGAAGACCAAGAGAGTATGTGCAATTTACTTCGGGTCCAATGGACCATTACGCCACGAACGGCGCCCCAGCCCTGGCTTGCATGCATCGGATGCGGTGGCCTAAGGGCATTTCAGGCAAGCGGCAAGATCCGGCTCAATGCCAATGGCCGCAAGCTGGACGCCTGGCTTATCTATAGATGCATAATCTGCGACAAGAGCTGGAACAGGCCGATTTTCGAGCGGCAGAATGTCCGGGACATAAGCCCTGCGGTTCTCGAAGCGCTGCAGTCCAACGATCCGCAATGGATAAGGGCGGAGACCTTCAACCTCGAAGCCTTGAGACGTAAATCGCAGCGCGTCGACGAGTTTCCCGAATTCAATATCGCGAAACAGATAAGGGATGAACCTCCCGACTGGGCCATGGCGGAGATTGATCTCACGGTTCCTTTTCAGGCCGGCATACGCCTTGATCGTCTGCTGGCGTCTGAACTCGGGCTTTCGCGGTCGATGCTGCAGAAGCTTCAGGATGATGGTTCGCTTCGGGCGCAGTCCGAACATTCCGATCTTTTGCGGCGGCGGGTTAAAAACGGCACCCGGATTGTGATCGCGCGCTGCGGCGGCTTCGATCCGGTGCATTTGTGGAAACCCGTCACGGCGGATTTCTAACGGCATGGCAAGGGCCTTAAGGTTCAGGCCCTCGCTTGCGGCATCGTTAAAACCGAAGAACCTCTGCTCCGCCTCAGGCGAGCGCCTCCTTCACCGCGGCGAGACCGCGGCGCAGGAACGGATCGGAATGGATGTAGAAGAATTGCACGCCACGCTTCCGCCAGTGCGGCATTTCTTCCAATGTCGCGAGCGTCCCCACGATTTTTCCGGCTGCGCGTATCTTGTCGACAGCAATGGCGACCTTCTGCATCACCACCTCCGGCGCGGCTCGCCGAATGGCGGCGCGGAACGTCGTCGTGTTTTCGGTAGAGGCTCAGGCGGCGGCGCTCTTTCGACGGGACACCCAGATCAACACCGTCAATGCGGTAAAAGACAGTGCGGCGCCTGCCAGGAAGGTGCCGAAGGAACCGTGGAGGTCCCACAGCAAGCCGGCGATGACATTGCCGACCAGTACCGCGAGACCCGTCATCAGATTGAAAACGCCGAAGGCCGTTCCCTTGAGATGCGGCGGCGCCGTTTCCGCAATCAGGGCTGCGAGCAGCCCCTGCGACAGGCCCATATGCAGCCCCCATAGAAGAATGCCGAACAGGAACAGCGGAATGGAATTGGCAAAAGCGAGCGTCAGATAGGAGGCCACCAGCACGACCATGCTCGCCGCGATAATCCCTGAGCGGCCGATCCTGTCCGAAAGCCGGCCGGCGGGATAGGCTGTCAGGCCATAGACGGCATGCATGATGACCATCGTGATCGGTATCCATGCCGGCCGGAAGCCTGCCTCTTCGGATTTCAGCAACAGGAATGCTTCGCTGAAACGGGCGAAGGTCAGGAGCGACGCCGCGATGATGACGATCCAGACCGCCCGATTGAGTTTCGCAAAATCGGCGAGCCGGAATGGCTTTTCGGCTTTCGGTCTTGCGGGCGCATCCGGTTCCGTCACACCGGCGATGAGAATGAACACCGCAAGGAAAGCGGGAATGACCGCGATCCAGAAAATGGCGAGTACATTTTCGCTGAGCGCGAACATCAGCCCGATGGCCGCCAGCGGCCCGAGGAAGCCGCCGACCGTA
This sequence comes from Agrobacterium sp. 16-172Ci, assembly GCF_053522725.1. Classification (NCBI taxonomy): domain Bacteria; kingdom Pseudomonadati; phylum Pseudomonadota; class Alphaproteobacteria; order Hyphomicrobiales; family Rhizobiaceae; genus Agrobacterium; species Agrobacterium sp. 16-172Ci. Next base: position 126,336 of record NZ_JBNWBW010000007.1, read on the forward strand.
TCGAGCGACTTTCTAAGCCCGAATGCGGCGCCACGAATTTCAGGCGGCGTCACATCGGCAATAAGGGCATCGCGCGGCGTTCCGCGAATGCCCTTTCCGACCCGGTCCACCGCCTTGGCGGCGACGATCCAGCCAAGCGAGGTGGCAAAGGGAAAAGCGAGTTTCGAGATTGCGCCGAGACCGTATCCAAGCACGGCGAGCATTTTCCGCCGCCTCGTCCAGTCCGCGATAATCCCGGAAAACAGCTTGGTCGTGGTGGCGATGGCAACCGACATTCCCTCGATGAAACCGACAGTAACCGCGGAAGCACCGAGACCGGAAACGAGATAATAGGGCAGCAGTGTCTGCACCATTTCCGAAGAAATATCCATCAGAAGGCTAACGATGCCCAGCACCCAGACCGTCGCTGGAATGCGTGCCCGAACCGTCGCGGAAACAGGCGCAGAAGAAGTCGTCATGATGGCCCCCGATCGTCTCTGGAATAATCATGTCCTCCTGAAACAATCAACCGGGCGGATATCGTGCAACCGCGACAAACGGGGAAAATCAGGGCCATCAAATCTGTGGGGCTGAAGCAAATACTGCCGAAGCCCGATGAAAGGGCTGGCCATTTCATGCAAAAACTCTAAGCTCCAGCGCCGGACACGGATTGCCGAGAACCATCAGTTTTCAGTTCAAATCATTAGGGAGAAAACATCAGATGAGCCTGCGTATCAACGACATAGCACCAGACTTCACCGCCGAGACCACCCATGGTCCGGTGAGCTTTCACGACTGGATCGGCGACGGCTGGGCGGTCCTGTTTTCGCATCCGAAGAACTTCACCCCCGTCTGCACGACGGAACTCGGCGCGATGGGCGGCCTGCAGCCGGAATTCGAAAAGCGTGGCGTCAAGATCATCGGTATTTCGGTCGATCCGGTCGAAAGCCATGAAAAATGGAAGAACGATATTCGCACCGCGACCGGTTTCAACGTCGATTATCCGCTGATCGGCGACAAGGACCTGAAGGTAGCAAAGCTTTACGACATGCTGCCGGCCGGCGCTGGCGACAGTTCCGAAGGCCGCACGCCTGCCGATAACGCCACCGTGCGCTCCGTCTTCGTCATCGGTCCCGACAAGAAGATCAAGCTGGTCCTCACCTACCCCATGACCACCGGACGCAACTTCGAGGAAATTCTTCGCGCGATCGATTCCATCCAGCTCACCTCCAAACATCAGGTGGCGACACCGGCCAACTGGAAGCAGGGTGAAGATGTCATCATCACCGCCGCCGTTTCCAACGAGGATGCGATTGCCCGTTTCGGCTCCTACGACACGGTTCTTCCCTATCTGCGCAAGACCAAGCAGCCCGGCTGATTTGAAGCCTGTGATGGGGCGGTGAACATCGTCGTCCCATCCCGCCGCATCTCTCATGGCTTTATGATCCCGCCATGATAGTCAAGCCGGTACGTCTCGACATGGCCCCGGTAAATGCGCTCGATCCCGGTGAAGGACCGGAATTCACCTTCATTCGTATCGACATAGACCAGATTTTCCACCGGGTTGGTGAAGCCGCCAAGGAACCGGCCCTGACGATAGAGCGTGGAAAGCGACCGCTGAATGACCATGCCGGCCGTGGCGCCGTCGATCATGTCGGGCCGGAGGATGCGGCCGTAATAACTCATCGCCCACACCGCCGTTCCCTGATGCCAGACAACCTCCTGGCCGATGAAATCGGTTCCCCCGAAATAGCTGTCGATATAGTGCCAGTCGCCGCTCTGATAACCGAGATCGTGCGATCCCTTGCGGGTGGGCGTCGCGGATTTGCTGCCGCCGCCGACATAGGTGGCGGACTTCGCCTGCACAATGAACTCTTCCAGCATGGGAAACCTTTCGAGACAAGAACATAAAGTGAACATAGGCGATTTTCAGGGTGGTCGCAAGTGCCGCCCCCACCCGGCATCGACCCCGCATTTCAGCAATGGCGGGCTTGGTAATCGCGGCGTTTGCGCTTAGAAGCGTGACAGGAATTATCTCAAAAAGAGTGCTCATGCCGCAAAACCCGCAAATCTATGTCGATGCCGATGCCTGCCCCGTGAAGCCGGAGATTCTCAAGGTGGCGGAGCGGCATGGGCTGGAAGTGACCTTCGTTGCCAATTCCGGTCTGCGCCCGTCGCGCGATCCCATGGTGAAAAACGTCATTGTTTCCGCCGGTTTCGACGCGGCGGACGACTGGATCGCCGATCATGCGGCCGAAAACGACATTGTCATCACCGCCGATGTGCCGCTGGCTGGCCGCTGCGTCGCCAAGGGTGCGCTGGTGACCGGGCCGACGGGCCGCGTTTTTGACCAGTCGAATATCGGGATGGCGACGGCGATGCGCGATCTCGGCGCGCATCTGCGCGAAACCGGTGAAAGCAAGGGATATAATGCAGCTTTTTCACCGCGTGACCGCTCCGCCTTTCTGGAGACGCTTGACCGTTTCTGCCGCCGTGTCAAAAAATGACGGCGCCAACGGAAAGGTGCCGCTCATGACCCCGGCCAATATGAAAAGCAACAGCTATCGCCGCCATCAACCTTTCGTCGTTGCCTTTTTGGTCGGTGCCGTGAGCCTTGGCCTGGCGCTGGTTTTTGCGCCGCCGCTGGCGATCGAGATCGCGGCCGTTCTGTTCTTCCTGACCTATCTCACCCTGATTGCCTTTCGCCTGTCGGGCCTGACGGCGCAGCACCTTAAGGCCCATGCCGATAGCGACGATCTGCCTGCGGTCGCCATCATCGCCGTTACGCTGCTAGCCGTTGCCGTCGCGGTGGTATCGCTGTTTCAGGCTCTCAACCATGCGGGCGAGACTATCTGGACGCTGCTCATCGCCTTCGCGTCGGTTATCTTCGGCTGGCTGACCATCCACACCATGACCGCCCTGCATTACGCCCATCTTTACTGGCGGCCCGCGATGGTGGACGGCAAACGCCAGCATCGCGGCGGCATGGATTTTCCGGGCACGAAGGAACCCTGCGGTTACGACTTTCTTTATTTCGCCGTGGTGATCGGCATGACGGCGCAGACGTCGGATGTGGGGATAACCACGACCGCCATGCGCAAGGTGACGCTGCTGCACTCCATCGTTTCTTTCTTCTTCAATACGGTTCTTGTGGCGGCGGCGGTCAATGCAGCCGTTTCGCTTGCAGGCTGAACCGCAAAATTTCACAAGGAATGGCTTCATGAACATTATTTCGCAGAATACGGCCTTTGGCGGCATGCAGGGCGTATTTTCGCACACATCCGAAACCCTGAAATCTGAGATGAGCTTTGCGGTTTACGTGCCGCCGAAGGCGATCCATGAGCCCTGCCCTGTCCTGTGGTATCTTTCCGGCCTCACCTGCACCCATGCCAATGTCATGGAAAAGGGCGAATATCGCCGCATGGCCTCGGAACTCGGGCTGATCGTCGTCTGCCCGGATACCAGCCCGCGCGGCAATGACGTGCCAGATGAGCTGACCAACTGGCAGATGGGCAAGGGCGCCGGATTTTATCTCGATGCCACAGAAGAGCCCTGGTCCGAGCACTATCGGATGTACAGTTATGTGACGGAAGAACTGCCTGCTCTCATCGGCCAGCATTTCCGTGCGGATATGAGCCGCCAGGGCATTTTTGGCCATTCGATGGGCGGCCATGGCGCTATGACCATTGCGCTCAAGAACCCCGAGCGTTTCAAGAGCTGCTCCGCCTTTGCGCCGATCGTGGCTCCCTCTTCGGCCGACTGGTCCGAGCCGGCGCTGGAAAAATACCTCGGTGCGGATAAGGCTGCATGGCGTCAATACGACGCCTGTGCGCTGGTCGAGGACGGCGCGCGTTTTCCCGAGTTCCTGATCGATCAGGGCAAAGCCGATAGTTTTCTTGAAAAGGGCCTGCGCCCCTGGCTGTTCGAAGAAGCGATCAAGGGCACGGATATCGGCCTGACGCTGCGCATGCATGAGCGCTACGACCACTCCTATTATTTCATTTCCACCTTCATGGATGACCATTTGAAGTGGCATGCGGAGCGGCTGGGATAAGGATGGAGAAGCGGGCTGGCGGCGCCCTGTAAGCGCCGCCGCTGCCGATTTAACCTGACATTACGGGATGCGGGCAATGACCTTGATCTCGAAATCGAAGCCGGCAAGCCAGTTGACGCCGACGGCCGTCCAGTTCGGGTAAGGCTTTTGGCTGAAAATCTCCTGCTTGACGGCCATGATCGTTCCGAACTGGTTTTGTGGGTCCGTGTGGAACGTCGTCACATCCACAATATCATCGCAGGTGCAGCCCGCCGCTGCAAGCGTGGCCTTGAGGTTTTCAAAGGCCAGCCGGACCTGACGTTCAAAATCCGGTTCAGGCGTTCCATCGGCACGGCTGCCGACCTGGCCGGAAACGAAAAGAAGATCACCGGATCGGATAGCTGCGGAATAGCCATGCTCCTCGTAAAGCGCATGCCTGTTGGCGGGGAAAATTGCTTCGCGTGCGGTCATTATGCATCTCTCTTTTGGCTGAGTGGTCATGGATGCCGAGAAGCGTTGCTCTTTTTAAAAGAGGCTTCGGACGCCCATTTACATACGTTACGTATGTCAGATAGTTACATACGCGCCGCATGTCAATTACATATACGTGACGTATGTTAATTTAAGAGCACCGAAGATGCGCCTGATTGAAGCTTGAAATATTTCGGAAGCTGAAATGCGGACGAATAGGCTTCGCGCTCTCGCCTTTTGTGTCCTGCTCATGGAAACAGAGCCGTCGCCAGCGTCGTCGGGCCGGGTCGGCTGAGCCTGAATTCGCGGATCACACGTTCGGCGACACCATAGGCAAGTTCCTGCTCTATCGACTGATTATCGAAGCTGACGACGGTGGCGGTGAATTTGGCCTCGGCGATCACCTCTCCCGTCGCGACGGCTGCGGCGCGGACGATGACCTTGGCTGACGCCCTTTCCCCGAACAGGAACGGGCCGCGTGCAACGGATGCGAGACGGATGGTCAGTACCACGCGCGGCCGCGTTTCTCCACGCGCCGTTGTTTTGATCGCATTCTGCACCTGCGCATGAATGGACTGCATCAGCGCCGGAGCGACATCCGGGCGTGCGGCGACGAATGCGCCGCGCACATCGTACAGCAGCCGGTCAGTATGGGTCGCTTCCGGTTCCAGCCTGAAAGACATGAGCGTGAAACACGCCAGCACAAGAATGCCAAGGCGTTTCAACGAGGTGGTCATGATCAGCGGCTCCCCTAACGTGAGGTAACCGCATATTCGGCCATCAGGGTTAGAAAAGCGTTAAGACGCGCTCTTGAGCGACTCCAGAACATTGAGTGCCGCGCGCATATCGACAAGCCTGACGGCGCGGCGCTCAAGCGCCTCCTCGTCCTCGCGCCATTGCTCGGCGGTCCAGTCCTCGTCCAGATGGGCGAGCGCCCAGGCTTCCTCCAGCGTCAACTCCCCTTCCGCCAGCGCCAGCGCCAAAATGGCGGAGCCGGTCAGCGATGTCATGGTGTGGAGAGCGGCAAGCGCAATCGGCGTATCGTATTTCTTCAGCGTTACCGCAAAGGCCGCGATGGCTTCGCGCGGCTGGTCCTGATGCATCACGCCTTCAACGAGAATGAAGCGCGCTCCGAGCACATTGGCCGCCCAGTCCAGAACCGGATCCCAATGGTCCGTCTGCCGCGCAACCAGCGCTTCCGGATCGCCGGCGCGATAGCAGAGGAGATCGGAAGAGGAAAATCGAAGTATGTCCTCAAAAACCGCCTGGGTATCATTGGCGACGCCATCAATGGCCGTGTTCACATGCCGAGAAACGGGCATGACCACCGGATTGACCACTTCTTTCTGGGCATCCCATTCATCGCGAAGCAGTTCCGCCAGCGCGCGCGTCGGGACGGTCAGCGGCTTCTTGGCGGGGGTGCGCAGCGGCTTGCCATCGAGAAGGATGGTAAAACCGCCCTCCTCCGCCTCGCCGACGGTGACATCCTGATAGAACCGCTTCGGCAGAGGTTTCTGCATCTGGATCTGCGCGCGCAGGATCGGGTCGGGATGGCTCAGGCCCTCCGAAAGGTCGTTCAGGAGATCACGCATGGCACGTCCTCGTCAGTCGGATAGAAAGGTTATTCAAGAATATCGGCCGGAACATAGGCCGGAATTTCGCGCGGATGGCTGACGACCGCATCGGCGCCTGCCTTCCAGAGATCGTCGACCGAGGCATAACCCCAGGCGACGCCGATTGCTTTCGCGCCGGCGGCCTTGGCCATCTGCATGTCGTAGATCGCATCGCCGATAACGACAGTATCGGCCGGAACCATGCCGGTTTCATGGCAGCATTCCATCACCATGGCCGGATGCGGCTTTGAGGGGCAATCATCCGCCGTGCGCGAAACGATGAAGTGATCGGCAAGGCCGTGGGTCTGCAGAATATGGGTAAGACCGCGACGACCCTTGCCTGTCACCGCGCCGATCAGCACATCGTCGCGTTTCGAAAGCGTATCGATCAGCGTGGCGATACCGTCGAAAAGCGGCACGGTCATTTCCGGCCGCTCCCGCAGGGGATGATAGAGTTCCCTGTAACGTTCCGTCATCGCCTTCGCTTCATCATCCACATGTGCCCTGCCCAGCATGCGGGCGATGGCGATATCCAGCGTCAGACCGATGATCGCCTTGGTTTCGGAGATATCGGGGCTCGGCTTGCCGAAATCAGCGAAAGTATCTGACATGACGGCATGGATCAGGCCGGCGCTATCCACCAGCGTTCCGTCGCAATCGAAAAGAACCAGTTTCATGGGCTCTCAGTCTTCCCTGTCGCCATCGGCCACGTCGAGACCGAGGAGGTTCCAGGTCTGTACCATATGCGGCGGCAAGGGTGCGCTGACCCGAAGCCGGCCGCCATTCGGATGCGGAATGTCGATATGGCGTGCGTGGAGGTGCAGGCGCTTCTGGATGCCGCCCGGGAAATCCCAGTTCGGATCGTCGATGTAATATTTGGGATCGCCGATAATCGGATGGCCCATATGCAAGGCGTGCACGCGAAGCTGATGCGTGCGGCCGGTATAGGGTTCCATTTCCAGCCAGGCGAGGTTCTGCGCGGCGGTATCGATGACGCGGTAATAGGAAACGGCGTGATCGGCCCCCTCCTCGCCATGCTTGGCGATACGCATGCGATCGCCATCCATCGTCTGTTCCTTGACCAGCCAGGTGGAAATCTTGTCCTGATGCTTGCGCGGCACGCCCTTGACCAGCGCCCAATAGGTCTTCTTGGTATCGCGTTCGCGGAAGGCAGCAGTCAGCTTCTGTGCAGCACCGCGGGTGCGGGCAACCACCAGCACGCCCGACGTATCGCGGTCGAGGCGGTGCACCAGACGCGGCTTTTCGCCCTTCTGATTGGTCCAGGCTTCCAGCAGCCCGTCGATATGGCGAGTGACGCCGGAGCCGCCCTGCACGGCAATGCCGGCCGGCTTGTTGAAAACGAAGACCTTGTCGTCCTCATGCAGGAGCATGCGCGCCAGAAGCTCGCCATCTTCGGAATGTTTGAGGTCTTTCGATCCGATCGGGCCGCTCTTGACCTTGAGATCGGAATCGACCGGCGGTACGCGCACCATCTGTCCCGGCTGCACGCGTGCATCCGTCTTCACCCGGCCGCCATCCACACGCACCTGGCCGGAGCGCAGAAGCTTCTGCAACTGCCCGAAACCAAGTCCCGGATAATGAATCTTGAACCAGCGATCGAGGCGCATACCGGCCTCGTCGGCCCCGACCTTGATATGCTCGATACCTGCCATGAAATTTCCAGTCTTTCTGTCCTGATCGCGCGCCCTATTCGTCGGCGCGCCGTTTGGACCAAGCCTTTAGAACAAACTGCGGCCCAAGGCCAGCCCGGCGAAAACCGCGGCAATGGAAACCGCAAGGCTTGCCAGCACGTAAACGGCCGACAGCCCGAGCGCGCCGCGTTCGAATAGCGCGACCGCATCGAGCGAGAACGACGAGAATGTGGTGAACCCGCCGAGCACGCCGGTGACGAGAAACAGGCGCATTTCCATCGAGGCGTTCAGCCGGCGCGCCACAAGCTCGACCAGCAGACCGATCAGGAAAGATCCGACCACATTGACGGCAAGGGTTCCCCAGGGAAAATTCGGTCCGGCCAACCGCATGCTCCAGACCCCGACCAGATAACGGAACACGGAACCGATTGCGCCGCCTGCAGCGACAAGGGCGATATTGATCATGGGGAATTGTGTCTCCGGAAGAAATCGTCGGACCGGACGGTCCAGGACATTTTTAGACCATGGGAACCGCCGGCGAAACCCCTTTGCCCGGCGCTTTGGACTGTTAAAATACGATTAAATTGCAGCTGTGCGATTTAGCCTTCCAACAATGGGCAACTGTTAATCTACGGTTTTTTAGGGTCGGCGAAGATGGCCGGAGGTTCGATGACACAGGTTCTTTCCGTTTCCGCGAATACAGCGGCCTATGCGCTGGAGGCCATGAAGCCGCCGCAACGCGTGCCGCGCAAGAGCGAGGTTGAAGAGGCCATTCACGAACTGGCGCGCAAGGCCGAAAACGGGGATGACTTTCAGCTCAGGGGCCTGATGACGACGATCAAGCCGCCGGCCCTAACCCTCTATTTCCTGATAGCAAGCAGCCAGCGCCAGGAGCCACAGGCGACACTCGAGCAGGCCGTGGAGGCCTACGAGGAAAACAGCTTCACATCAAAATCTGAAAGTAATTTATAGATCAAGTGGATATATATATATATTAATGTAATTTCTTCAGTTTTTCGCCATATAGGCGGAGCCTTCGCATTCAGCCTGGTGTCAGACTGATCTTCTAGAGATTTGCGACCGAGTTCAGGAAAATCACGTGGGCGAATGCCACCCGGCTTTTCCGCCACTGCGCTGAAGAACAAACACGACAGATGAAAATTTGCGGCTACCGGACCTGTCACGCGTTCCGGTAGCCGTTTTTTATCGGTCAATTATGCTGGTGGTCGCCGCCGCCCTTGGCTGCGCCTGCGGACAGCACGATCTCCACCTTGCCGGCCTTTTCGAAGATGAGCGTCACCGGCACCTTGTCGCCTTCGGCAAACGGCTTCTTCACATCGAAGAACATCATGTGCAGGCCGCCGGGCTTCAGCTCCACCGTCTGGCCGGCGGGAATGACGATGCCGTCATCCAGCTTGCGCATTTTCATGACGTCGTTGACCATGGCCATCTCGTGGATTTCTGCACGTCCGGCGGACGACGATTCAACGCCGATCAGCTTGTCGTCGCTATCGCCGGTATTCTTGATCGTCACGTATCCACCACCCACAGGCTGGCCCGGCAGCATGGCCTTGGTCGTTCCCTCGGACACTTCGAGGCTGCCGGCCTTCACGACATCCATATCCATGGCGGAATGATCATGGCCGCCGGCATGCGCAGCCTTTGCGGCAACGCGAATGGTGGGAGCGGGACTTTTCAGGGAATGTGGATCGACGCCGGCCGCTGCCACTTCGTCCCAGGCAACCTTGCCTTTGTCGCCGCAGAGCTGCGTTACCTTGAATGGCAGGTCCTGCCCCGCCTCAATACCGGAGATTTTTCCCTGCACGGAGAAGGTGTCGTAGAATTCATCCGGCAGGTTGCCGCCCTTCCAGCGGATTTCGACCGGTCCGCTTTTAATCTCCTTGCCGTGGTCCTTGTAGGCCTTCTGGTAGTCTCCCTTGATGACCTCCAGTTCCCAGCCAGCCTTGGGCTGGGGCTTTGCGGCAATGAAACCTTCCGGCAGTTTGATCTGAACTTCGGTGGTGGCGAGCCCGCCTTCGCAGCCATGCGGCACCTGGAGGGCGGCAACGACGGTGCTTTCCTGTTCGGCCGAACCGTCAACGAATGTGGCATGGGCGAAAGCCTGCACGGTCGAAACCGAGGCGACGAAAAGGCTGCATGTGATGATCTTGGTGGTTTTCATTTGCTTGTCCCTGCGGCTGCTATCCCTCTGGGTCCGCGCAGCCGCTCCGTGCCGCCAAAGGCGGCGATGATCCCGTAAAACGAAAAATCAGGCGAACAGGGACGGAGGGCCGCGCGCGGCGGGCTTCTGGATCGTCAGCACGGAGCGGAAGCTCCATTCCGCAGGCAGGCGGTAGTCGAGCCAGGCAAACTCAGTCTTCAGCCAGCCAGCCGTATCGGGCATCGGCAGAAGAATGGACGAGGCGAGCAGGCAGGCCTCGCAAAACAGGATGGCGTCGCCGGAATGGGCGGGGCCTTCCTTGTTATGGGAAGCATTGACGCCGTTGCCATGGCCAAGGCAGATTTCCGCGAAGGTGCCGTCCGGCAGCCGGTAACTCTCATCCAGCGCAACGGCGGGTGCTGCGGCAAGCGCCGGCTTGTGGGCAAAACCGAGGGACAACATCAGGGTCGCGCAGAAAATGCGAAGCATTTTCTCCATCCGCATCAATCGTCGTGTTCGATTTGCATCCATGTTCTAGGCGATATCCCTGTTTCTCTCCGATTTCAAAGGGGAATTTTGCCGCAGGCCAGACCGTCGCAAGGGAACAATAGATGCCAGGCGGCATTTTCCTGCCACAACCATCATTCCAAGGGAGGCCCGACATGCCAGCCAAATCGAAGGCCCAGCAGAAAGCGGCGGGCGCCGCACTGGCGGCCAAACGCGGAGAAACGAAGAAATCCAGTTTAAAAGGTGCTTCAAAAAGCATGGAGAAGTCCATGACAGAAAAGGAACTTGAGGATTTCGCATCGACGAAACGCAAGGGCCTGCCTGAGAAAAAATCCGAATGAAGAAAGCCGCCAAGACCATCTGTCGCCGCGGATCGCTGCGCCGATGGCGCAGATGGAGCAAGAATCTGTTCAGATGCGTCATTTGGTCCTTGCCAATAACGGGTCTTCGAAGATAATAAGCGTCGCATCATCGTTGGGAGAAACCGCTTCAATGCGGTGCCGAAGGAGCAACCGCCCCGGAAACTCTCAGGCAAAAGGACCAGCGGTGACGACGGAACTCTGGAGAGAAGCCACCTTTCATAAGGACGGCTCGCCGAAGGGATAACAATCTCAGGCGACAAGGACAGAGGGGGCTCTTGAACCCGGTGCGTTTTTCGCGCCATGACCTGAGCCCGCGCGATATCTCGCGCAACCCTGGAGGCGTCCTTGGACGATACCGCCGCGCTGAAAACCACGCCGCTCCACTCCCTGCACATATCGCTTGGCGCCCGCATGGTGCCCTTTGCCGGTTACGACATGCCCGTGCAATATCCGGCCGGCGTTCTGAAGGAACATCTCCAGACCCGCACCTCCGCCGGCTTGTTCGACGTGTCCCATATGGGTCAGGTGATCCTGAAAGCGAAGTCCGGCAAGAATGAAGATGCCGCACGCGCGCTCGAAAAGCTGGTGCCGGTTGACATTCTCGGCCTCAAGGAAGGCCGCCAGCGCTACGGTTTCTTCACCGACGAAAATGGTGGCATTCTGGATGATCTGATGATCACCAATCGCGGCGATCATCTTTTTGTCGTCGTCAACGCCGCCTGTAAGGATGCCGATGTCGCCCATATGAAGGCGCATCTTTCCGATGCCTGCGAGATAACTCTTCTCGATGACCGGGCGCTTATCGCGCTTCAGGGTCCGCGCGCTGAGGCCGTTCTGGCTGAACTCTGGGCCGGCGTCTCGGAAATGAAATTCATGGATGTGCAGGAAGTGCCGCTGCATGACGTGCCGTGCATCGTCTCGCGCTCCGGTTATTCCGGTGAAGACGGCTTTGAGATTTCCGTACCGGCCGACAAGGCCGAAGAAATTGCCAAAGCCCTGCTCGAACATCCCGATTGCGATGCCATCGGGCTTGGTGCGCGCGACAGCCTGCGCCTCGAAGCCGGCCTTTGTCTCTACGGCAACGATATCGACACTACGACCTCCCCCATCGAAGCCTCGCTCGAATGGGCGATCCAGAAAGCGCGCCGCGCCGGTGGAGACCGCGAGGGCGGTTTTCCTGGCGCGGAGCGTATTCTCGGCGAACTGAAAGACGGCACATCGCGCCGCCGCGTCGGCCTGAAGCCGGAAGGCAAGGCGCCGGTGCGCGGCCATTCGAAGCTGTTTGCGGATGCCGAAGGCAAGACGGAAATCGGTGAAGTGACCTCGGGCGGTTTCGGTCCCTCGGTCGAAGGTCCCGTCGCCATGGGTTACGTGCCTGTTTCCCACGCTGCTCCCGGTACGGCGATTTTCGCGGAAGTGCGCGGCAAATATCTGCCCGTCACCGTCGCCGCCCTTCCCTTCATCAAGCCCACCTATAAACGATAATCTTCATCCCATCTCCGGAGAGAATACGATGCTGAAATTTACCGCAGAACACGAATGGCTGAAGTTCGAAGGCGATATCGCCACCGTTGGCATCACCAGCCACGCCGCTGAACAGCTTGGCGATCTCGTTTTCGTTGAATTGCCGGAAGTGGGCGCCACCTTCTCCAAGGATGGCGACGCGGCAACCGTTGAATCCGTCAAGGCGGCTTCCGATGTCTATTGTCCGCTGGATGGCGAAGTGGTCGAAATCAACCAGGCCATCGTTGATGATCCCTCGCTCGTCAATTCCGACCCGCAGGGCGCCGGCTGGTTCTTCAAGCTGAAACTCTCCAATCCGGCCGATGCCGAGACGCTGCTCGATGAAGCGGCCTACAAGGAGCTGATCGCGTAATGACGACGCCCACCGAATTCCATTTCACCGACTATCAGCCCTATGATTTCGCCAACCGGCGTCACATCGGGCCGTCGCCGTCGGAAATGGCCGAGATGCTGAAGGTCGTTGGCTATAAGAGCCTCGATGCCCTGATCGACGCCACCGTTCCCTCCTCCATCCGCCAGAAAGTGCCGCTGACCTGGGGTGCGGCGCTGACCGAACGCGAGGCGCTCGACCGCCTGCGTGAAACGGCCAACAAGAACCAGGTTCTGACCTCGCTGATCGGCCAGGGTTATTACGGCACCATCACGCCGCCGGTCATCCAGCGCAATATTCTGGAAAACCCGGCCTGGTACACGGCCTATACGCCCTATCAGCCGGAAATCAGCCAGGGCCGCCTTGAGGCGCTGCTGAACTACCAGACCATGGTCTGCGATCTGACCGGTCTCGATGTTGCCAACGCATCGCTGCTCGATGAAGCGACGGCGGCTGCCGAAGCCATGGCGATGTGCCAGCGCGTTGCGAAATCCAAGGCGACCGCCTTCTTCGTTGACGCCAATTGCCATCCGCAGACCATTGCGCTGATCGAGACCCGCGCGGCCCCGCTCGGCTGGAAGGTGATTGTCGGCAACCCCTTTACTGATCTCGACCCGGTCGATGTGTTCGGTGCGATCTTCCAGTATCCGGGCACCCACGGCCATGTCAGCGATTTCTCCGGCCTGATTTCCCGCCTGCACCAGACGGGCGCGATTGCCGCCGTCGCCGCCGATCTTCTGGCGTTGACGCTGCTCAAATCTCCCGGCGAAATGGGCGCTGACATCGCCATCGGCACCTCGCAGCGCTTCGGCGTTCCGGTTGGTTACGGCGGTCCGCACGCGGCTTACATGGCCGTCAAGGATGCGCATAAGCGCTCCATGCCCGGCCGTCTGGTCGGCGTTTCGGTCGATGCGCGCGGCAACCGCGCCTATCGCCTGTCGCTGCAGACACGCGAACAGCATATCCGCCGCGAAAAGGCCACGTCGAACATCTGCACGGCGCAGGTGCTGCTGGCCGTCATGGCCTCCATGTATGGCGTCTTCCATGGCCCGCAGGGCATTAAGGCGATCGCCCAGCAGACCCACCAGAAGGCCGTTCTGATGGCCAAGGGGCTGGAAAAGCTCGGCTACACCATCGAGCCGGAAACCTTCTTCGACACCATCACCGTTGAAGTCGGCCACATGCAGGGCGTCATCCTGCGCTCGGCCGTTGCGGAAGGTGTGAACCTTCGCAAGGTGGGCGCGACCAAAATCGGCATGAGCCTTGACGAGCGCACGCGCCCGGCGACGCTTGAGGCGGTCTGGCGCGCATTCGGCGGCAATTTCTCGATCTCGGATTTCGAGCCGGAATATCGCCTGCCGAAGGACCTGCTGCGCACCAGCCAGTATATGACGCATCCGATCTTCCACATGAACCGTGCCGAAAGCGAGATGACCCGTTACATCCGCCGTCTTTCGGACCGTGATCTGGCGCTCGACCGCTCGATGATCCCGCTCGGTTCCTGCACCATGAAACTGAATGCGACAGCGGAAATGCTGCCGATCACCTGGCCGGAATTTTCCGACATCCATCCCTTCGTGCCGGCCAATCAGGCGCTCGGTTACAAGGAGATGATCGACGATCTCTCCGAAAAGCTGTGCTCGGTCACCGGTTACGACGCCTTCTCCATGCAGCCGAATTCCGGCGCGCAAGGGGAATATGCCGGGCTTCTGACCATCCGCAACTATCACCTCGCCAATGGCGGCACACACCGTGACGTCTGCCTCATTCCGACGTCGGCGCATGGCACCAATCCTGCCTCGGCGCAGATGGTCGGCATGAAAGTGGTGCCCGTCAAAGTGCGGGACAATGGTGACATCGATATCGATGATTTCCGTGCAAAAGCAGAGCAGTATCAAGAAAACCTCTCGTGCTGCATGATCACGTACCCGTCCACCCACGGCGTGTTCGAGGAGACGGTTCGCGAGATTTGCGAAATCACCCATAAGCATGGTGGACAGGTCTATCTGGACGGTGCCAACATGAACGCCATGGTCGGTCTCGCCCGCCCCGGCGATATCGGTTCGGACGTTTCGCATCTCAACCTGCACAAGACCTTCTGCATTCCGCATGGCGGCGGTGGCCCCGGCATGGGACCGATCGGTGTCAAGGCGCATCTTGCTCCCTATCTGCCCGGCCATCCGGCGACGGACGGTCGTGAGGGTGCGGTGTCTGCAGCTCCTTTCGGCTCCCCATCGATCCTGCCGATTTCGTGGAGCTATTGCCTGATGATGGGCGGCGAAGGGCTGACGCAGGCCACTAAAGTGGCGATCCTCAACGCCAACTATATCGCCGAGCGGCTGAAGGGTGCGTACGACGTGCTCTACAAGTCCGAAACCGGCCGCGTGGCGCATGAGTGCATCATCGATACCCGCCCGCTGGCAGATAGCTGCGGCGTGACGGTGGACGATGTCGCAAAGCGCCTCATCGACTGCGGTTTCCACGCGCCGACCATGAGCTGGCCGGTTGCCGGCACGCTGATGATCGAGCCGACGGAATCCGAAACCAAGGCGGAAATCGACCGTTTCTGCGATGCCATGCTGGCGATCCGCGAGGAAGCCCGCGACATCGAGGAAGGCCGCGCGGACAAGACCAACAACCCGCTGAAGAACGCGCCGCACACAGTGGAAGACCTCGTTGGTGAATGGGATCGTCCCTATAGCCGCGAAAAGGGCTGCTTCCCGCCCGGCGCGTTCCGCATCGACAAATACTGGTCGCCGGTCAACCGCATCGACAATGTCTATGGCGACCGCAACCTCATCTGCACCTGCCCGCCGATGGAGGCTTATGCCGAAGCGGCTGAGTAAACTTCGTTTCGCTCAAGACAAAAGCCCGGATCGCTCCGGGCTTTTTTATGTCGACACATAGATAATCATTCTTGAAATCAATTATTTATCATTTTTCCTGGCTCGCCTCGAAACTTCGAGGAGCCGGCTTCCGTCTCTTGTGTCGCTACGGATCACCGATAGCGGCCACCGAAAGAAGTGCCTTTCGGGGTTTGGAAGTCACCAAGGAGGAATAACGATGTACAACGTTTCTGTTCGCGTCCTGACGCTGGCCGCAGCTCTTTCCATCGGCATGGTTTCCGCTTATGCCGCGAACCCCAAAGTTGGCGGCGCCGCAATGTTCGAGGACAAGAACATCGTTGAAAATGCGATGAACTCGAAAGACCATACAACGCTTGTCGCAGCGGTCAAGGCTGCCGGGCTTGTCGAAACACTTCAGGGAAAGGGCCCGTTCACGGTGTTTGCACCAACCAATGAGGCTTTTGCGGCCCTTCCGAAGGGTGCGGTCGATGATCTTCTGAAGCCCGAGAACAAGGAGAAGCTGGTCAAGGTGCTGACCTGCCATGTGGTTGCCGCCAATGCACTGTCACCCGCCATCGAAAAAATGATCAAGGACGACAAAGGTGAGCATGACGTTAAGACCGTCGGCGGCTGCGTTCTCAAGGCCAAGGAAAGCATGGGCAAAATCACGTTGACGGACGAGAATGGTACGGTTGCCCACGTCACCATCGCCGACGTCAAACAATCCAATGGCGTCATTCATGTCATCGACAAGGTGTTGCTGCCGAAGATGTAATATAACGAGACGGCAGGCGACTGGTACATGTAGAGGCCCGGAGCGATCCGGGCCTTTTCCGTTACAGCAGCAACGTTTCTCGGCCCCGCCGCACACGATTGCTCGCCACACATTCCATGCTAGAACGGATGCCACAATCAAGCGGCGATGGAGTGGGAATGCGTGTGATTTGCCTGAATGGTTGGGGCGGAAAGCTTCATGACGAGATTGTTCCCTATATCTCCTCATCAGATCCCGATATTCTTTGCCTGCAGGAGGTGGTGCACACGCCGACTGCCTTTGAGGACTGGCTGAGCTACCGCGATCACGGCATCGACCTGCCGCAAAGGGCGAACTTCTTCCACGAAATCGCCGAGGCCTTGCCGGATCACCTCGCGATCTTCTGTCCGGCGGCGCAGGGTGATCTCTGGCACAGCGAGATTAGATATCCTTCCCAATGGGGGCTGGCGACATTTGTGCGCAAATCCATCGCCATCGTTGCGCAGGCGCAAGGGTTCGTGCACGGGACTTTTTCCGCAGACGGATATGGAGATCATCCACGGTCGCGCACGGGCCACGCCGTCAGGGTTTTCGACTTCACCACCGGTCAGCCGGCCGTCATCGCCCATATGCACGGATTGCGCGACCTCAGCGGCAAACACGATATCCCCGCCCGTCTAGCGCAGGCGAAACGCCTCGTACAACTTGTCAAAAACATTGCTGAGGATGGCGACCGGATCATCGTCTGCGGTGATTTTAATGTCCTGCCTGACAGCGAGACCTTCACTGTGCTGAAGGAACTGGATCTCACCGAACTCGTCACGACACGCGGCTTTACTGACACCCGGACCTCACATTATGCCAAAGCGAACCGTTATGCGGATTACATGCTGGTCAATCCAGCCGTGCAGATCGATCGTTTCGATGTGGTGAGGCAGCCGGAAGTTTCGGACCATTGCCCCCTGCTGCTCGAATTCCACTAGAAACCCGAGCCGCCCATCCGTCATTGTCTCACCGCTGACTTAGCGAACGAGCCGGATATCGCTCGTCACCACCGTCTTGCCGGTCCTGCCGTCCTTATCGGTGGTGCGCAGCCGCAGACCGTTGGCTCCAATCTTTTCAATGGTCATGGCAGCAATGCGATCGCCGTTGATATCCCGGTTCCATCGCACTGTCAGATTTATGGCGTTTCCCTGTCTTGTGCCGGAAAGTGCGGATGGGCGGCCGGAAGGCCCAGTATAGGCGCCACTGTAGCGTCCGCCTTTCTCCGACAGATCGGCAGCGATTGCCCGCCTTACCACGAGAAGGCCGCGGCAAGTGCCTGACATGTTGAGCGAAGATGCCCCCGCATTGGAGTTCAGTGTGCAACTCACATTGATCGGCGGCGTGCCTATCCGGGTAATCACGGTTCCCTTGCCTGCCCATGTGCCTTTCAGCGATGAGAGAAATGCGCGTTCGTCCGCATGTGCGGGCTGCGTGCCGAGCAATGCGGCCGAAAATAAAACTGCAAAAACCTTGATCTTCATGGCGCGTATCCGTTTTTCCACGAAGACTAACTCACGAGTACCGTTAAACGTTCCTCCAGCCGACTTTGCAGCGACCAAAAACATCTAGGATTTATCCTCATGTCGTGCCAATGCAACCAAATGCGGGCACAGATGTTTTTCGCCAGCCTCAATTAATTCCCATTCCCTCTTGCATATTTTTCGGAGCATATTTCATGACGACAATCGGCGTTTCGGCACCACCCGGCGGACTTCCTTCCGGTGGCTTGCCGCGTAGCGGTGGTATCTCAGACCGCACGCTTTTTGCCCTTGCAGCGCTGAATTTTTTCCTTGCCGATGCCCGTGACGGCCTCGGGCCGTTTCTGGATGCATTTCTGGCGACACAGGGCTGGTCTTCGCTTTCGTTGGGCATGATCGCCACGGTCGGTGGCCTCGTCGGTCTGCTTGCCACACCGCTCTGCGGCGCGCTGGTGGATGGGACGACGTGGAAACGAACGCTGATTGCCATCCCCGTTGTTCTCGTGACCGTCGGGGCGTTGATCACGCTGATCTTTCCGGATGTTTGGATCGTCTGGACCGGCCAGATCATGACGGCGGTGGTTGGCGCAGTGGTCGGTCCCGCGCTTGCCGGCCTCACACTCGGCCTTGTCGGCGAGCGACTGTTTTCCCACCAGATTTCGCGCAATGAGTTCTGGAACCACGGTGGTAATTTTGCGTCGCTTTTCGCGACTTATGTGGTCGTAACGTTCTTCGGCATGAACGGGATAATCGGTCTGATGCTGCTGACCGCTGCAGGCGCCCTGCTCGCTACGGCGGCCATTGATCCCGATAGGATTGATCACAAGGTTGCGCGTGGCCTTGCCGAAGACAAGGGAGAGCCGGGGCCGTCCGGCATCAGGGTGCTGCTGCACGAACGCGGGCTGATCTTTCTCGCCATCATTCTGCTTGTTTTCCACTTCGGCAACGCGCCGATGGGCCGGTTGATCGCACAGGATTTCGCCATTGAACTGCAGACGCCCTTCCGCACCACCGCCATCATTACCGGCGTCGCGCAATTCGCGATGATCTTCGTCGCCGCAATGGCCCCATGGCTGATACGCCGTTTCGGTCTCTCGACCGTTTTCATCATCGCGCTGATCGCGTTGCCGATACGCGGTCTCCTCGCCTCGGCCTTTTCGGATTTCTGGGTGATCTTCCCGGTGCAGTTTCTCGATGGCGTTGGCGCGGGCCTGCTCGGCATCGTCACCCCGGTTGCGGTGGAGAGGATTTTGAAAGGCACCGGTCGTTTTAATGTCGGCCTTGCCAGCGTCATGATGGTTCAGGGTATCGGCGCATCGTTCAGCAATGTCGTCGCAGGCTGGCTGGTGACGAAGGGCGGTTATTCGCTGTCGCATCTCGTCGGCGGCGGCATTGCCGCTATCGCCATCGGGCTTTTTCTTCTCTATCGCAACGAAATAGCCCCGAAACAGGATGACGACGCCGCCTCTCAACACCCGCACTGAAGGCGCAAACAAAAAGGAGGCCTGACGGCCTCCTGAAATCTCGTAGCTTTTTATGGGATCAACCGACGAAAGCGCGCTCGATCACGAATTCGGCGGGCTTGTTGTTGGCGCCTTCGTTCAGGCCGGCTTTTTCCAGAAGCTCCTTGGTGTCCTTCAGCATTGCCGAGGAGCCGCAGATCATGCCGCGATCGACTTCGGGATCGAGAGCCGGAACGCCGAGATCCGCAAACAGCTTGCCGTTCTCGATCAGCGTGGTGATGCGGCCCTTGAAGGGGTAATCTTCGCGGGTGACGGTCGCATAGTGCTTCAGCTTGTCGCCGACGATTTCGTTCAGGAATTCGTGGTTACGGATTTCCTCGACCAGATCAAAGCCGTATTTCAGCTCTGCAACATCACGGCAGGTATGGGTGAGGATGACCTCTTCAAACTTCTCATAGGTCTCGGGGTCACGGATCAGGCTTGCAAAAGGCGCAATGCCGGTGCCGGTGGAGAACATGTAAAGCCGTCTGCCGGGTGTCAGTGCATCCAGAACCAGCGTGCCTGTCGGCTTCTTGCGCATCAGAACCGTGTCACCGGGCTTGATCGCCTGAAGATGGGAGGTCAGCGGACCGTTCGGAACCTTGATCGAGAAGAATTCCAGTTCCTCGTCCCAGGCAGGGCTGGCGATGGAATAGGCGCGGTAGATGGGCTTGTCGCCGACCATCAGGCCGATCATGGCGAATTCGCCGGAACGGAAACGGAAGCCGGCCGGGCGCGTCATACGGAAACGGAACAGGTGGTCGGTATAGTGCTCCACCGATAAAACCGTCTCGGCGTAAACACCGTCAGGTATCTTGATCGCGAAATCTTCCGTCTTGGCTGGCGCGTTCATTTCAGGTTCCGTCCATTCTTATTCGATGCGACATTCTCCGACCGGGCAATTATACCATTTTTGCTCCGGTTTGAAGGCATGAGAATGTCAATACTGCCATGTGCGTAGGAAATATGTATCAAAAACTCATATTTCCACGCAACGTGTCATAGAGACGCACGACGACGCCAGCTATAGGCCTCACCGCCGCTCGCCGGCTTGGCCGTCGGCTGGTAATAAACCGGAATTTCCGGCAGGCGATTTTCGGACAGGCGGCGGATGGCCGTGCCGTTCGTCACCGCAAAGCTGGTGAAGCCGGTGCGAAGCATCAGCGGCACCTGATCGATCAGGACGTCGCCAACCGCCCTCACCTCGCCCGCAAAACCGAGACGACTGCGCAGCAGCGAAGCGTGGCTGAACCCGCGTCCGTCATTGAAGGCCGGGAAGCTTATGGCGACAAGGTCGATACGGTCGAGATAGGGTCCGAGCCGCGTCACATCGTCGGCGGGCGTGATCAGAACGCCGAGGCCGATATCGTTGCTTTCGGCGGCACGAACCAGAAAATCGGCGAGCGGCAGCACGGGCTTCTGCTCCGCCGTCGCTTTCACTTCTTCCGTTTCGATCAGCCAGGGATCGTTTTCCACGAAGCCGTCGCGGGTCCAGATTTTCGTCATGGCATTCTCCTCAGGCGGCTTCTGCAGCGGAACCGTAGAGCGCATCCTTGAACGGTTGCGGTCCAACGCGGCGATAGGCTTCGAGGAAAATTTCTTCCTTCGAAAGGCGAAGCCCGAGATAGGTGTCGACGATGGTTTCGATGGCGTCGGTGACTTTTTCCGGCTCGAAGCCACGGCCGATGATTTCACCGATCGAGGTGTTCTCATCGCCCGATCCGCCAAGCGTGATCTGGTAAAGTTCCGCGCCCTTCTTTTCCACACCCAGCAGGCCGATATGGCCGACATGGTGGTGGCCGCAGGCATTGATGCAGCCGGAAATCTTGATCTTCAGCTCACCGATTTCCGCCTGACGCTCCGGCGAACCGAAGCGGGTGGAAATTTCCTGCGCCACCGGAATGGAGCGCGCATTGGCGAGCGCGCAATAGTCCAGCCCGGGACAGGCAATGATATCGGTGATCAGCCCGGCATTGGCGGTCGCGAGGCCCGCACCCACCAGTGCGCGATAAACCGGCTCGAGATCGGCCAGCGCCACATGCGGCAGGATGATGTTCTGCTCATGGCTGATACGGATTTCATCGAAAGCATATTCCGCGGCGATATCGGCGACGAGTTCCATCTGCTCATCGGTCGCATCGCCCGGAATGCCGCCGATCGGCTTCAGCGAGATCGTCACCATGCCGTAATCGGGATGCTTGTGCGGCGCGACGTTCTGCTCGACAAAACGGGCAAAACCTTCATCGGCCCGCTTCCAGCGCGCCAGGCTTTCCCAGCCTTCCGGCCGATCCTTCAGCGCCGGCGGCGCGAAATAAGCGGTGATTGCCGCAATATCGGCATCCGGAAGCTTCAACTCGGTGTTCTTGAGTTCAGCGAATTCGACCTCGACCTGGCGGGCCAGTTCTTCCGCACCGGTCTCGTGCACGAGGATCTTGATGCGCGCCTTGTATTTATTGTCGCGGCGGCCGTGCAGGTTATAAACGCGCATGATTGCCGTCGTGTAGGAAAGCAAGTCCTCTTCCGGCAGGAAGTCGCGGATTTTCTTGGCGATCATCGGCGTGCGGCCCTGCCCGCCGCCGACATAGACGGCGAAACCGATCTCACCCTTATCGTTCTTTTTCAGATGCAGGCCGATATCGTGCACCTGAATGGCGGCACGGTCGCGCTCGGCGCCGGTGACGGCGATCTTGAACTTGCGCGGCAGGAAGGAGAATTCCGGGTGAACGGAAGACCACTGGCGCAGGATTTCCGCATAGGGACGCGGATCGGCGACCTCATCGGCGGCCGCGCCGGCGAAATGATCGGCGGTGACGTTGCGAATGCAGTTGCCGGACGTCTGAAGCGCGTGCATTTCCACGCTCGCCAGTTCGGACAGGATATCCGGCGTATCGGAAAGGCGCGGCCAGTTGTACTGGATGTTCTGACGGGTGGTGAAGTGGCCATAACCCCGGTCATATTTGCGGGCAATATGAGCCAGCATCCGCATCTGCTTCGAATTCAGCGTGCCGTAAGGAATGGCGACGCGCAGCATATAGGCATGCAGCTGAAGATAGACGCCGTTCATCAGGCGCAGCGGCTTGAACGCATCCTCGGCCAGTTCGCCGGAAAGGCGGCGCTCGACCTGATCGCGAAACTGCGCCACGCGGCCTTCAACAAATGCGTGATCGAACTCGTCGTAACGGTACATATTATTCCTCAGACTGCGATGAATGCTGCATCGGCCGGCTTGAAGCCGGTGGCATAGTGCACGGTGGGGCCGGCGGCGCGAATGCGTTCGCGAAGACGCGTCGGCCAAAGCTTGCCGTTCTCTTCGATGACATCGATGACGGCCACATCGACGACCTTGTTGGCGGAGAAATCCCGCTTGCCGATTTCCTCAAACGAGGCGACGGCCTCCGCATGGCGGGCAACGATTGCGCCCTGCAGGTTCTCCGTCCACTCCCCGTTGGCATCGAGCCAGACGGCGATGCCATCGCTCAGGCGGTTGGCGGTCAAAACCTTGTCAGCCATTTACATACTCCCGTTTGAAATCCGCCGGCCGCACTGACAATGCAAGCGCCTCGGACCTGTCAAAATTGGCGCCCGCCACCGCATCGCCGATGATGACCATGACCGGTCCGGTCAGTTCATCGCGATGTTCGAGTTCGGGCAGATCGTTCAGTGTGCCATGCAGCAGGCGGCGATCCGCGCGGCTGGCGTTTTCGATGACGGCAACCGTGGTTTCCACACCCAATCCCGCGTCGATCAGCCGCTTCGCGACCGAAGCAGCAACACTGCGGCCCATATAGACGGCGATGGTGGCGCCGGAAACCGCAAGCCTTGCCCAATCGGGCAGGACATCGCCAGCCAGATCGTGGCCGGTGGTGAAAATCAGCGATGAAGCGACACCGCGCAGCGTCAGCGGCAATTCGAAATCCGCAGCGGCGGCGAAGGCCGACGTGATGCCGGGCACGATCTCATAGGCAATACCGGCTTCGCGCAGCGCCGCCATTTCTTCGCCTGCCCGGCCATAGACCAGCGGATCGCCGGATTTGAGGCGCACGACGCGCTTGCCATCTTTGCCGAGGCGCACCAGCAGGCGGTTAATCTCGTCCTGCGACTTGCTGTGGCAGCCCTTGCGCTTGCCGACGGAGAGGCGCTCGGCATCGCGGCGGCCCATATCGACAATCGCCTGTGGCACAAGCGCATCGTAAACGATCACATCGGCTTCCATCAGCACGCGCTGCGCGCGCAGCGTCAGCAGATCTTCAGCGCCCGGTCCTGCGCCGACGAGCCAGATACGTCCTTCGCTGCGTTCGGGCGATTGCAGCAGGCGGTCGACGGCCTGACGGGCGGAGAGCGTATCGCCAACGGCGACGGCATCCGCCACCGCACCTGAAAAGAACCGTCGCCAGAAATTGCGCCGCAAGGCGCCCTTCGGCACGTTCTCCTCGGCCGCATCACGATACTGCACGGCAAGGCGCGCAAGCTTGCCAAGCGACGGCGACAGCATCTGGTCGATGCGGGCGCGGATCATCTGGGCGAGAACCGGCCCTGCCCCTTCCGTGCCGATAGCCACGGCGACGGGCGCGCGGGCGACGAGCGCCGGGGTGAAGAAATCGCAGAATTCCGGCTGATCCACCGCATTGGCGGGAATTTTCGCGGCGCGCGCGAGGGTGACGATCTCACGGTCCAGCGCCTCATCGCCGGTAGCGGCGAAGACCAGCGTGGCGCCTTCGATCAATTCGCCGGCGAAAGCCAAAGCTCGATGATCAATGCCATTTTCGCTGATATAACGGGCAAAATCGGCTTCCGGCTTGTCGGCATAGGCAATGATATGCGCGTTGGTGTTGGCGAGAAGCCTTACCTTCGCGAAGGCTTCATCGCCATTTCCGAAAACAGCGACCTGCCGTCCCTCGACCCGGAAGAAAGCGGGGAAGGTTGAAAGGCGGTCGCCAGCAGCGGAAAAATCATGTTCGTTGTGCATTGGACATATATCCCGCATTGCGGTGCAAGATTGAAGAAACAGAAATTCAAGCCTTTCCGGCACCTGGATTTTTATTTCTCGAAGACCCCGGTTTTGGAGGAAAACAAACCGGCGATGCTTTTCCGCACCTGCGCAAGCTCTGAGAATCCCCTTGCAATCCCTTGACAAAGCGGGTTCTCGCGCCGAACAAGGAGCGACCATCGACTGTCGATTTCCCCATGCGAAGACCGCTTTTCCTTAAAGCGGCATGAAGGACAAGACCCTTGACCAGCTCCACCCTCGCCGCCCGCCTTCTCGATGTCATCGAACACGATATCCTGCCCTTGACGGCGCGTGGCGTCAGCCTTGGCAACAAGGTTTTCGGTGCGGCGATCCTGCGCAAATCGGACCTGTCGCTGGTGATCGCCGAGACCAATAACGAGCTGGAAAATCCGCTCTGGCATGGCGAAGTGCACACGCTGAAACGGTTTTACGAGTTGGGCGAAAAGCCGAACACGAAGGAGCTGATTTTTCTCTCCACCCACGAACCATGCACCATGTGCATGTCCGCCATCACCTGGGCGGGCTTCGATAATTTCTACTCCTTCTTCAGCCACGAGGATTCCCGCGACGCTTTCGCGATCCCTCACGACCTGAAAATCCTCAAGGAAGTTTTCGGACTGGAACCGGGCGGGTATCGCCGCAACAATGCCTTCTGGAATTCGTATTTCATTGCCGATCTGGTGGAGGGTGAAGACGATCCGCGGAAGACCACGTTGAAGGCGCAGACGGCCCGCATCAAGGCCGCTTATGACGATCTTTCCACCAGCTACCAGTCATCGAAGAGCGGCAACGACATTCCGTTGAACTAGGGCATTTCCGCAGGACGTGCGTGACGGTTTTCCGTCCCGGCGATGCGCAGAAACAAAGAACGAAGGTTTGAGACATTATGGAAGCCTCGAAGGATATTTCCCGCCTGATCGAGATCATGGAAGCCCTGCGGCAGCCGGAAACCGGTTGCCCATGGGATGTCGTGCAGACCTTCGAGACGATCAAGCCCTATACCATTGAAGAGGCTTATGAAGTCGCCGACGCTATCGAGCGAAAGGACATGGACGATCTTTGCGAGGAACTGGGCGACCTTCTGCTGCAGGTGGTTTTCCATGCTCGTATTGCCGAAGAGATGGGCGAATTCGCCTTCGGCGACGTAGTGCATGCCGTGACCTCGAAGATGATCCGCCGTCATCCCCATGTCTTCGCCGTATCCGACGCCGACACGCCGGACGGCGTCAAACTACAATGGGATCGTATCAAGGCGGAAGAAAAACGCGAGCGTGCAGAGCGACGCGCGCGACGTGGTATCACCGAGGATTTCAAGGCCGGCTTTCTGGGCGGCGTACAGCGCAGCCAGCCGGCGCTGACCGAAGCCCTGAAGCTGCAGGAACAGGCAGCGCGTGCCGGTTTCGACTGGTCGAACCCCGCTCCCATTCTCGACAAGATCGAGGAGGAAATCGCCGAATTGCGTGAGGCGCTGGCGAAAGGAAAACCGGAAAAGGTCTCGGACGAGCTCGGCGATCTCATTTTTGCCCTCGTCAACATCGGCCGGCATGTCAAAGCCGATCCGGAAGATGCGCTGCGCGGTACGAACACGAAATTCCGCAGGCGTTTCAATCACATCGAAACGTCGCTCACTCAAAATGGCGAAACGCTGGAAGAAGCGAGTCTCGAGAGAATGGAAGATCTCTGGCAGGCGGCGAAACGCATCGAACGTTCGCTTGATACGGTTTCGTCCTAGCCCACCGTCACCCCGGATTTAGTCCGGGGTCCAGTGCGATCAAGTCCTTGATCGCAAAAGACTCGTTTTTCACGACGCAGACGCGTCGTGGCTGGATTCCGGCTCAAGGCCGGAATGACGGGGAGAGGTTTTCGCGCCTTATAATCGTCCCAGGAACGCTTAGCGCTCCCAGTCCTCGCGTTCGCGGACAGTCGCTTTACCAAGCTTCCGTTCCAGTTCGGCCGCTTGCGCTTCCGAAAGGCGCACATCAAGCGCAACCGATCCATCCTCATGGTCTTCACGACCGTCGACAATGGAATTGCTATAGACCCACGAGATCAGCGGCAATTGTTCGATAGAGAGCACAACGGTCGTTTCCGTCAGAACACCGGAAAGACGCTTTGAAATCTCGTCCATCAGGGCATCGACGCCCTCACCCGTGATGGCCGAAACGGCGCGGATATCCGAACGGCCCTCGGCACGCTGCATGATGGCGTCATGCGCTTCCGGCTCGAGACGGTCGACCTTGTTCCAGACCTCGATGATGCGCTTTTCCGCCTCCTTCTCGTCAATGCCGAGGTCACCAAGAATACGCAGCACATCCGCAGACTGGGCGGCATTGTCCGGATCGGACATATCGCGCACATGCAGAACGAGATCGGCTTCCAGCACCTCTTCCAGAGTGGCGCGGAAAGCGGCGACCAGATGCGTCGGAAGATCGGAAATGAAACCGACCGTATCGGACAGGATGACGGTGCGACCATGCGGCAATTTCATGCGGCGCAAGGTCGGGTCGAGCGTGGCGAACAGCATATCCTCCGCCAGAACGCCTGCGCCGGTGATGCGGTTGAACAGCGTGGATTTGCCGGCATTGGTGTAACCGACCAGCGCGACGATCGGATGCGGCACCTTGCGGCGCTTGGCGCGGTGTAGCTGGCGCGTGCGCACGACCTGCTCCAGTTCGCGCTCCAGCTTGACGATGCGTTCCTGCAAAAGTCGGCGGTCCGCTTCGATCTGGGTTTCACCCGGACCGCCCATGAAGCCCGCACCGCCGCGCTGGCGTTCAAGGTGGGTCCAGCTTCGGACGAGGCGGCCCTTCTGGTAGTTCAGATGCGCAAGATCGACCTGCAGCGTGCCTTCCTTTGTGGAGGCGCGGCGGCCGAAGATTTCAAGGATCAGGCCCGTGCGGTCGATGACCTTGCAATTCCACTGCTTTTCGAGATTGCGCTGCTGCACTGGGGTCAACGGATGATCGACGATCACCAGGCCGGAATCGGTCTCGTCGAGAAGATGACCGATTTCTTCGATCTTGCCGGTTCCGAACAGCGTGGCCGGGCGCGGCTGGTTCACCGGAACGATGAGACCCTGCGTCACTTCCAGATCGATGGCGAGCGCCAGTCCTTTTGCTTCCTCAAGCTTGGCTTCGACCGAACGGCCGGGGGCAGCCGGGCCGGCAGCCGCGTCGCGCGTTTCGCGCTGCTTGAGGACCGGCACGAGAACAACCGCACGCATGTCGTCGCGGCGCTTTTCCTGCTCCGGAATAATCGATTCGTTCGAGGTGTCGCGCGTTGAAATGGGTTCAGCCTTGTCCAGAAAGAGGATTGCGGCCGACCGCATCCGCGCGGGCGGCCATGGGGATTAACCTGACGGCACGGGAAATGTTCCCGGTCCGGGTCAGTCTATGTCGAATATCCGTCGAGGGAGCCCGATCAGGCCGCGCCTTCTTCGCTTTCGAACATCTGCATCGGCTGACCGGGCATGATGGTGGAGATCGCATGCTTGTAAACAAGCTGCGAATGACCGTCACGGCGCAGAAGCACGCAGAAATTGTCGAAGGAGGTGACAACGCCCGTCAGCTTGACGCCGTTGATCAGGAAAATCGTGAGCGAAATCTTTTGCTTACGAACGGTATTGAGGAAGAGATCCTGAAGGTTTTGAGAACGTTCCGCCATGGCGCCGCTTCTTTCTTTTTTGCCGGCAGGGATACCGGAAAATAATCAATCAATAATAAGCCGGCCGAGTCTTGTCCCCCGCTTGGCCGACCTCAAACTCTGGTATCAAATCGTGTTCCGTTCCGCAACGGTCAAAACAGCCGAATGAGTACGAGTATTGACCCACATTTTCAATTCGGGACAGTCAAAAATATTGTATCGAAACACGGAAAAGTTGTTCCACGTCGCGCACCGCATCGGCGGATGCGAACAGCACGACCCGGTCCTTCGCCTTGATTTTCGTGCTGCCATCCGGGCGGATCACCACGCCGTCGCGATAGATCGCCCCGATGCGCACACCCTCCGGCATATCGATGTCGCGGAAGGACTGGCCGACCAGCGGCGACGTCTCCAGCGCTTCCGCCTCGATCACCTCCGCCGAGCCGCGCTGGACAGCATAGACTGAGCGGATGCGGCCCTTGCGCACGTGTTGAAGCACGCGGGAGATCGTCACGGCCCGAGGGTTGATATAGGCATCGAGCCCCAGAGAGCGGGCGACGTCGTGGAACGACGTACTGTTCAAAAGCGCCAGATTCGATTTGCAGCCGAGCTGCTTGGCAATCACCGCCGCCAGAATATTGGTCTGATCGTTATTGGTGAGCGTCACGATAAGATCGGCATCCTGAATATCGGCCTGCATCAGGATTTTCTGGTCGAGCGCCGAGCCGTGCATGACGATGGTGTGGCTTAACTGTTCGGATGCGGCAACCGCCCTGTCTCGGTCCGCCTCGATGATCTTCACCCGCGTTTTCGGCTGCATTTCCTCGATCTTGCGGGCGACGAAGTGGCCGATATTGCCGGCGCCGGCAATCACGATGCGCTGCGCTTCCTGCTCCTCATGGCCGAAAAGGCTTAAGGTGCGACGAGCGTGCTGGCGCTGGCAGATGACATAGGCAAGGTCGCCCACCCGCAACTGTTCCGAAGAATGCGCCACCTTGAGGACACCATCCCGATACACCCCCACCACCGTGGCGATGAGGTCTGGAAAGAGGCTGGAAAGCTGCTGCAGCGGCGTGTTGATGACCGGGCAATCCTCCATGCATTCGATGGCCAGCATGTAGATCGTGTCGTCGGCGAAACGCACCACATCCGTTGCGCCCGGAAAGGCGATGCGCCGGAGCACCATCTTGCCGACTTCGACTTCAGGCGAAATCGTCACGTCTATGGACATGTTCTCGCGGCTGAAGAGATCGGCATATTCCGGCTTCAGATAGCTCTGGTCGCGGATGCGGGCGATCTTGGTCGGCACACTGAACAGGGCATGCGCCACCTCGCAGGCGACGATATTGATCTCGTCATGCAAGGTCACGGCGATGATCATGTCGGCCTGGTCAGCGCCGGCCTTGGCCAGCATGTCGGGATGCGCGCCATGGCCGACATAACCGCGCACATCCAGCGTCTCGGTAATGGCGGTGATGAGCGGCGCGGCGGTATCGATCACCGATACTTCATTATCTTCCCGCGACAATTGTTCGGCGATGCCGTAACCCACCTGCCCTGCGCCGCAAATGATGACTTTCATGCTGTCTCTCTGACGGAATAATCGGTTACGGCGAAGCGCCTTCTTTCCTTATACGCCGAGAGATTTCAGTTTGCGATGCAGTGCAGACCGTTCCATGCCGACAAATTCCGCCGTTCGCGAAATATTGCCGCCGAAACGGTTGATCTGCGCCATCAGATAGTCGCGCTCGAACATTTCGCGGGCTTCGCGCAGCGGCAGGGTCATGATGTGCTGATCGCCCTGCGCCGAAATCTTCGGCAGCATGTCGCCAATATCCGACGGCAGCATGTCGGCCGAGATC
Organism: Agrobacterium sp. 16-172Ci; assembly: GCF_053522725.1. Classification (NCBI taxonomy): domain Bacteria; kingdom Pseudomonadati; phylum Pseudomonadota; class Alphaproteobacteria; order Hyphomicrobiales; family Rhizobiaceae; genus Agrobacterium; species Agrobacterium sp. 16-172Ci. The sequence continues at coordinate 156,145 of NZ_JBNWBW010000007.1, forward strand.
GGCGCTTCGCCGCCCTCGGGACGGGCGAGAATCATCAACCGCTCGATATTGTTGCGCAGCTGGCGGATATTGCCCGGCCAGTCATGTGTCTGGAGAACGGCCATGGCGTCGTCGCCGATCTTGCGCGGACGGATGCCGGCCTGCTCGGAAATCTGGCGCATGAACATATCGACGAGGAAAGGAATATCCTCGCGCCGCTCGGAAAGCGCCGGCACCTTAACCGGCACCACGGCGAGGCGATGATAGAGATCTTCGCGGAACTGGCCTTCGGCAATCAGGCTTTCGAGGTGATGGGCGGTCGAGGAAATGATGCGCACATCCACCTTCACCCGCTTCCCGCCACCAACGCGCTCGAACTGCTGATCGACCAGCACGCGCAGGATCTTGTTCTGCGTCTCGCGCGGCATTTCGCCGACTTCATCGAGATAAAGCACGCCGCGATGGGCTTCTTCCAGAGCGCCGACCTTGCGCGGCTGCCCAGGCAGGCCCTCCGTGCCGAACAGCGCGATTTCCATGCGGTCCGGCGTGATCGTCGCGGCGTTGAGCGCCACGAAGGGTCCACTCGCACGCGAGGACTTCTTGTGCACCATGCGCGCCACAAGTTCCTTGCCGGAACCGGAGGGACCGAGGATCATGATGCGGCTGTTGGTGGGCGCAACCCGGTCGATGGTCTGGCGAAGCTGCGACACCGCAAGCGATGCGCCAACGAGTTCAACCGCGTCACCGGTGCGCTTCTTGAGTTCCTGAACCTCGCGCTTCAGCTTGGAGTTTTCCAGCGCCCGCTCGGCGATCAGAATGAGGCGGTCGGCCTTGAACGGCTTCTCGATAAAGTCGAAAGCGCCGCGCTTGATGGCGTTGACGGCGGTTTCGATATTGCCGTGACCGGAAATCATGACCACCGGGATTTCGGGATGGCGGCTCTTGATCTCATCCAGCAGCGCCAGACCGTCGAGCTTCGAACCCTGCATCCAGATGTCGAGAAAGATCAGACGCGGCACGCGCTCCGAAATAGCCGCCAGCGCGCTGTCGCTGTCGAACGCCATGCGGGTCTCGTGGCCCTCGTCGGAAAGAATGCCCGCTACGATTTCGCGAATGTCCGCCTCGTCATCCACGACCAGAATATCAGACGCCATATGCTGCTTCCTTGTTATTTTCGCCGCCGACCGCCTCGATATAGGGCAGCAGCACTCTGATCATGGCGCCGTGGCCGTGATCGAACTCCGGCGGGGCATCGTGGAGCTCCAGATACCCGCCATGCTCTTCGATGATTTTCTTGACGATGGCGAGGCCGAGGCCCGTGCCCTTGTCCCGCATCGTCATATAAGGTTCGAGAATGCGGTGACGGTTCTCGACGGGAAGGCCGCGGCCATTGTCGATGATGTCAGCCACGAAACGCGAATTGGCTTCGTCGAAAGCGGCGCGCACCAGAATTTTACCCGGCCGTTTTTCGCCTTCCACCGCCTCGATGGCTTCCGTCGCATTCTTGATGAGATTGCCGAAGGCCTGACCCAGCATGCGGGCATCGAACATGCCCTCCAGCGGAATCTCGCCCAGCTCCGTCGCAAACTTGGTATCGGCGGCGCTGATCTCGCGCAGGAACGCCGCATCCTTAAGGATCGCCCGCAGGTCCGACTTTTCCTTCGTCGGCTTAGGCATGCGCGCAAAGGCGGAGAATTCGTCCACCATCCGGCCGATATCGCCGACCTGCCGGACGATGGTGTCCGTACACTGGTCGAAGACGGCGCGGTCGCTCTCGTCGATCTGCTTGCCGAAACGACGCTTTATACGCTCGGCGGAAAGCTGGATCGGCGTCAGCGGGTTCTTGATTTCATGCGCAATGCGGCGCGCCACATCCGACCACGCCGTCGAACGCTGGGCGATGACGAGGTCGGTGATGTCGTCGAGGGTGATGACGTAGCTGTCACGGCTGTCGCGGGCGTCCTCACGGGTCACCTGCACATTCAGCGTCCGTTCCTTGCCCCGCCGCATGATGTTGATCTGTTTGCGGAAATTGCCGCGTGACCAGGTATTGGCCTCGTTGACCACCTGTTCGATTTCCGGCGCGATCTCCGACAGTTGCGCGCCGATAAGCTGCTCGGATGTCTGCGCCAGGAATTCTTCGCCCGACGGATTGACGATGGTGATCCTGCGGTTCTCATCGACACCGATTACGGCGGCGGTAACGCCTGACAGCACGGCCTCGATGAAGCGGCGGCGGTCGTCGATATCGTCCTTGGCCTCGATGATCTGTTCCTGCTGGCTGCGCAGTTCGGAGACCATCTTGTTGAAGGTGCGCGACAGTCGCCCGACGTCGCCATCGACGGCGCGGACGGGAACCAGCACATGCATGTTGCCGGTGGCGACACTGTCTGCCGCACTGATGAGGAGACGGATAGGCCGCACGATACGGTCGGCCACCGCAATCGCGGTCCAGATGGCGGCGAGAAGCACGATCAGCGCGAAACCGAGATAGAGGATCGCAAAGGCGATCTGCAGCGGCGCGCGGCCTGCCTCCATCGCCTTGTATTCCGCGCGGTTCTCTTCCATCAGCCGCATCGCGCTCATCACCTTGGGATCGACGGCGCGCACCGTGTAAAGGAAGGTGCCGCTGATGCCTTCGAGCTTGATAATGGCACCGACGAGGTTGGTGATACCGGGCGGTATCAGCGTCGGCTGCCCGGCGGCCGCCTTTTCAAGCGCGTCATGCGGGATGGCAGGAAGCGGTTTTTCGGTCTTGATGTCGGCCTGAGCGACGGCGTCGCCGTCCTCCTGCACCAGAAACGCGCCGAGAAGGCCGCGCCCCTTGGCCTGACGGGTCATCAGATCGACGAAGCCGGTGCGATCCAGATAAAAAAGCGCACGGTTGCGGTCGAGGTCGGTTGCCATCGACAGGGTCTGCCCCTGAAGATAACCGGCATTCTCCATCATATAGGCCTGGGCGATATTGCTCGATGAATCGACGATCGACTGCGTGCGCAGCGAAAACCAGCGGTCTAGACCGACATTCAGCGTCAGACTGGCGAAGATGGCGACGAGCACGGCGGGCGTAATCGCCACGATGGAGAAAAGCACGACTATGCGGACATGCAGACGCGCAGCCGCCCTTCCCTTTTTACGCGCTTTCAGCAGGCGGTTGATTTCGCGCCCGATGAGGAAGATCAGGCCGATCACGAAGATCGAATTGATGACGACGGAGGCGATGACGACGTTCGATGTCGGCGCGATTGGCGTGACACCCAGAAGCACGAACAGGGTGAGGATGGCGCAAACGAGAGCGACGCCGGCGAGCACCAGCCCCGGCAAAGCGAAAGACATCCTGCGATCGGCAACCACCATGCCCGCTGCTTCATCGGCAACGGCGTTTTCGGCGGCGGGTTTCCGCATGCACTACTCCCAATCGCTGGCCAGCCAGCACCACATTTATGAAGTCAGGTAAGACGCGCCTCAGACCGGCGAATCTCTTTCCTTCCTAGTGTTTTTCAAGCAACACAATGTGGCGAAAGTGCAACGACAAATGCGACCTTGTCAACATTCTCAGCTTGGGCGGGAGCTGCGATAAACGGAAACGCCAAGCTCGCGGATTTTCTTGCGCAGCGTATTGCGGTTCAGGCCGAGAAGATCGGCGGCCTTGATCTGGTTGCCGCGTGTCGCAGTCAAAGCCGCGAGAATCAGCGGATATTCGAGTTCGCGCAGAACGCGGTCGTAAAGGCCGGGCGGCGGCAGGCCATCGCCGAAACTGGCGAAATAATCCCGCATATTTTCTTCCACCGCCTGCGAAATGGTGAGCGACCCCGTGCGGACCGCCATCTTGTCGAGCGGGCTGTCGGGAACATCCGATTGCAGTTCCTGCTCGATGATCTCGCGGGTAATGACTTCCTGCGGGTAAAGCGCCATCAGGCGGCGGATCAGGTTTTCCAGCTCGCGCACGTTGCCCGGCCAGGCATAGGCCTTCATGACCTCCAGCGCCTCGCTCTCGAAACGCTTGCCTTCCAGACCTTCCTTTTCGCCCTGCTGGATAAAGTGGCGCACCAGATCGGGAATATCCTCGGCGCGGTCACGCAGCGGCGGCAGCCGCAGCGGAACGACGTTCAGGCGATAATAAAGGTCTTCGCGGAAAAGGCCCTGATTGATCGACTGCTTCAGGTCCTTGTTGGTGGCGGCGACGATGCGGACATCGGTGCGGATCGGCGTACGGCCGCCCACCGTCGTATATTCGCCCTGCTGCAACACGCGCAGCAGGCGTGTCTGGGCGTCCATCGGCATGTCACCGATTTCATCGAGGAACAGCGTGCCGCCCTCGGCCTGTTCGAAACGGCCGGTGGAGCGGTTCTGCGCGCCGGTGAAGGCGCCCTTCTCATGGCCGAAGAGTTCGGATTCGATCAGGTCGCGCGGGATTGCGGCCATGTTGATGGCGACGAAGGGACCGTTGCGGCGCTTGCCGTAATCATGCAGAGCGCGCGCCACCAGCTCCTTGCCGGTGCCGGATTCACCGGTGATCATCAGCGTCAGGTCGGTCTGCATCAGGCGGGCGAGAACGCGGTAGATTTCCTGCATCGCCGCCGAGCGGCCGACGAGCGGCATGCCGTCCTGCATGTCGTCATCGAGTTTGGCCGGCTTGCGCTTCGGTTCCGACAGGGCGCGGCCGATGATGGCGATCAGCTCCGTCAGGTCGAAGGGCTTCGGCAGATAGTCGTAAGCGCCTTTTTCCGAGGCCTTGATGGCCGTCATGAAGGTGTTCTGCGCACTCATGACCAGAACCGGCAGGTCCGGGCGGGCCTTTTTGATGCGCGGCAGCAGGTCAAAGGCGTTTTCATCCGGCATCACGACATCGGTTACGACAAGATCGCCCTCACCCGCCGAAACCCAGCGCCAGAGCGTGGCGGCATTGGAGGTGATGCGCACGTCGTAACCGGCGCGGCTCAGCGCCTGGTTCAGCACCGTGCGGATTGCGGCATCATCATCGGCGACGAGGATCGTAGCTGTCATTGGTCATTTCCTGTCGTGTTCGGCAAAGAGCGGTCGTCGAGCGCCACTTCCGGCGAGACGGGCATCAATACGCGGAAAGTCGTGCGATGGTTCTGGCTGTCGCATTCCACAATGCCGCCATGGGCGCCGATCAGCTTGGCGACAAGCGCCAGCCCGAGGCCCGAACCATTCGTCTTGGTGGTGATGAAGGGATCGAAAAGATGCGGCAAAAGATCGGCCGGAACGCCTGGGCCATTGTCATGCACGCAGAATTCGAGCGGCAGCGAGATGCGCTCCCGGCTGCCGGCGACCGAAAGCCGCATGCCGGGGCGATAGGCGGTGGTGAGGATGATTTCGCCATCCGGCTGGTTGCCAACGGCTTCCGCCGCATTCTTCACCAGATTGAGAAAGACCTGCACCAGCTGGTCGCGATTGGCATAAACAGGCGGCAACGAGGGGTCGTAGTTTTCCGAAATCTTGATATTGCGGGCAAAGCCGGCCTTGGCGATGGCCTTCACATGATCGAGCACGGAATGGATGTTGACCGGTACGCGATCCACCGGCCGCTCGTCGGAAAACACTTCCATGCGATCAACCAGCGAGACGATGCGGTCGGTCTCGTCGCAGATCAGCCGCGTCAGCGCCCGGTCTTCATCGGCAACCGACGTCTCCAGCAACTGGGCAGCGCCGCGAATGCCGGACAGCGGATTCTTGATTTCATGCGCGAGCATGGAGGCAAGGCCGGTAACGGAGCGCGCCGCCGCCCGGTGGGTCAATTGCCGGTCGATCTTGTCGGCCATCGACCTTTCCTGGAAGACGACGACCACCGATCCCGGTTCGCTGACAACAGGCGCGACATAAAGATCGACCAGCTTGTCCTGGCCTAGACGCGGCGAACTCAGATCGACGCGATATTCGTTGACCGGCGCGCGGCGCTCCCGCACCTGATCGATCAGTGCGAGCAACGGGCTGCCGAAGGGAATGAAGGTGGAAACGCGGTAGCGCGCGAGATGGGAGGCGCTCGCCCCGAAAAAGGCTTCGGCTTCCCAGTTGGCGAAGGCGATGAAACCTTCGGCATCCACCAGAATAACCGGGTTCTGCACCGCGTTCAGAACCGCCATGGCAAGCGGGTTTGCATCTGCCGGGCTGTGTTTGTCAGCGCTCATGCGGCCTTCCTTGCGGCGTCTTCGCCCGCATTTTCGCTAAGGGCAGAGCGCAGCAGATCCGCCACTTCCGCCGTGTCACGCGATGTCATGATTTCAGCCTTGTCAGTCGTGGCGATCTCCGGCGCGAAACGGTCGAGATACCAGCCGAGGTGTTTGCGGGCATGCCGGAGACCGGCTTCCCTTCCATAAAATTCCAGCATCATCTCGTAATGTTCGATGGCGATGGCGGGAATATCGCCGCGGTGCGGCGCTGAATGTCCGGCAAGCACCGCCGGCAGCCAGGGTTGCCCCTGCGCGCCGCGCCCGACCATGACGGCATCCGCACCCGAACGGCGCAGGATTTCGCGCGCATCTCCGGCCGTTTCAACGTCGCCATTGGCGATCAGCGGCACGGAAATCACCTCACGCACGGCGCGGATGGCATCCCAGTCCGCCCGTCCCTCGTAAAACTGCATGCGGGTGCGGCCGTGAACGGTGATCAGCTGAACACCTGCGGCTTCGGCACGGCGGGCGATCTCCGGCGCATTGATGGTGTTCTCGTCCCAGCCGAGCCGCATCTTCAGCGTCACAGGCACGTTGACTGCATTGACCGTTGCCTCAATGAGCGAGAGTGCATGATCCGGATCGCGCATCAAAGCCGAGCCAGAATAACCACCCGTCACCTTCTTGGCTGGACAGCCCATATTGATGTCGATGATGCCAGCGCCATTGTCGGCCGCGATCTTGGCTGCCTCGGCCATGAAATGCGCCTCGCGTCCTGCGAGCTGCACCATATGCGGAACCATGCCGGCATTTTTCAGCCGCGCCCAGGATTCGCCGCGGTTGGCGACGAGCTCACGGCTTGCCACCATTTCCGTAACGACAAGGCCCGCGCCATAACGCCAGGCAAGCTGCCGGAACGGCAGATCCGTCACGCCCGACATGGGCGCCAGCACGGCACGATTACGGATCGTGACTGAGCCGATGCTGAACGGTTCTGACAACTCCGGAAGATGCAATTGATGATCTTTCATGCAGAAGGGTTATTTGCATTATTTTTAGACAGTGTTTGAGCAGTTGCCAAGCACTTTTAGAGGGTTGCACCTTTTATTTGCTGGACGACTGCCTGCCTGTTTTGCTGTCGGCAGCAATTTGTGCAGGTTCAAAGGCGCAATGACGCTCGATCCTGCGACATGCAGGGGCGAATGCGCGTCTTATCGGGCTGGCCATCCGGGTTTTGAAACGCTAGAGCAGGACTGTCAACCGCTAAGGGTTGCGCGCAAAGCATAAGACCAATGCAGGAAAGTACCATGAAACTCGGCATCGTCATCGTCGCCGCCGGACGCGGAGAAAGAGCGGGCTCTCCCGAGGAAGGGCCGAAACAATATCGCCCTATCGGAGGCAGGGCCGTGATCGAGCATACATTGTCGACCTTCCTCGACTGGAATCATGCCTCCCCCATCGTGATCGTCAGCCATGCAGACGATGCGGCACTGCTGTCGCCGATCCTCCAGCGGCTTGATGCCGGCGAGCGGATCGTTACCGTCACGGGCGGCGCAACACGCCAGCAATCGGTGCTTGCCGGGCTGGAAGCGCTCGCCTCGGAAGAGCTGACGCATGTGATGATCCATGATGCCGTGCGGCCTTTCGTTCCCGTGGACATGCTGGAACGCATCGTCGCCCTGCACCGGGCCGGCGCCAGCGGCGTTTTGCCTGCCCTCTCCGTCACCGACACGCTGAAGCGCGGCTCGGATGGTCGCGTCGTGGAAACGGTTTCCCGGCAGGGGCTTTATGCCGCTCAAACACCGCAGAGTTTCAGCTACGGCGATATTCTCACCGCGCACCGCGCCGCTGCCGCCTCCGGAAAGTCCGATTTTACCGATGACGCTTCGATTGCCGAATGGGCGGGGCTGACGGTGACGCTGACCGAAGGTTCGGTCGATAATGTAAAACTCACTCTCAAGCGGGATATCGCGATGGCCGATGAAAAGCTCTCCCACGGATTGCCGGACGTGCGCACCGGCAATGGTTACGACGTGCATCAGCTAGAGGCCGGCGATGGCGTGACGTTGTGCGGCGTCTTCATCGAACACGACCAGAGATTGAAAGGTCATTCGGATGCCGATGTGGCTTTGCATGCGCTGACGGATGCGCTGCTCGCCACCTGTGGCGCCGGCGATATCGGCGATCACTTCCCGCCTTCCGATCCGCAATGGAAGGGTGCCGCCTCGCGCATCTTCCTCGAACATGCGGCCAAAGTGGTTCGCGACAACGGCGGCACGATCATGAATGCCGATGTCTCGCTGATTGCGGAAGCGCCGCGCATCGGCCCGCACCGTCAGGCCATGCGCGAAGCACTGTCGGACATGCTGGGCATCGCGCTGGAGCGCTGCTCGGTGAAGGCGACGACCAATGAGACCATCGGTTTCGTCGGCCGCCGGGAAGGCATCGCTGCAATCGCCACCGCTACCGTCGTCTACAGGGGCAGACCTTTATGAGCCTTTTTCCCGCCGACATAGAAGAGCTGGCGCGGCGGATCATTGCCGATTTCACCGCGCATGGTTTCATGGTCTCGACCGCAGAAAGCTGCACGGGCGGCCTAATCGCCGGTGCCCTGACGGAGATTGCCGGCTCCTCCGCTGTCGTCGATCGTGGTTTTGTCACCTATACCAATGAAGCCAAGATGGACATGCTGGGCGTTGGCTCCGAGACGCTGGCGAATTTCGGCGCGGTATCCCGACAGACAGCGCTGCAGATGGCGCATGGTGCCCTCTTCCGTTCCCGCGCGGATTTCGCCGTGGCGGTAACTGGCATCGCCGGTCCGGGTGGCGGTTCCGCCGACAAGCCGGTTGGGCTGGTGCATCTGGCCGCCCATGCGCGCGGCGGTAAAATCCTGCATCGGGAAATGCGTTACGGCGAGATCGGCCGCACAAAAATCCGGCTTGCTACGGTGAGGACGGCGCTCCAGATGCTGATAGCCCTCAATCAGGCCGGGTCCGTATAAATTTTATCGGCACGCGTCTCGAAGGCTTCCGCGAACATGCGAAAGGCCCGGTCGAACATCGACCCCATGACCGCGCCGAGCAGACGGTTCTTGAATTCATAATCGATGAAAAAATGAATGGCTGAGCCGCCCTCGTCGGCAGGCTCGAAACGCCAGCGATTGTCGAGATATTTAAACGGTCCGTCGATATATTTCACGTCGATGGCGCGCTCGGCCGGGTTCAGCAGCACCTGCGTGGTGAAGGTTTCGCGAATGGCCTTGTAGCCCACCGTCATATCCGCCACCAGCAGCACCTTGCCATCGCGCTCCTTGCGCGAACGGACGGTGAGCGCCTCGCAAAGGGGCAGAAACTGCGGATATTTCTCCACATCGGCGACGAGGTCGTACATGCGGTCGGGCGAGTGTTTGACGTGGCGATGCGTTTCGAACTGTGGCATGAGCGGCAGTTAATCCTCGATACGCAGAAGATCAAGAAGGCGGCGAAACTGTTTTCGGCTTTTCAGCTGGAATACCGGCACATCAGGACCATAAAGCGCGAAATTCTGCTCGAAAATCGGGGCATGGCGGCGTTCGAAATTCCAGATATAGCGCAGGAAATCGATGTCTATCCTTTCGGGACACCCCTCCGCCATTTCCGGGCGGGCCTTGCCATAACCCTTGATCGCCCGGCTGAGCGCGCCCCACAGGCAGAGCCAGCGCGGCATGCGCACCCACAAAACGATGTGGGATCGCGGCAGCCGTATATCGAACGACGACGGATTGCTGCCGTCCATCAGCCAGCGTTCCTCGGTAATGATGGTGGCTATCCTCTGTCGCTGCTCCTCGCGCGGGCGCGCCTGCCAGCCGGGCAGCCAGAAAACATCGCGATCCATGGAGATGTAGCGAAGTCCGAAATTGCGCGCGAGCTTCTGCGAAAGCGTCGTCTTGCCGCCGCCGGAGCAGCCCACGACCATGATTCGCTGCGCCCCGGCGATGATCGCAGCCGCATCTTCCACCCTGTGAAGATAGTTTGGCATTTCAGAAACCTCATCTGACTGCTGGATTTTTCTGCCATCACCCCGCACCGATATCTTCGCCGTGCATGACAGTTACGGAAAATTGACTATTGTAACCCCGTCGCAGGGATTGCTATTTATTTGCGACTAATATTACACCCATTGGATGCAACGGCGCTGGAAGCTCCCGATTTCACCCAGCGTATTCATCCTTGGGTTCAGACCCGACATATAACCGCTTTGAGCCACTGAGTGAGCCGATGGACGATTTTTCCAACATCATCAACCTTCTCGAATCCGCCAAGCAACTCGCATCGATGAACGGCATGCCGGTGCTTGCCTATCTGATCGACGTCGCGAAATGCGAGGCGAGAGAGAACAAGCCGGTTCTGCGCAAGCGCAAACGCGGCGAATCGACCGCCAAGGAAGACTGTTAATTGCCGGCGCGCAGAGCCGATCGATAAAGCCGACTGGCCCAATCTTCAAGACGATGTCATAATCAAACAATGAAACTGGCCGCTTTTTCGAGGCGGCCATTTCTTTGCACAATGGAAACGACAGCGTCATGACAGCCGCATCCGCCGATATCAGAACTTACAGGGAAGAAAGACCGAAGGAACGGCATGGCTTCGTTCAGATCGTTCTTCCGGTTTCCGGGCGTTTGCTGATCGATGTGGCGGGACGGCAGGACGAATTGTCGGCAGGACGCGGCGTGTTCATCCATCGCGATGCGCCGCATACGCAGGAAGCGACGGCAAGCAACCACTCGCTGGTGGTCGATATCGATGAAGGCGCCCTTCCCGAGCAAACGCTCGAGAAATTCGCCCATTCACCGTTTCTCGATATCGCGCAGGATACGCGGCAATTGATCGCCTATATGCGCGGCGTCATCGGAACAGAGGGGCGACGCGACGATATTGCCGGTCTGTGGGCACCGCTCCTGATCGACAGCCTTGCCAATGAGAAAGCCGACATCCGCCAACGCCTGCACAGGCTTGTTGCACTTATCAGGGCGGAACCGTTCTTCCCCTGGACCATCGAGATGCTCGCCTCCTGCGTGACGATCAGCGACAGCCGCCTGCATGCGCTGTTTCTCGAGGAATTCGGCCTTCCGCCTCACCGCTGGCTGGCCGGGCTGCGCATGGACAAGGTCTGCGCATTGCTCAGCAATTCCACCCTGCCGATTGCCGAGATCGCCTTGCGGGCCGGTTTTTCCGACCAGACTGCACTGACGCGCGCCATGCGCAATGCAGTGGGTGAAACGCCCGCAGCCTACCGTCGGACCTGCGGGCTTCATTAAAACCGCCAGCACATTCGATCAGGAGTTTTTGTCAAGACAGCCGCAAAGGGCTGTGGCACATCGCAGGCAGATGTGAATGCGGATGTGACATGACATGAACAGAACAGGTCTCGGTGTTTTTTTCGGCATGCTGGCGGGTGCGCTTTGGGGTGGGATTTTTCTCGCTCCCAAACTCGTGCCGGATTTTTCCGCCCTGCAACTCTCGACGGCGCGTTATCTCACCTATGGGCTGATTTCCCTCATCATCATCGGGCCGCGTCTGAAACGCATCTCGGCCCATTTTGGCGCGCGGGAATGGATAGCACTCGGCTGGCTGAGCATGATCGGCAATATCGCCTATTATGTCTTCATATCGACCGCGGTAAAATTGAGCGGCGTCGCCTTCACCTCCATTATCATCGGTTTCCTGCCCGTCGCTGTCACCATCATCGGCAGCCGCGATCACGGCGCGGTGTCGCTGAAGCGGCTGTGGCCGTCGCTCGCCTTCGGCGCGATGGGGATTATCGGCATTTCCTGGCAGTCGCTGACGGAAAACGATGCGGGGCTCGATGTCTCTCGCGTCATCGGGCTGGCCTGTGCGCTCGGTGCGCTGGCGTCATGGACGGCCTTTGCGGTCGGCAATGCCCGCTGGCTCTCCCGTCTTCACGATGTCAGCGCCGACGACTGGAACATGATGACCGGTGTGGTGACCGGTGGGCTTGCGCTCGCGCTCGCCATCCCGGCCTTTGGCTTTGGCGGCGAAAGCCATAGTTCGGGCGACTGGCTGCATTTTGTGGCTGTTGCAGCCGGGCTGGGTTTCACCGCTTCCATTCTCGGCAATGCCTTATGGAACCGCATGAGCCGCCTTCTGCCGCTCACCATGGTCGGGCAGATGATCCTGTTCGAAACGCTGTTTGCGCTGCTTTACGGTTTTCTATGGGAAGGGCGCGGCCCGACACTAATTGAGGTCGTGGCGATATGTTCGGTGGTGCTGAGCGTCGTGCTGTGCATGCGGGCGCATCGGCCAGAGAGAATCACGGCATGACTGGATTGAGGGGCGTTACTGGCGGCTGAACCATTTCACAAGCCTCGCCTCCCACTCCCGTCATCCTCGGGACAAGCCCACTGCTGTCCGGTTTAAATTTGGTGGACATGGCGCACGGTGTTGATTCTACTCGTATTCGAGCGTTTGGCGACGATCTCGGA